>NZ_JBKQQD010000236.1:0-12883 GCF_052144515.1 Mycobacterium sp. | reverse complement strand
CCTAGTGTCGTGAGTCGTTAATTCGGGTGCAGTAGTTGCCGATGCTGGCCAGGATTTGGTCGGCGGTCTTGGTCCAGACGTAGGGGCGGGGATTGTCGTTCCAGGTGTCGATCCAGGCTCGGATGTCGGCGTTGAGTTGACGCACTGAGGTGTGGGTGCCGCGGCGCAGTTTCTTGGTGGTCAGTTCGGCGAACCATCGTTCGACCAGGTTGAGCCAGGAGGCGCTGGTCGGGGTGAAGTGCACAACGAATCTGGGATGTGCTGTGAGCCAGCGCCGTACAGCGGGGGTCTTGTGAGTGGAGGCGTTGTCCAAGACCAGGTGTACGTCGAGGTCGGCGGGCACGTTGGTGTCGATGGTTTTCAGGAACGCCAGAAACTCCTGGGCGCGGTGGCGACCATGCAGCGCGCCGATGACCTTGCCAGTGGTTAGGTCGAGTGCGGCGTAGAGGCTGGAGGTGCCGTGGCGCACGTAGTCGTGGCTGGCGCGCGCCGGCGTGCCCGGCAGCATCGGAAACACCGGCTGGGTCCGATTCAGCGCCTGGATCTGGGTCTTTTCGTCCACACAGAGCACCAACGCCCGCTCGGGTGGCTTCAAGTACAGCCCGACCACGTCGCGGACCTTGTCCACAAACAGCGGATCCTTGGACAGTTTCCACGAATCCTGTTTGTGCGGCGCCAATCCGAACGCCCGCCAGATCCGCGACACCGCCGACTGGCTCATCCCCAACTCGGCGGCCAACGATCGGGTGGACCAATGCGTGGCACCGCTCGGAGTGGTCTCCAGGGTACGGGTGATCACCGCCTCGACCTGGTCATCGCACACCGTGCGCGGCCGACCCGGCCGCGGCTCATCCAACAGGCCCTCGAGCCGGTCGGCCACAAACCGCGACCTCCATTTTCGGGCGCTGCTGACATGAATATCGAGCTTGTCGGCGATCGCAGTGTTCCCCAGCCCATCGGCGGCAGCCAGCACAATCCGCGACCGCATGGCCAACGCATTCGCACTCTTCGACCGCCGTGACCACGTCACCAACTGGGCATGCTCATCGTCGGTCAACGTCACCACAGCAGCGAAAGGACTCGGCATCCACCAAGTCTAAAACACTACAGGTGAATTAATGACTCACGACACCAGAGGGCCAGGACGAGACCACACTGCAGCGGCAGAAGTTCTTCTGGAATGTGCTGGTCGACTATTGGTTCCGTATGGAGATCGACGGCTGGGAGAACATTCCCGAGCCGCCGGCGCTGTTGATCGGCATTCACTCGGGCGCTCCCTTCGTGTGGGACGCGTGGACCGTGGGCCTGCAATGGTGGCGCCGCTTCGGCCCGGACCGCGTGCTGCACGGAACGGCGCACGACGCGTTGATGGCGATTCCGGGCATCGGACGGTACTTCCGGTCGATGGGCGTGCTTCCGGCGGCCCCGGATGCCATCGCCACCGCACTGGCCGAAGGGCGCGACGTGGCGCTGTGGCCCGGTGGCGAGGTGGATTCGCTGCGTCCGTGGACCGAGCGTGACCGTGCCAACCTTGCCGGCCGAAAGGGCTTCGTGAAGATGGCGATTCAAGCTGGGGTGCCGATAGTGCCGATTGCGACCGTCGGCGGCGCCGATGCCATGCCGGTGCTGATACGCGGCGACGGCCTGGCGCGGTTCTTGCGGCTCGACCGACTGCTGCGGCTCAAGGTTTTCCCGTTGGCGATCTCGCTGCCGTGGGGGATCGCGCCGGCGGCTCTCCCGCAGCTGCCGTTGCCGGCCAAGATCAGGACCAGGTTCATGCCCGTCATCGAGCTGGATCACGATCCGGCCCGCGCAGCCGACGATGGCCCCGATGGCTACGTCGACCGCAAGTACCGCGAGGTCCAAGACAGCATTCAACAGGGGATGGATGCGCTGGCGCGCAAGCGCGCACTCCCGATCTTCGCGTGATCAAGTCGCGAAAGATTTTGTAGGAGAACGTTTTTCGAATGCCCCGTTATTGGGCGATCGAGTCCGGTGGCGTCCAGACGGGGCTTGGTGTCGACTCGCTGATGATCCATTGCGGTTGCGGTGGCGTCACCGCCATGTAGCCCACACCGCGGACGGTGTCCACCATCGATTCGTACTCAGTTCCAAGCTTGGCCCGAAGTCGTCGCACGTGAACATCGACGGTACGAACGCGACCGTTGGTGTCATAACCCCACACCTCATGCATCAGCCGGGTACGGCTGAACGCCCGACCGGCATGCTGCACAAGGAAAGTCAACAACTTGAACTCGGTGGGTGTCAGGTTCAGATCCTTGCCTGCCAGCGATCCGGTGTAACTGGCTGGGTGCAGCATGAGGTCACCGAATTTCAGGGTGCCCTCCAGCGCGCTGCGCCGACGCGTGATCGCCAGCCGCAACCGCGCCTGCAACTCGGCCGCTCCGGCGGCGGGCAGCATCACATCGTCGAAATGCCAGTCGACGTCCACCGCCACGAAATCGGCCGGCGCGACGACGGCCACCACCGCGACGCCCGGCGCGGTGGCCGTCAGTCGCCGGCACGCCCGGCGAGCTGCCGCGAGGTCGGTGCGCGCGTCGATGATCGCAACGTGGGAGCCGACGTAGTACCCGTCGGTGAGGTCGGTCAGAGGGGCGTTGCGGATCGACTCCGCGAATGAATTCAGGTTTGGCAGCGCCGATTCGAAGTCGTCCCCATTGGTGAGTAGTAGCACATCCAACAGAACAGCTCCCAAACCGTGTGAGTGGACATCCGAGGAGATGCCGCCAGCATTGTCGCTGGCTACCGGTTTGGCCCGGAACTATTCCAAATTTGTCTAACGCGTTCAGAATCGACGACTGGCCCGGAAATATGGCTGCCAGAAAGTTTGATGGGTCCGGCCCGTGTTCCGGGCCGGACCCATCCTTCCATCAGGCTTATTGGTTGGACTTCTGGCGCTCCTCGGCGGCCTTGGCAGCTCCGCGGGCCGCCTCAGCTTCGGCTTCCTTCTTGCCCGCGTTGCGCTGCGCTTCGCCCTTGTCCTGCTGGGCCTGGCCCTCGCGAGTGAGGTCATCGCGACCAGTCACCGCACCGACGGCCTCCTTGACCGCGCCCTTGACGCCTTCGACGGCGCCCTTTACTGCTTCAGCAGGTCCGCTCTTGTTGTCCGCCATGAATCAGTTCCTCCCCAGTGGCGTACGTGGTTTGAGCCATTCAGCTCGATGCGACGAGGCCCGGGTCCTGATTCTTAAGACCGCGTTGGGCCCGTCGCGTTGGTGCGGATTCCCGCGCCGCCCGCCGCTCAAACATCCCCCAAAACACGACCCGGCTCGCCATGTGCGCAGATGAGGCACCCCGCCCACGTCACCCAGCAGCGATGAGGCAGGATGGAGATGCCGTCCCGAGTGGTCGCCGGGATGGCACTGTCATGCGAGGAGTCTGATGGCGGAGCCTGAGCCGACGAGCGCCAACGGCGCACCGGGAAGCAAGTATTCGAGGGTGTTGCTCAAGCTCGGCGGCGAGATGTTCGGCGGCGGCCAGGTCGGGCTGGATCCCGACGTGGTGGCGCAGGTGGCCCGCCAGATCGCCGAGGTAGTCCGCGACGGCGTTCAGGTCGCGGTGGTGATCGGTGGCGGCAACTTCTTCCGCGGCGCACAGCTGCAGCAGCGCGGCATGGAGCGCACGCGTTCGGACTACATGGGCATGCTCGGCACCGTCATGAACAGTCTTGCGCTGCAGGACTTCCTCGAGAAGGAAGGCATCGCCACCAGGGTGCAGACCGCGATCACCATGGGACAGGTGGCCGAGCCCTACATCCCGCTGCGAGCGGTCCGCCACCTGGAGAAGGGCCGGGTGGTGATCTTCGGAGCCGGCATGGGGCTGCCCTACTTCTCCACCGACACGACGGCGGCCCAGCGGGCCCTGGAGATCGGCGCGGACGTGGTTCTGATGGCCAAGGCGGTCGACGGCGTGTTCACCGCGGATCCGAGGGAGAACCCGCAGGCCGAGTTGCTCACCGTGATCAGTCATCGCGAAGTGATCGACCGCGGGTTGCGGGTGGCCGATGCCACCGCGTTCAGCCTGTGCATGGACAATGGCATGCCGATCCTGGTGTTCAACCTGCTGACCAGTGGCAATATCGCCCGCGCGGTCGCCGGTGAGAAGATCGGAACGCTGGTAACGACCTGAGGGGATGATCCGCGCTTGCGACCATGCAGAGTGCACGATGAGAAGGAGCAGCGCAAATGATCCGTGCCGGCGACGATGCAGAGCGAAGCGATGAGGAGGAGCGGCACAAATGATCGACGAGGCGCTCTTCGATGCGGAAGAGAAAATGGAAAAGGCCGTCTCGGTGGCCCGTGACGATTTGTCCACGATCCGGACCGGGCGCGCGAACCCCAGCATGTTCTCCCGGATCGTCATCGACTATTACGGCACGAACACCCCGATAACCCAGCTGGCCAGCATCAATGTTCCCGAGGCGCGGCTTGTCGTGATCAAGCCGTACGAAGCCAATCAGTTGCACGCCATCGAGACGGCCATTCGCAACTCCGAGCTCGGGGTGAATCCCACCAACGATGGCACCCTGATCCGCGTGGCCGTACCGCAGCTGACCGAGGAACGTCGGCGCGAGCTGGTCAAGCAGGCCAAGCACAAGGGGGAGGAAGCCCGGGTCTCGGTGCGCAACATTCGTCGCAAAGCGATGGAGGAACTGCATCGCATCCGCAAGGACGGCGAAGCCGGCGAGGACGAGGTCGCCCGCGCCGAGAAGGACCTGGACAAGACCACCCACCAGTACGTCACTCACATCGATGAGCTCGTCAAACACAAAGAAGGCGAGCTGCTGGAGGTCTAGCGGCCGCTCAGCAACCGATTCCGTGGCAACGACCGATGCCGACGCAGGCACCCCGCCCGACGAGCCGGCTGCCAAGAAAACCTCCCGGGCGGGACGCGATCTGCCCGCCGCGATCGCGGTGGGCGTCTCGATCGGTGCCGTCCTCATCGCGACGCTGGTATTCGCTCCGCACGGATGGGTGATCCTGTGTTCGGGGGCAATTCTCGTCGCCAGCCATGAGGTGGTGCGGCGGCTGCGTGAAGCCGGATACGTCATCCCGGTCATCCCACTGCTGGTCGGTGGGCAGGTCACCGTTTGGCTGACCTGGCCATATGGTGCCCGCGGCGCGTTGGCCGGTTTCGGCGCCACGGTGGTCGTCTGCATGTTCTGGCGGCTGTTCATGCACGACCAAAGCAGGCACCACGATCCGGACGCCGGCCCGCCGCCCCCGTCGAATTACCTGCGCGACGCGTCGGCCACCATCTTCCTGACCGTGTGGGTCCCGCTGTTCGCCTCCTTCGGCGCGTTGCTCGTCTACCACCCGCAGCAAGGTGCCGGGCGGGTGTTCTGCTTGATGATCACGGTCGTCGCCTCCGACGTGGGCGGCTACGCCGTGGGGGTGCTGTTCGGCAAGCATCCGCTGGTTCCCACGATCAGCCCGAAGAAGTCGTGGGAGGGATTCGCCGGTTCGTTGGTCTGCGGGATCACCGCGGCGTTCTTGACCGCGACCTTCCTGGCTCACAGACCGCCGTGGGAGGGCGCCCTGCTGGGATTTGTGCTGGTTTTGACCTGCTCGCTGGGCGACCTGGTGGAATCCCAGGTCAAGCGCGATCTCGGCATCAAGGACATGGGCCGGCTGCTTCCCGGCCATGGTGGCCTGATGGACCGGCTCGACGGAGTCCTCCCGTCGGCGGTGGCGGCATGGACGGTGTTCACATTGCTGCCGGCCTGAGAAGGCCGATACTGGATACGTCATGGTCCAAGAGTTGATGTTCGACGCGCCGCGCGCCGCGCACCCGCCGCGGCACCTGGCCGACCTCGACGCGGCCGGCCGCGCCGCGGCCGTCGCGGAGCTGGGCTTGCCGGCATTTCGGGCCAAGCAGCTCGCGCACCAGTACTACGGCAGGTTGATCGCCGACCCCCGGCAAATGACCGACCTTCCGGCGGCCGCGCGCGACCTGATCGCCGAGACCATGTTCCCGACGCTGCTCACCGCGGCCACCGAAGTCACCTGCGATGCCGGCCAGACTCGAAAGACGCTGTGGCGCGCCGTCGACGGCACCACCTTTGAGTCGGTGCTGATGCGCTACCCGCAACGCAACACGATCTGCATCTCATCGCAGGCCGGCTGTGGCATGGCGTGTCCATTCTGCGCCACCGGCCAGGGCGGATTGCGCCGCAACCTGTCGACCGCGGAGATCCTCGAGCAGGTGCGGGCCGCCGCCGCGGCGCTGCGCGACGACTTCGGTGACCGTCTCTCGAATGTGGTTTTCATGGGCATGGGGGAGCCGCTGGCCAACTATGCCAGGGTCCTGGCCGCCGTGCGGCGTATCACCGAGCCGTCCGGTTTCGGTGTTTCGGCCCGCTCGGTCACGGTGTCGACGGTGGGTCTGGCACCGGCGATCCGCAAGCTCGCCGACGAACGGCTCGGGGTGACGTTGGCGTTGTCGCTGCATGCCCCCGACGACGAACTGCGCGACACGCTGGTTCCGGTCAACAATCGCTGGAAGATCAGCGAAGCCCTGGACGCCGCCCAGTACTACGCCGAAGTGACCGGCCGGCGGGTGTCGGTCGAGTACGCACTGATCCGCGACGTCAACGATCAACCGTGGCGGGCCGACCTACTGGGCAAACGGCTGCATGGCGCTCTCGGGCCGCTGGTGCATGTGAACCTGATCCCGCTCAACCCGACGCCGGGCAGTGCTTGGGATGCCAGCCCCAAGGCGGTCGAGCGGGAGTTCGTCCGAAGGGTTCGGTCGAAAGGGGTGTCCTGCACGGTGCGAGACACCCGCGGCCGCGAGATCAGCGCCGCCTGCGGACAGCTGGCTTCCCAAGGCGGGTGAGCAGGCGGGTGAAGACCGGCCCGATGAACCCCAGCGGCGGCTGGCACGTCTCTTACCTGTAAGACCAGCAACTTAGGGGGCATCATGATTCGCCTGTTTTCGCCGCTCAGGCTGTTTATCGCGGCCGTTTTCGCGGCCGTTTTGATCTTTGGGCTCGCCGATGCGCCGCGCTCGGCGGCGGCCGACGAGCGTCTGCAGTTCACCGGAACCACCATCAGCGGTGCTCCCTTCAATGGGGGCAGCCTGCAGGGTAAGCCGGCGGTGTTGTGGTTCTGGACGCCGTGGTGCCCGTTTTGCAATGCCGAAGCTCCCGGGTTGAGCCAGGTGGCGGCGGCCAACCCGGGCGTCACCTTCGTCGGCATCGCGGCGCACTCGGATGTCGGGGCGATGCAGAACTTCGTTTCCAAGTACAACCTGAACTTCACCAACCTCAATGACACCGACGGCTCGATCTGGGCCCGCTACAACGTGCCCTGGCAGCCGGCGTGGGTGTTCTACCGCGCCGACGGCAGCTCGACCTTCGTCAACAACCCCACCGCGGCGATGCCCCAGGCCGAGCTCGCCGGCCGGGTGGCTGTGCTGCACTAAGCTGCGCTAACCCCGTGAACCAGGGTCTTGTCGGTCTGGCCTTTGCCGCCGGACTCGTGGCGGCCCTTAACCCCTGCGGGTTCGCCATGCTGCCCGCGTACCTGCTTCTGGTGGTACGCGGGCAGCCCCATGAGGCCACGTCCGGCGAATGGACGGCAGTCGGCCGCGCGCTGGCGGCCACCGTCGGTATGGCGCTCGGCTTTATGGCGGTATTCGGATTGTTTGGGGCGCTGACTATTTCGGCTGCCTCGACGGTGCAGCGCTACCTGCCGTACGGCACGGTGGTGATCGGCGTGGTGCTGGTCGCGCTCGGGGTTTGGCTGTTGTCGGGTCGAGAGTTCACGGCGCTGACGCTACGACCGCTGGGCCCGCGATGGGCCCCGACGGCTCGACTGTGGTCGATGTTCGGCTATGGCGTGAGCTATGCGATCGCCTCGCTGTCGTGCACCATCGGACCGTTTCTGGCGGTCACCGCCGCCGGCCTGCGCAGTGGTTCGGTCCTCACGGGCGTGTCGATCTACCTCGCCTACGTGGCCGGCCTGACCCTGGTCGTCGGCGTCCTTGCCCTCGCGGCCGCGACCGCGAGCTCAGCGGCGGTCGAACGGTTACGCCGAATCGTGCCGTTCGTGAACCGGATCAGTGGCGCGTTGCTCGTGCTGGCCGGGCTGTATGTCGCCTACTACGGCGTCTACGAGCTGCGGCTGTTCAGTGCGACCCGGGCGAGCCCGCCGGACGCGCTGATCACCGCGGCCGGCCGCCTGCAGGGTGCCGTGGCCGGCTGGGTCCACCAGCACGGCGCATGGCCCTGGGCGGTGGCGTTGGTGGTGGTGATGGTCGGCGCACTCGCGACCGCCTGGTACCAACGTGTGCGGCGCTGAACCCGGCCGGACCCCGAGAACTGGTTCACTAGATCGCGCTCCTTCGACGTCGAAGTCGTCTGAATTCCCGGGGCGGCCACTACCGGCGCTGCGCACCGAGGTAGTCAGATCTTGAGGTAACCCTTGTCGGCCGGAATCTGCGCCGCGGTCACCAGTGATGATGCGTCGCCGGCCAGCCACAAGACTACGTCGGAGACCGAATTGGGGTCGGTGAGCGAGTCGGAGGGCAGTGCCCCGGGTGTGTAGCTGAAGGCGTAGGTGGGGTGTTCGGACAGGATCTGGAATATCGATGTGTCATTGCCCATGGGGGTGTCGGTGCCGTAGGGGTGGACGGTATTGACGCGGATTCCGAATTCGCCGACTTCGACCGCAAGCGCGTTGGTGAGGCCCACTACCCCGAATTTGCTTGCGCAGTAGTGTCCTAACGCGGGGACCGCCTTGATGCCTGCGGCCGAGCTGATGATGATGATGGATCCGCCGTTGCCGGCTGCGATCATCGCCGGTACCGCTGCTTTCATTGTGTTCCATACCCCGGTGAGGTTGGTGTCGATGGTCTGCTGCCATTGGTTGGCCGAGAGTTCCCAGACCCGTTCGTAATTCATGATTGCTGCGTTGGCTACAACGATGTCGAGCCGTCCGAATTGTTCGATCGCGTCGTCGATGACCTTCTGCTGCCCGGCGAGGTCGCGAACATCGGTGTGGTGCGCGAGGATCTTTCGCCCTTCGTTCTCCACGAGCCGTATCGTTTCGGCGAGGTCTTCGGGTGTCGACGGCGGATAGGTGTTGTGCTCGTCGATCGCTCCGCACGCGTCGATGGCGACGATGTCGGCGCCCGCGCGCGCCAATCGCACGCAGTGTGAACGGCCCTGGCCGCGTGCGGCGCCGGTGACGTAGGCGACCTTTCCGGACAGGGAGTTATCGGTGGTCGTCACAGTAGCTGCTCCTTTTCGTCCGCCACTGCATCTGCGGTGGCGTTGCTGAATTGGTAGTCCGACAGGGGTGAGCTTCGGGCGAAACGTCGCGCGGCCGCGATGGTTTGGGAACCTTGAAGTCGGCGAATTCACCTTCGGCGCGTGCATCGGCCACTGGGAACGTCGAAGTCGACTCAGTCACGGGAAAGATCAAGGTCGCCAACGCATCTGGATCGTTCGCCGTGCGCACCGCGCAAGGCAACGCTTCGGTTGCAACAGCTTCGGGCGACGTGACGATCGGGGACCTCGACGGCGATCTGACGTTCAAGGCCGCCAGCGGCTCGCTGACTATCGACCGGCTGCGCGGCTGTATCAAGGCGCGTACGGCGTCCGGATCGGTGGATGTCGCGGCGGCCGTTGGCGGCGTCTCGGCTCACACCAGTAGCGGTGAGGTCCCGGTCGGGGTCGCCGAAGGTACCGCCGTCCGGCTGGACATCATCACCGGATCCGGCGTGGTCAGCAATAAGTTGCAACCGTCGGACGGCCCCCAGCAAGGCGACGAAACCCTCGTTCTAGAGGTGCGCAGCGGCTCGGGGGACGTGAACATCCATCGGGCGAACCCGGCGCACGAAACCGTGAGCGGGTAGCGGCTACCTGATCCAGCCGCGCCTGCGGCCCCACAGGTCCCGGACGAGGAAGAAGAGCACCGACGCGGCAAACCCGAGCAGGAACCAGTCCTCGACATGGCCCACGTGATTGCCACGCAGCATCGCCAGCAGGAACACGAAGCTGATCAGCCCGACGACATGCCAGGTGCGGTGGTTGATTCTGCTCCAGCCCCACGCTGCTGACGGCACCTCAGCGGTGTCGACGCCGGTGAAGTGCTCCACCTCAGTACTGGCCACGGCGATTACCTCCGGATCGGATTGGAGATGCTCCGACATTCTGGCACATACTCCGCTCGAGGTTTGTGCCACCAATCCGATCCGAAGTGCAACTCCGCAAAATGCTTTGCCGGTGGCCTTTAACGCCTACATGGGCGGCATCAGCACGGTGTCGATCATGTAGACCGTCGCGTTGGCAGTCTGCACGCCACCGCACACGACCGAAGCATTGTTCACCCGCAAGTTATTGCCCGAACCGGTCACCGTGAGCGGGCCGCCTTGAACCGTGTTGTGCGTGCCGGCGACTTGGGCCGGGCTGAGCTGCCCGGGGACAACGTGGTACGTGAGGATCTTGTTCAGCAGCGGGCCATCGGTTTTCAGCGAGTCGAGGGTCGCCGGGTCGAGCTTGCTGAATGCCTGATCTGTGGGAGCGAAGACGGTGAACTGACCGTTGTCGAGGGTGTCAACGAGGTTTACCTGCGGGTTGAGCTTGCCCGACAGCGCGGAGGTCAGCGTGGTCAGCATCGGATTGTTCGACGCTGCCACCGCAACCGGTTCGCCCGCCATCCCTGCTACCGACCCCGGCCCGGTGGGCACCTGCTGTGCGTAGGCCGTGCATCCCTGGCCTACCAGATTGGTCGCGGGGCTGGCCACCGCCGTCGGGGCTGCTGCCACCGCAAGACCTACGGCGGCGGCTGCCGCGAAACTGGTTGCCGTAATTGCTTTTTTGGGCGCCTTGCTGTGCAACTTCATGGCGTTGGGCTCCTTGGTGTTTATCTGGCGACGGGTTTACCCGCCGGCTTTTCTCTGACATGAATGATTCGGAGCCGCAAGGTTCTTGGACTGGTCTCAGCAAATTCGAATCAGCCGTAGGTGAAGGAATACACCTGAAGCCCTTGGCTGGGGCGCACCTCGAGCGTCCCCGCTGCTAACCGGTCGCCGGCAACGATTTGGTGAGACGTCGGCGGCCCGCTGACCGGCAGTGTCGTCGACTTTCCGTCCCGCGTTACCGTGACGGTTCCGGTGCCGCCGACAACGATGTAGACGTTCTTGGCGTGATAGTTGAGTTTGATGCAGGAATCGCCGCTGCCGGGCGTCGCGCCCTGGTAGTCCAAGGACCACGGGCCACTCAGCGCAAAGGTATCGGCGGACTGTGCCGGCGGGTAGTTGAACGTCGCCGAACCCTGGTCGTATACCCCCGCGCCGGCGAAGTTGACCATCTTGCCCACGCCGAAGTAGGTCTCGGGCGTGAGACCTGGGGCGGGTGTGTTGTCTGCCCCGTCCACCGGAGGTGGTAGCTTGGCGCCTCTATTGACGTCGACCAGCAACTGCCTTATAAGGTTTTCCGTGGCGTTATAGTCGCCTTCGCCGAACTTGATATGGCGCACGGTGCCGTTGGCGTCAGTTAGATATTCAGCGGGCCAATACCGGTTGCGGTAATTCGTCCAGGTCGAGTAGTGGTTGTCCAGCGCGACGGGATAACTGATACCCAGATCGGCAGCGCCGGCCGCCACGTTGGTTGGGACTTGTTCAAACGCGTACTCCGGGGTGTGGACACCGATAACCGCGAAGCCGCTGTCCTTGTAGGCCTGGTACCAGCCGACGACGTGCGGGATGGCACGTTGGCAGTTGATGCAGGAATATGCCCAAAAGTCGACCAGTACGACCCGGCCCCGCAACGAGCGCAGGTCGATCGGTTGGTCGCCAGGGGTGTTCAGCCAGCCGGTGATCCCCTTGATGTCGGGTACGGGACCGCAGTCTTCGAGTTTTGGAGCCCCGTTGGTGCAGTTCGACAGCGCAGCGTTCTGGTCGTTGATGATGCCACCAAGATTCAGCTTTTCCCGAACCGTGTCATCGCCGCCGACCCTCTTCTGCAATGCGCTCGTGTAGTCGGGAATGGCCCGCTGCAGCACCGCTGGCAGGTTGAAAACCAGCGCTACCGCCAGCAGGATTGTCACGAGCCCCGCCGCGATTCGGATCTCGCGCTGACGACGGCGGAACGCGCTCACCCGTTTTGCCACCTTGCGGCCGGCTAGCGCGAAGAACAACAGCGGCAGGGCAGCGCCGACCGCGAATGCGCCCGTGAGTACGACGGTGTTGACGCCGATAGTCGAAGTGGCGCCGGCCACGACGATCGCGGCGAGTACAGGACCCGCGCAGGGAACGTAGAGGACGCCCAACGTAAGGCCAAGGCCGAATCCGTTGCCGTCAGTATTGAAGTGTTTTTGTGGGATGCGGGAAAACGGCCGCTCCAACAACTGCTCGAACCTGGGAAAGATAAGCCCGAGGCCGATCGCGACGAGCGCCACCAGCGCCACCCAGCGAATCGCGTCCTGCCGTAGGTGCAGCAGCGAAAGCAGAGCTGTCCCCGCGAGGGTGACCACGCTGAAGCTCAGTACCAGGCCTGCGATCACCCGGTAGGGGCCCGTTCTTTCAGACAGCGGGTGTTTCGGCGTGTTGGGGACGTCTAAGACGGCAACGGGGCCGAGGGAATCCCTTGGCGTCGGCTCCGTCATCGCGCCGGAAGCTCTTGGAGCGTCGGCCGCACTGCGCGCGCCAGAGAAGAAGATCACCGGCAGTACCGGCAGGATGCACGGGGATATCCCGGTGATCAGGCCGCCGACGAAGCCGACGCGTGCGAGCGTGAGCATATTCTTTATTCGCAGCCGAAGGCTCTGTGGATCGGTGAACGGTCAGCGAAAACCCTTGCGCAGATACAGTTTCAAAGTTTCTGGAAGCAGGAAAGGGCGGCCCGGCAGAGCCG
>NZ_JBKQQD010000235.1:0-3653 GCF_052144515.1 Mycobacterium sp. | reverse complement strand
CATGTGGAAGATCCCGTCGGCGGAGGATCCGGTCTGGGCAACGCCGAGACCTTCGCGCTCGGGACATTCCCCGAACGCGGTCTTACTAGTGAGAACTCGTTTCTGTAGTACTTCCGAGGCTGCGTAGGAGAATGGGCCAGCGCCCGCTCTCTCCGGTCGGGCGGTTCCTGGACATCACCGACGAAGATTTCCGGCACACGTTCGACTGGTGTGTGACCTCCGCTTTCATCATGAGTCAGCTCGCGGCCCCGCACATGCTCAGTGCCGGACACGGTTCCATCATCAACATCTCGTCGGGTTCGGCCCGGTTCGGCATTCGCGCGCTGAGCGCCTATTGCGTGGCGAAGGGCGGGCTCGAAGCACTCACGCGTGCGATGGCGCAAGAACCGCGCCGAAGATTCGCGTCAACGCCATCGCACTTGGCTCGTTTGCCACCGACGGTCTGCAGAGCAGCCTGGATTTGATGCCTGGGTCACTGGAGAAGATGCAAGAGACCACGCCGCTGCATCGCCTGGGTGATGTCGAGGATCTGGGGCGGCTGACGGTATATCTGTGCACGCGCGACTGTTATGCGACCAACGCGACGTTCCACGTTGATGGCGGTATCGACTCGAACAATTCACCGCTCCCGATACCCGACTACTGAGCAGCTTGGCTGTGCCAAAGCGAATCCGCAGCTATTGGAATAACGATGAGGATAACAATGCGCAGAGTCATCCAATTCTCCACCGGCAACGTGGGGCGGCATTCGTTGACAGCGATCATCGGTCGACCGGACCTGGAACTGGTCGGCGTACATGCCTCTAGCGCTGAGAAGGTCGGCCGGGATGCAGGGGAGCTCTGTGGGCTGGACGCGCCGACCGGGATTATCGCCACCGACGACGTCGACGCCCTGGTGGGTCTCGGCGCCGATTGCGTGGTCTATACGTCTCTAGGCGAGTCGAGGCCGATGGAGGCGATCGTTCAGATGGCCAAGTTCCTGGCGGCGGGCACCAACGTCGTAGGCACGTCGATGGTTTGGCTGGTCACCCCGCGCCATGCCGACGACTGGCTGCGGGTGCCGTTAGAGCAGGCCTGTGAGGCTGGCAACACCTCGCTCTACATCAACGGTATCGACCCGGGTTTTTCTGGCGATACGTTGGTGCATTCTGCAGTTAGTCTGACTACCCGGGTCTCTTCGATCACCGTTCAGGAGATCTTCGACTACGGAAACTTCGATGATGCCGAGTTCACTGGTGCCGCAATGGCTTTCGGAACGACGGCGGAGGATGACCCGACAATGTTGTTCCTGCCCGGGGTAATCGTGTCGATGTGGGGTGGTAAGGTGCGCAGTCTGGCGGACAATCTCGACATCAAACTCGACGACGTGCGCCAGCGCGGCGAACGATGGTTCACCCCTGAGCGCATTGACTGCACCATGATGACAGTGCAGCCGGGGCAGATGGCCGCGGTGCGGTTCGCCACCGAGGGTGTCCGCGACGGCCAACCGGTGATCACTCTCGAGCACGTGACAAGGCTTACCTCCGCGGCTGCGCCGGACTGGGAGTTCCCGCCCGACGGTCACACCGGCGTGCACCGGGTTGTCGTGGAGGGTGAACCGCGGGTGGAGATCAACACCCACGTTTCGCATCCGGTTCTCGATTCCACTGACGCGGGCTGCATCTCGACGGCGGGTCGCGTAGTCAACGCGATCGATTGGGTGTGCCGCGCGCCCCGGGGACTGATCGCTGTGGAGGATGTTCCCCAGTCCGCGACGATGCGCGGGCTGGTGTGGTGACGGCATCACCGGCGGGGCGCGTTGCTGGGAAGCGCGTGCTGATCACCGGTGCTGCTCGCGGTATGGGCCGCAGTCACGCGCTGCGGCTTGCCGAGGAGGGGGCCGATCTGATCCTGGTTGACATCTGCCAATCCCTAACGCAGATCGACTATCCCTTGGCCACCGAGGATGACCTCGCAGAAACGGTGCGGCTGGTGACGGAGTTCGGCGGCCGCTGTGTGAGTCGTGTCGTCGATGTCCGCGACGAGGCCGAGCTGCGCGGGGCGGTCGATGACAGCGTCGTCGAGCTTGGCGGGCTGGACGGTGCGGTGGCCAACGCCGGGGTGTTGACGTCGGCGCCATGGGACAGGACAACTCTCGATCAGTGGCGCACGGTGGTCGACGTGAATCTCATCGGAACGTGGAACACGTGCGCGGCCGCGATACCGCACTTGCTCGAGCAGGGCGGCGGCAGTCTCGTGAACATCAGCTCTGCGGGCGCCATCAAAGGCTTTCCGCTACAGACGCCTTACCCCGCCACAAAGTATGGTGTCGTGGGTCTGACGTTGGGGTTGGCCAACGAACTGGCTGCCCAGAACGTGCGTGTCAATGCTGTGCTTCCCACGGGTTGCCATACCGGGATGATCCCCCCGTCGTTCGGCGTCGCCCTGGGCGAGGAGCGGCCCGACCTGATCCCCATCTTCGTCAATGCGATGCCGACGCCGGCCGTGGAGCCGGTCGATGTCAGCAACGCGGTGCTGTTTTTGATTTCCGATAAGTCCAGATGGGTGACGGGACTGCAGTTCAAGGTCGACGCCGGAGTGACCATCAACTGACTCGCTTACACCCGCCAGTTGCTGGGTTCGGAAATGCGAAGAGGAGGCGCCGGGGGAAGCGGTCGTCCCTCTTCGATCGATATCGCGTCGAGAATGAGGGCGACGTAACGTCGCCAACCATCAGTGTCCGAATCCATCGTCGTCAGCACGCTATAGAGCATCGCCATCAGGCGCGGTACGTCGTCGACGACCAGGTCCGCCCGAACGCGGCCGACTCGCTGGCATTCACGGACAAGGTCGTCGAGGGCCTCGTTGAGCGAAACCGAGATGTCGAACGTTAGTGACCCGGCGCGGTGCGCGGCGGTCAGCAGGTGGTGTTTGCGGGCTCCCAGCGATAGCGCAGCTTCAGTGAGTTGAATAAGACCGCGCAGCGGGTCTTCGGCACGGCGGGCCTCGTCGATCGCCGGCGTAAGATCCTCGGCAACGCTTTGATCCAGAGCCGCCCGGACGAGGTCTGCCTTCGTCGGAAACCTGCGGTAGAGCGTTCGCTCACCGACTCCTGCATGACGGGCGACGGCCTCGACAGGTGCATCGGGCCCGAACTCGGCGTAGACGTCCCGCGCGGCACGCAGAATCCGCTCCACATTGCGTGCCGCGTGCTGCAGCACGGGGTGTCTTCCGATCAGGGCGAGATCCTGGTGACCGGGGCGACCGGCGGTGTCGGCTCCATCGCGATTGCGTTATTGACCGCGGCCGGGTTCAACGTGGCTGCCGCGACAGGAAAGTCGTCGGAAGAGCAGTTCCTAAAGCAACTCGGCGCCGTGACGGTGCTGGAGCGCGGCGAATTCAGCGAGGCCGGCAAGCCGTTGCAGAAGGAACGGGGCTCCCGTTAGCAGCACCGGAGCGCCGGTTCTCCTTGGTCATCGGCTTGTCGACGGCACGACAACTCGGGCGGCGGACGGGCTCGATCCTGCATCTGATGCAATAATCACGGTTTACTGGTAACCCTGCATATTCGGATCGGTCGTATTCGGTCAGACCGGCCGGCTGCAGCGGGCGGGGGAGCGCGGTAAACACGCCGTGGGTGCGAAGGAGATCGGATTCCCGCTTCCAAGTTGCCG
>NZ_JBKQQD010000234.1:0-7466 GCF_052144515.1 Mycobacterium sp. | reverse complement strand
GTCGCCACGATCAACGACCCGACGCAACCGATCACCGAGACGTCACCCACCCCTCGCATACTCCTCCAATCGGCTGTGCTCGCGCACCCCACCATTGACTGGCGGTGTCCGGGGCGTGGATTGGGGGCCCTCGGTAAGGGCGTGGTGTGCGGCGTCGGCCAGCTCGGTGGCGGTCTGGTAGCGCTGGTCGGTCACCGGTCCCCATGCAACCTCGCTGTCCAGCAAAGATGCTGCGACGCTTATCGTGCACGCGATAATTAGCCTGTTCGACGATGTAAACAGCACCGCGTTTGAACCAGGCCCTGGACGCGCAGTAAGTTAGCGAGACGCTACTTCACGCACTGCATCAAGTGCCGTAGTCCAATCGGTGGCGATGGCCTCCTGCGCCGCAGCGAGTGGCACTCTGCCTTCGCAGACAAGCTCATGCAGCCTAGATTCGACGCCGTCTTTCGGGTTTGGGGATGCGCCGGGCTCGATCCACAGGTTGCGGGGATCGTTCGGGTCCCCGCCAACTTCAAGCGGCACGAGATGGTCGTACTCAACGTCTTTCAGCGAGCCGGTGTACCCGTATGCCGCCGCGTTTTCGCGCTTTTCGATCTCGGTGATGGAGGCGGGCGGGCGGATCGACTTGGTGTAGCCGGTCTTGCAGATCGTGGTACCGAGGGTGTCTGGGGTGACCTTCGGGCTGATCGCGCCGGGGGTGCAGTTCGGGTCGGGCAGGGTTTCCCCGTTGGCGGCGGTGCGGTAGTGGCATGTTCCTGGCGGCGGCTGCGGCTGCTCGGTGTAGTTGGTCGGACCTGGTCCGATTGGTACGTCAGCCATCGCAACGCCGACATCACCGAAGAGCAGCATTAGGCCCGTCATCGCGAGGGCGGTCGGGATGGACACAGTTTTCGACTTGGCGGGAGACTCGCGCAACCTGGCCATATCCAACTCAGCCCATACTTCCTCCGGGCCGCTCGATGGGTATCTGTTCTGTGTGATGTTTGAGTGCCACCTGCAGTGACGCTAGTCGTCAGGTCCCTCGCGGGACCTTGGAAATTCCTGCCAATTACGGAGTCGTCCTAGGCTGTTCCCCGATGGTTGGATACGAACCGCTGGGGGATCTGTTCCACGACCACTTGACGTTCGAACTCGGGACGATGGGTGACATCCGCGTCGAATTGTCGATACGAAGCGCTATGTTCCGCGGCCAAATCCGGGATTTTTGCTACAGCCTGTGGATGGAATCTCCGCTGGGCCGATTCGAACTCGAGCGCGTCGATACCAGCGACAGCGAGCTCCACCGCCACCGTTTCTACCAGCACAAACCCGAAGACCGTGTGTGCATGTTCGAGCTTTTCCCAGGCGATGAGCGCATCATCGACTACGAATTCCAAATACAATACGAGTACCTAATCACCCATTGGGAGCAGATCGTGGACAGGTGGCACCGTGGCTGAGGACGAAGATCGCCTCATGGCACTGCGCATGCTGCCGATGCTGCTCAAGGATCAGCAGTTCGCCAGCGAGCGCGCTCAAAAGCCGGACCGGGCCGAGTACGCCGTGGTCTGCCTCCCCAACGACAAGTACTGGGACATCGTTCAGAAGACGCGCCGCTACCCGGGGTGGGTGATCGTGTTCGTCGTCACCCCGCCCCCCGGCGGCAACGGCACCGCGAACGTCGACATCCGCGAGTTCTTCCCCAGGCAGGCGCAGCCCGGCGACTCCGAGCCCAACACTGACCTGACCATTGGGCAAGCCATGCAGATGTTCAAACAGGCCGAAGCCGCGGGTGTCGACCTGCTTGCGCGTGACAGAAGGGTCGCCGGCTCGTTCGCACGCCAACGACCCGCGGTCCCCGTCTAATGATCTGATCGGCGCCGAACGGCACGACAACGGAGCATCTAGATGCCCGCCCACTATCAGCCTGATCGGCGTCGGTGGATGGGCGCAACGTCCGAGTCCACGACAGAGAAAGTCAGGCGCGGCGGTTCGTCTCGCGCTCATCGACCTCGCGTTTGACGTCGTCAAAGGTCCGGCAGAGCATCGGTGCCCCAACCTCGGTGCCGTCAGAGTTGCACTCACGCACGTCCCACTCCTGCCCTGGACGGCGACCCGCTATGTAAAACCGCCCGTCTCTGGTCTCTGCCTGCCAGCACTGGAAGTCTCTGGACGCCTCGGTCTCGTACCACTTCATGAATTTCGGGCTTTGCGCAACGCGCAAAGCGCTATCTGGCGGCGGGTCCACACTAGGGTGCTCGGGCCTGCCGTGCTTTTGCGCCCGCCCGCCAACTACTTTGTTGTCGTAGATTCCCGCGCCCGGAACGCGGATGGTTCGACGGACCTTGCCGTCCGCCCCGAGACTGAAGCGCAGCGGCCCGGCACCGACGCTCGACGAGATGCCGCTTTGGCTGATGGTGAACTGGAAAGGCCCGACTTTCTTACGCTTGCGGTGTTGCACCGTGTTGTTCACCGACATGGTCGCCTCGACCCAACACGCCGCGGCAGCGGGCGATGAGCGGTGGCGCGCGGTGCTGCACCGGTTTGGTGAGATCACCGCCGACCTCACGCAACGGTTCGGCGGCACGGTGGTCAAGAACACCGGTGACGGCCACCTCGCCACCTTCGACGGTCCGACGCAGGCCATCCGCTGCGCCGAGGCCCTGCGTGCTGACGCCGAGACGCTGGGCATCCAGATCCGCGCTGGCATTCACACCGGCGAATGTGAACTGCTGGACACCGACATCGGGGGGCTTGCCGTTCACATCGCGGCGCGGATCCTTGGCCAGGCCGGCGCTGGCGAAATCCTCGTTTCCCGCACCGTGCGTGACCTGGTCGTCGGGTCGGGCACGGGCTTCGAGGACCGCGGCAGCGTCGAGCTGCGTGGCGTGCCCGGCACCTGGCAACTCCTGGCGGTCACTCAAGACGGCGCGCGGGCGGGATCGCCCGAGGCGGAACTGGCGTCAATGCCCACTCCTGGCCGTCGGACTGCGATGCGCCGCTCGGACCGCGCCGTGGAGGTGATCGTGAGGCGTATACCGTGGCTCCTGCGCGGGATGGCCCGCCTCGCCCCGGCCACCGGCCGCCGCTGAACAGCCGGAGTCAGCGCGGTTGGAGGTGTTCTCGCGCTCCTTCATTGCTTCGAAGTACGCCGAGCTCACCGATCAGCACGGCAGTCCCGCCGCTGTCGGCGCACCGCTACTACTGTCATCCACGTCAGTATCGTTTCACTGCTGCTCAACGATGTCCGTCATATCGCCGTGCCGGTCTCCGACACGAAGTTTTGAGACCCTCAGATGTCGTCATATTCGAGACATGACTGTTTTGGCGGGTGGCCTACCGCAGCGTGTGTTCGCGGGTCACTTCAGCCTGGCGTCAAGGATTTCCTCGCCCAGCTGATCGCCGAGACCACGCCGCGGGCGCCTCCGCCTGGTCGGATCAGGAACGGAGATCGACACGCTGACCCGTCTCCGCGGCAGGCGGCTCAATCTCAGGCAGATCGTGTGACTCGCTGATGCCGAAGCGCTCGTGCAGCCTGGCCAGCGGCTTGGGCGCCCACCAATTCACCCGTCCCAGGACATGCATGAACGCCGGCACCAACAGCATGCGGACCAGTGTGGCGTCCACCAGGATTGCCAACGTCAGCCCGACACCGAACATGCGCATAAACGCCACCTGCGCGGCCATCAACGCGGCGAACGAAATGCACATCAGCAGCGCCGCCGCCGTCACCACGCGGCCCATGCGGGCCAGCCCCAGCACAACGCTCTCGTCGTTGTCGGCGCGCGTTCGCCCGGACGACAGCCAGTACTCCCGGATCCGCGACACCAGGAACACCTCGTAGTCCATCGACAACCCGTAAGCGATGCAGAACAACAACACCGGCATATTGGCCACCAACGTCCCGGTGGGCGTGGTGCCCAGCGCACCGAGGTGACCATCCTGGAAGATCCACACCAGCGCGCCGAACGCCGCGGTCAACGACAACACGTTGAGCAGCAACGCCTTCAGCGGCAACACCACGCTGCCGGTCAGCAAGAACAGCAACACCAACGTGATCGCGGCGATCACCGACAACACCACCGGCAGCCGCGAGGTCACCGATTCGGAACTGTCCCTGTTTATCTGGGCGGTCCCCGTGAATTGCACGACCTTGCCGCCCGGTGTGGCGACGGCGTGCAACCGGTCCAGCTGCGTCTCGGAGGCCTGTGAGAACAGCCGCGCGGTGCTGCCAACGGTCAGAAGCGCGCTACCGTCCTTGATTCCGGTCGCCGCCGACGGCGGTCCGACCGGCGCGCCGTTGACGAACGTCCCGCCCGGTGAGGACACCGACGACACGTCGGGCACCCGCGAGAGCTCGGCGGCGTAGCGGTCGAGTTCGGGCGGCGTGACACCGGCTACGTCCGGAATCACGATCATGACGTTGGTCGCCGAATCGACGGCGAAGTCGCTGCGCAACTGGTCTCCGACCTGACGCGCGGAGAGGGACCCGGGCAGCACCCGGTCGTCGGGGAAGCCCCATTTGATCCCGAGGAACGGCGCGCCGAGCACGAGCAGCAGCGCGATGATCGCGACACCGATCGGAATCGCCCGGCGCATCACGAATTTCGTCGAGCGGTACCAGAACGTCTCCTCGACCGGTTTGCGCACCGGCTCGGCCCGGCCGAGAAGCCGACGCGTCAACCGACGCACGTCGAGGGCATCCAGCCGGTCACCGAGCAACGCGATCGCGGCCGGGGTCACCACGATTGCGGCGAACGCCGCGAACGCCACCACCGCGATGCCGGCATAGGCGAACGACTTCAGGAAGTACATCGGGAACAGCACCATCGCGACCATCGACAGCGCAACCGTCATCGCCGAGAACAGCACAGCCCGGCCCGCGGTCGCCATCGTGCGAATCAGAGCCGCGTCGCGCGATGCGCCGTCGGCGAGTTCGTCGCGGAACCGGCTGATGATCAACAAGGAAGAGTCGATACCGAGCGCGAGCCCCATCGCCACGGTGAGGTTCAACGCGAAGATCGACACGTCGGTGACGTAGGTGATCGCGTGCAACACCGCCATCGATCCGAGGATCCCGAACCCGCCGACCGCCAGCGGCAGCGCCGCGGCCAGCAGGCCGCCGAACACCCAGACCAGCACGACGAAACTCACGGGTATCGCGATCGATTCCATCAGCAGTAGGTCGCGCTCGCTCTGCCCGTTCACCTGCACATAGATCATCACCTCGCCGCCGGCCTTGACCGTGACGCCGTCGCGGTCGTGCACCACCTGCTCCGAGATCGTCTTGGCGTGCTTCTGCGCACCGCTTTCACCCCCGGTAACGCCGGCGACGATCAACCCCGTCCTGCCGTCCTTGCTGATCAGCGCCTGGGCGGCCGAGGGCGGCGCGGTCCAGGCTGAAGTCACGTCGCTCACATAGGGCGAGGCCTTCAGCTGGGCGACGATGTCATCCCCGGCGGCGCGCGCGGCGTCGCTCTGGGCGCCGCGCTCGCAGGTGACCGCGACGAGCATCTGCATATCGCCCTGGCCGAACTTGTCCGACAGGATCCTGCCGGCATGCCACGACTGCGACGTCGGGTCCTGTAAGCCACCCGCCGACAGGCTCTTGATGACGGGGATGCCGAAGATCGCGGTGCCGAGCATCACGAGCAGTGCGACGGCGATGATCCGCTTGGGAGCGGCGATGGCCAGACGGGCGATTCCCTGCAGCACGACGCGTCCTCTCTGCCGGCGACCCGCTATCTGATCAGCGGTAACTTACCTTGGTCAATGCTCCCCAATCGAACTCGTGGACTGATGCGTCGAGTATCCTGCGGAACCTGGCCGCGCGGCGCTGGGGCGGCACCCTCATATCTCTTCTACTTCGAAATTGGTAAGCCACAGCCGTCGACAGGTCCTCGAAGGTGCTGCCCGGCCAGGTCGTCAGTGGTAGAGAACATCGAGACGTTTGATGCCGTTGACCAACGAGGACCGCAGCCGTCTTGGTTCGTCAGCCTTTTGACTGGACGACGCTTGGGCCGACGCGCTCACCGCCATGCTGGTCAACGGATGGCGGCCACGCGACTAAACGCGGCGAAACCGGCCCTGGATCCCCACCATTCCGAGACGCAGTATCGAGTCCCTCATATGTCGTCTTCTTTGAGACGTTAGAAGCTAGATAAAAGTTGTGTCGCCATTGACAGACCGGTTGTTAGAACGAGATCCGCTTCACCCTCTCTGACGAACGCGGCCGAGCTTCACCGGGGACCTAAGTCTCTATCCGGCCGACTGATGGGTTCTTAGCGTCATAGCGGGGCCGATGCCGCCGACGCCGCTCGGCGACACGCTCAACAGGCGGAGGAATCCTCGAACGATTCGACTTCGCGGCCCGAACGCGTCCGGGGAGGTAGCGGGTGCATGGAGGACATCGAGCAGACAGGCGCCTCGGCTGCCGCGGCAGACGATGCCGACAAAGGGCGACAACTTGGCGTTCCCTACCAGCGGCCGCGCCGAGCCGGTCCGGTCCAGAATGCGCTCAGGCCGTTCACGCGGACCGGCGGCTTCTACGCTCGGTCCTGGGGTAGGTATCTCGATCGTGAGCCCGACAATCTTCCGGTGGCACGACCCACCATTGCGCTTGCGACGCAAGCGTTCTTAGACGAGATCGTGCTGGTGGGTCTCCGGTCGGTCCGGCCGGTCAGCTCGGACCCGGATGCAGTTGCGCGAGTGAAACGTAACGTGATCGCGGCTCTCGAGCTGTATGGGCAGAAGGGGTGGCTGGAGAACCCTGAAGGGTTCTTCGCGACGCCCCCGCCGCTGACCGATGTCATCGTCAGGCCCGTGCACAGCCGGGGCCGAAGCGACCAGCGCATGTCCTTCGAGAGCAGGTACGAGCCGCATGCCGGCGAACCGGGCCGGGAACGGTGGCTGGGCTACACCGCCAACGACCGGGTGTACGCGTTGATGCTGCGACACCGCGAGCCCAGGCCGTGGCTGGTGTGTGTGCACGGCGCGCAGATGGGGCGGGCCGCCCTCGACCTCACCTTGTTTAGGGCCTGGCAGCTGCACGAAGATCTCGGCCTGAACGTCGTGCTTCCCGTCCTTCCCATGCACGGCCCTCGTGCGCGCGGGCTTCCGAAGGGCGCAGTGTTTCCTGGTGGGAACCTGCTCGACAACGTGCACGCTGCGGCTCAGGCGGTGTGGGACATTCGGCGCCTGCTGTCCTGGATCCGGTCGCAGGAGCCTGATTCGAAGATCGGGTTGAACGGCATGTCCCTCGGGGGTTACATCGCATCGCTGGTCGCCAGCCTCGACGATGGCCTCACCTGTGCGATTCTCGGCGTCCCGGTCGTCGACCTAGTCGAACTGCTCGGCCGCCACGCCGCCCTCAGCCACAACGATCCGCGCCGTCAAATACTGACGTTGGCGAAGCCGATCGGTCGGATGATCTCGCCGCTGGCGCTAAGTCCCCGGGTGCCGATGCAGGGCCGCTTCATCTACGC
>NZ_JBKQQD010000233.1:0-12864 GCF_052144515.1 Mycobacterium sp. | reverse complement strand
CTACCCACAGTCCGCGCTGCACTCGAACGCGAAACCGCCGAACCTGTCGTGCACAATGACCAGGTGAGCGCAGCCTGATGCTCACCGGACCGCCACCGAAGTTCCACGGAACTCGGGACAACCTCGGTAACGCTCGTGATCAACAGAAACCTCCAGATGTTTTCCAGCGTGCTCGGAACATGGCTTCCGTTTGCGCTGATCTTTGCCTCCACCTACCTGACAGGACTCGCCATCACGAAAAGGCGCGGCCAGGCCGTGACGACAAACTCACTGCTCCGGCGGACCTGACAAACCCCTTTAGGTCAGCCCGTGACGGTGATACAGATCGCCAGCGGGCAGCGAGCGCCACCGAACGGGCGCCAAGACCGAATGTCGGGCACCATAATCACGCCGACGCTGACGGGCGACCTGGACTTGTGCACAGCGGATGGAAGTCGTTCATCGGTGGGTGCAGGTGGCAGCGTAGCGGGCTGGTCCCAGATAGCCCAGTCCCGAATGTCGGCGATGGTTTCGCTGAAGCCACTTTCCCGGAGTGGTATGAACCCGAGGAAGACACAATTAAACTGATAATCACCAAGGAAGTACCGTCGCTCTGGACGACGCGAACGCGGATAAACAGCAACCGAAGCCGGCACGAACCGTGGTCAAGACAGGAGTGTCACCATGGCGCCGCAACAGGACCGAACCGATGTGGGTCGACACCCCACACCGCCCGAACACACGCCGCGGTTGCGGCTCAAATCCAAGGCGCCCCAAACCGGGTATGTCGATGGGGCATGGTGGCCGCACAGTGATGACCTGACCACAGAGCTTCCCGATCTGCTCGCGGTGCTCTCGGTGCGGCTCGGGCCCATCGACCGCGTGCTGTACAAGCTCACCGACTGGGCGAAAGCACCCACCGAACTCACCACCGGCGGCCACGCGGTACGACTCGACGGATACCGACTCCAGCCGCCAAACACTGTCGAAGCCCTCGGACTCAACCGCAACAGGATCGTTCTGCTAGTAGTCCCGCCCCACACCGCCCCGGACCGTGCATATGCCACCATGACGGCCGCGGCGGCACCGGACGACGACTCGACCGTCGATGGCCTACTCATGATCAGCCTGCAAGACAGGGAATCCCGCACACAGAGAGCGGCCGCGCAAGAACGCTGGGACTCTGAAAGCGGAGCCGTGCGATAGCTCGTCGGTGGCGACGACCGCGCCACCAGCGTCCCCCATCGAATGGCCCGCTTCGTATACCACTGGCGATCACAACCTTAGGGGCTGACGACAGTGACGTTTAACGACCGGGCATTTAAAGCATTTTAGCGATTTTCGATATTGACGACATGCCTGGGCAAGCAGATATTTCTCGGCGCATGCTCCGGCGACTCGAGGACATCGATAATTCGACCACCACCGGGCCTGCCACCCAGCCGCGCGCCGCACTGGCAACCAGCGTCGTCGCACACGCCGTGGTTGACCTCGAGGTCCGCATGACAGAGCCTTCCTGAACCTAAGTTCGTCGCGCGGTGCCTCCCACACGCCCGCCACCAGGTAAACGGGAAACGGGCTAGTGTCAACAGTGTCGAGTGACGTCACTTCCGTGCGAACAGGCTCGACTGAGAAAACCATGGTTAACCGCACAACACCGCGCTTTCGCTCGCCCTACGAAGAGCGTCTAGAACTCGTCAAGAACACGTTGACGACGTGCTCGGCGTTTGATGACGACGCCGCAGGCAAAGTCGCCGTACACGTCCTGCATGCGCTGAACTCGATTCCCCGAGAAGGTGCGCTGCACCGCAGCGCTTACCAGGCGCCTTCCCCGACCGCCCACTCGCGGAATGCCAGAAGCACTGCGGCACATAAAGTTTCATTGAGTTTCCGCGAGCTTGGCAATCCTAGCCTGGCATTCGTCGCCGAGCACTTTGCCTTCAGGTGACTGACCAGCCAAACGATTCGGGCGGTTCCTCATGCCACATACTGGCCGTTTGGCAGATGCGTTCGGCAACAGCGTCAATGGACGTTCGGGCGCTGTCGCCGGCATTGTCGCCGCTTTGTGGAATCGGGAAGATGAATCGGCCGCTCTTTCCCCATTGCCAGATCGCAGAGAAATCTTCGCGGCTCAGGGGCCGAAAGATGACTTCGGTTCGTGCATCTTTGAGCACAACTTCGAGCCACGTGGCGTACTCGACCCTTTCACCGCTCATCAGGTGGGGCTCATTGTTGACGTGGACCTCCCCTGCCCCGCCAAGCCTCGTGCGGAGTGCCCCTGCGAGCGGCTGCATCAGTTGCTGTTCAAGATGGTCTGCTTGGTCCTTTTTCATTTCCGCTCCTTCGTCAGCCGGTTGCACAGCATCCAAATGGTGTCACGTCCACCCAGTCCCTGGGTTATGGGATGTAGGCGGCGCCCGTCAGACGCGCCGAGCGTTGCATACCAGAAGCTGGGTGTGAAGTATCGATGCGGTCGCCCGTGCTCGCGGACGCGGATTGATCTGAGGGCCGCATCGTCCCCAAGCCGCATTGGCGGGAAGACACGGCATCACAACGCTAGACCTGCATTCCTCATCAACCGGGTTGGGTTCTAACTAACGTTGAACCGGAACTCCATCCCGGGCGTTTACCGGCAACGATAGATGACGAATAGGGCCGTCACCTGCACCGAACTGCCCCGGCCGGTTAGGCCTTTCCCTGCTGATCGGCGCGTCTTTCAGTGCGCGACAGGGTATTACCTGTATCACCGGCGCGGTTGTTTCTTGCTCGGTCGTCGGTCGAGTGAGCCACAAACCGACGGGCACGGGTTGGGTGAACGCGGCACTGGCGATACTCCGGATCCGGCTAACGATCCGGCTAACGAGGGAATGGGCGGAATGTGCATGCTGTCTGACCGCAACGGGTAGAAATCGGAATGTGCGGCGCGAGCAGACGCTCATCAAGTCCAGCGGCGTACAGCCAAACTCTGTCCGGACTGGCTGAAGGGACTCAGCAATAACTGCGCTACACCCATCGGGGACGGGCATCTCAAATCTAGTCCTTCCCAGGCTCTTAGCAGCACACCGTTGGCGCTGTCTCGGTTGACGATCGAGCGATCGGGCAGTGCCCATTGTCGAGCCACCAAGCCCGCTAGCGCGCCGATCCCGCCTGTAGATCGGCGTCGTCGGCGTTGGCCTGCTGTCCAAACGGGTGTAGCGTCAAGGGTGCTGAGAATTTCAGCCAGTCCGGGATGAGTTGAGCCGTCCGCCGCCTAACTCAGGGAGTATCGACTCCGAACCCTCACACGCCGGTGATCAATTGCACGTGAGGTCACCATGACCACTTCACTCGCTTTCTCTGCCAACACCAGCGTTTGCCTGATAGACCTGCCCCGGACCGAACCCATTGATGATCCGCAGTCATCCCTACAGGCCGCCATTCACTGGCACTTCGGCCCCGACACCAGATCGCGGTACTGGCTCAACCGGGTGAAGACGCTCGACTTTACCTCGCTGGCTGAGGCGATGGCCGAGCAAACTCGTCGAACACAACCGCTACATCAACACCCACGGCCAAGACCTGCCCGAAATCCGCAACCGAACCTGGAACCTCCCAAAGGATTCCATCTGCGGCACCGACGCGTGTGAACACGGTTGGGGCGCCGAGCGTGACAAACCGCGTGACCATCGCGAACGCGCTGATCGTTGGGGTCTGCATTCCGATTGATCGGTATGACCATGTCTGCTGTTAAAGCGGACACGCGACGCGTGACATCGGAACCGAACTACTATCCGGCGCCGATGCCCGCAACCGGTTATCGGCCCATCGCCCAGCAAGCGCTGAAACTGACGGGCGCAGAAGTCACACTGGTCGCCATCGCAATCAACCACGACATACCCACGTCGGAAGTGGCCGATCTGATGATCGTGGAAACCGCCGGTGCTGCAATGACCTCGGCGCCGGGCCATGCCATCCCCGTTGCCGGTACCTCCATCGGGCAGGCCTTCGTGGAGCGGACCCCTCGACGACTCAACAACTTCGACGTCGCCATCGACGGCGTCCGACGTACGGGCCCGGCGCTGGTGCTTCCGCTGCGCACCACTGATACCGTGGCCGGGGTGTTGCTCGCGGTGCGGCGTGACGGCGCCCGGACGTTCAGCGACGAGCAGCTCGACATGATGGCCGCATTCACCGACCAGGCGGCGCTGGCCTGGCAGCTGGCGTCCACACAGTGCCGGATGCGTGAACTCGACATTTGCGCTGACCGCGACAGGATCGCCCGCGACCTGCACGACCACGTGATCCAGCGGATCTTCGCGGTCGGACTGGCTCTGCAGGGGACCATTCCGCGGGCGCGATCAACTGAGGTGCAGCAGAGACTGTCCTGCAGCATTGATGATCTTCATGGCGTCATTCAGGAAATCCGCACCGCAATTTTCGACCTGCACGGTGCACCGCCGGGCATCACCCGGCTGCGACAGCGGCTCGACGATGCAGTCGCGCAGTTCTGCGGATCCAAACTGAGTACCACCATTCAATTCGTGGGCCCAATGTCGGTTGTCGATGCTGCACTCGCCGATCACGCCGAAGCCGTTGTACGCGATGCGGTCAGCAACGCTGTCCGGCATGCTGGCGCGACCACACTTGCGGTGACGGTCAAGGTCGAGGACGACGTGTGCATCGAGGTTGTCGACAACGGTCGAGGCGTCCCCGGCGAGATCACCGGCGATGGCTTGACCAGCTTGCATCACCGCGCGCAGCAAGCCGGCGGCGCGTTCATCATTGCGGATGCTCCCGGCGGAGGCACCGTGCTGCGCTGGTCAGCACCGCTGCCCTGATCATCACTCACCGTCTTCGCTAACTTCCACCGCCGACTCTTCGGGCCGAAGGGCCGTAAGTCAGGCCGCATGTCATCACGTGGCGCGCACGCAGCATGCCTTGTCGAAGCTCGGTACGCCGGTACCGCTCGAAATGTCTTGGTTCTCAGCTGCTCAGAGCTGCAAGGAGCTCGGGTAGCGGCACGGTGGCGACACCGATGGCGGCGTCAGCGATGCCGTACGGCAGCACCAGGGTGTCGGCGTGGACTAGTGCGCCGCAGGAGTAGACAACATTGGGCACGTAGCCGTCCTGCTCATGAGTTGCGGGGCTCAGTAGCGGTTGCGGTAGCTGACCAATAATCCGTGTCGGATCGTCAAGATCAAGCAGAATCGCCCCGATGCGGTAGGTGCGCATCGGACCGACTCCGTGGGTGAGCACCAGCCACCCGGCGTCGGTTTCGATGGGCGGACCGCAGTTCCCGAGTTGTAACACCTCCCATGCTCGGGAGGAGCTCTGGCAGGGAAGCGCACTCGGCCAAACGGACAGATGATCGGCGTAGGCAACCGTGTTCGACTCGCGATCTGATCTCGACATGGCGGCGAAGCGACCGTGAATCCGGCGAGGAAACAGCGCCAGGCCCTTATTGGCAGCGGCCGGTCCGACGATCGGCGCGGAAGTGAAGGACTGGAAATCAGTGGTCTCGAGGAGTTGCTGGCTGATGTGGGATCCGCTGTAGGCCGTGTAGGTGGCATAGAACGTGATGGAGCCGTCGTCGTCGATGAAACGGACGAAGCGTGCATCCTCCATGCCGGCCTGCTCTGCGCCCATCGAGGGCCACAGGACCCGCTCGGAAAGTGTTATGCGGTCGCAGAACTCGACGGCATAGGTCCGTTCGGCGATGCTACGGAATGAGGAAATCGTCTTCTCGGCGTGTCCGCGGGTGCTCAGATTTTTCTGGAGCTGGGCGAGTTGTTGATCGAGAGCAGCTCGGGTGAAGCTCTCGCCGAGCCGGTCGAGGACGTAGTTGGCGGCCTCTCCGGCTTCGTCGAGCCGGGCGAGTTCACTGCGGAAGACGGCTGCGCCGAGGAGGGCGGGCTTGGGTGATCCGGCGGTGGCGAACGGAGCAGGGTCGTCGATCGCGATGCCACCGGCTGCGTCGACGACGCCGGTCCGGAACCCGATGGACGAACGGTGCCCCTCGCCAATGCCCCGCACGCTCATCACGAATCGCAAGCTGCCTGCGATGGTTGCAGCCTGGTCGGGATGGGCCACGATGCTGGGGTTGCACAACGCCGCACCTTCAATGGCGTATTCGCTGGTGAATGCCGCGCCCAGCAACAACTTTCGTGCCTCGGAGAGTTGCCAGTCGGGATCCAGCCGATCGGCGAGTTCACGGGCGTGCCGGCGGAAGGTGTCAGCAAGATCGCGGTGACGTTCGTCGAAGCGTGTGACGACATCGTCTAACGAAGACCGCACCTGCCCTTCGTCCAGGGCCAGGATCCGCGCCAGCACCGCTCCTGCGCGGGACTCTTGGTGCTCGAAACCTTCCTGGCCTGGCACAAAGAGTCGGGTGATGACCCTGGACGGGTTGGCCGCGAGCCGCTGGGGGCTGCGCGTGACGAGCCCAGCCTGCACGGAAGTCATTGCCGCACAGTCGAGAAGCGTCGAGCGTGCTGCATCGTCGAGAGCACTGCCAGTGTCGACTCCGCGCCTTGGTTGCGGTTAACCCCATCGACGCGCAGGCCGTCGAATCCGCCGCCGGTCTCGGGGTCCCACATGAGCTGTTGCGCGTCGTTGACACCCATGAACCAGGCCGCAGCGGCCAGGACCCCGTCGGGCCAGATCGACCCGGTGTCAATGGCAGCGGCACGCGCGCACGCGTCGGCGAGGGTGGACACCTCGATCGGCTGCTGATCGAACGCGGGCCGAAGGTCGTCCGGCCCTCTGCCCGCAGCGGAAGTGGGCGAGAGGTGCCCCCCTGCCGTTTCGTATTCGACCAGCCAACCCAACAGATCCAAACCCTGGCACCGCAGTGTGGAATCGTCGAGCGCAACGCCCGCGGCGATCATCGCCTCGGGGAGAACCGCATTTGCGTAGGTGAGTCGCGGCTCAGGCCATGGCCAGGACGCGTCGCCGTTGGGTTTGGCCACGGTCTCGGCGTAGTCGGCGAGGAGTGCGCGTGCCGCCGGTTGCCCGGGGTCGACGGAGAGGAGTTCGGCAGCGCCCAACGCCGCGAACGCCATTGCCCGAGGCCACGGCGATCGCACCTTAGCGGAGCGTTCAAACTGAATGACGGCCAACCGGCGAACCAGAGAGACGTCACTATGCGCGGCGGCAGTTCCCAGTCCCCAGATGCAGCGCCCCCAGCAGTCCTCCAGGGAGGGCTCATCCTCCCAACGGCCCTTGCTGTCCATCCGGTTTCGGCAGGCACCGGCGTAGGACTGCGCATCGTTCAGGAACTGCACAGCCACGCACGCAAGCCTGTTGACTTCCCCACCAGAGTTGGGCTCTCGGGTGGCGACGACGAGAACCCTGGCCATGTCGTCGGTGCAGTAGCCGTGCTCGGACCGGGGTTCGGCGAAACAGGCATGCTCGAACGTGCCGCGACGGTCTGTCAATCGCAACAGGTGGTCGAATCTCGGCTCCGGCGTGGTGGCGGTCACACCAGCGCCCGACGTTTAGCGAGAATCCGTTGTGCCAGAACCAGATAGGCATTGGCCACCACCGGCCACGCCATCGCCGGTGCCAACCGGCGGGCCTCCGCGGCCATGGAGCCGGCAAGGCGTGGATCGGTCAGCAATCGGCGCAGGGCGCAAGCCAGCGCATCGGGATCGTCGTGATCGACGACGATGCCCGCCCCACTACCGAGGAGTTCGACGGCGTGGGGGAAGGCGGTGGCGACGACTGGCCGCCCACTCGCGATGGCGTCGACCAGAACACCGGAAGTGACCTGATCCGTGGAGTCGTAGGGCAGGACGACCACGGCCGAGGACCGAACCAGCGCAGTCAGCGATGAAACATCGCGGTAGCTGGCGTCGAAGCACACGGAGTCCGCCACGCCGATGCGCCGCGCCTGTTCGGCACGGGCGTCGCGGTATGCCTCGCCATCGGCGGCCAGAACCTTTGGGTGGGTGCGGCCGGCAATCAGGTAACGCGGCCGGCCGTGGAGCCCACGCAGCGAATCCATCGCCTCGATGACCCGCTCGATGCCTTTCCCCGGCCCCAGCAGACCCCAGGTCAACAGAGTCGGTCTGCCCGAACGCATTACCGGCGTGTTTCTCAGGACGGTCGCACCGTGCGGGATCATGGTGACTTTTCGGCGATCGACGTCGAAGCCGAGACACAGGCGTTGCCTGGCCGTCTCCGACATCACAACCACTTGATCCGCCATCGCCGCGATCGTCTCGAGCACCCAACGCTGATGCGGGGTCGGCTCTTTGAGGACCGTGTGGGCGACCACGATCGACGGGATGTGCAGCCCGCCGATGATGTCCACCACCTCGTCTCCGTCGACGCCGCCGTAGATGCCGTACTCATGCTGCACGACCGCAATGTCGCTCTCGTTCAGCAATTCGGAGGTTGCGGCCACGAATGTCGCGGAACCGTTGACCAGCTCTCCGATCACCCGAGCGTCAGAAGACAACGACCCGGCGGCAACCCGCACGACGCTGACGTCAGAACCGTTCGTGCACAACCCTTCCGACAAGGCCGCGCTGAACGTCGCCAGCCCGCATGGTGTCGGCGGATACGTACTGAGAATGCCGAAACGCGCGGGGCCGGAAGGACCTTGCCCGACAAGTGGGGTATGCGACGTTGCAAGGGTGGATAGGGCGCTCAAGGTGATCCCGACGGACGGTTGTCACCGGTGCGTCCGGCGCGAGTTGCTACTCTGCGAGATCAGCGGCGGACGGCTGACCTCATCCCGGACTGGCTGGGTTCCCAACCTGACTAACGATACACCCGATGACCGGCTATCGCGCATTGAGCCAGGCCAGGATGCGCAGGCCGACCGCGTGCCGATTAATACCGGCGACGGCACCCTCAGTCGTGAGATGCCACTCGGCTTGCTCGGGCGTGCAGCCCTGGCCGATTAGGGCTCCGACGGCCTGGTTGATGATAGACGCCTCGGAAAGGCTTGTCGCGGAGCCCCGTTCGGCAGGACCTGGCAGGTGCTGATCGAGGACGAAGTCACTCAGGGGCCGGGCGGTGAGCCACGCGAGGTCGGCGGCGAGGTCGACAAAGGTTCCCGGCGACCCCGCGTACAAGACGAGAACCACCGCCGGGAGACCGATGTCACCGACACCTGGCAGCGCGAGCCTCAGCGAGGTGTGGACATCACCCGCCCCGGCACCCTCGACGAATGTGGTGAACGTGAACCGCGGATCACTGCCGTCGACGGTCACGCTCAGACCCAGGAAAGTCGGCATTGCGGCGGTGGCATTGGCCGTGAGCCGGCTCAGACTGTGGGCGACATCGGTGCCGGGCGCATCCAAAGCCACGGTGAGAATGCCCAGGTCTGCGGCCAGGGCCGGGGTGAAATTCACGAGAGGACTGCTCCTCTGCACGCTCCCGAGCGCGATCGAGCCTGCCGGCGCCGCGCATGGCCGGTCGCTGTGCGCGGTGAGGATCCCCGAGACGCGAGTCAGGACCCGTCTCGTGACTGTTTCCTCACTTGTTACGGTACGCCGGCTGGGCTTTCCGGCGCAGGTCGGGCGCGGGCGCGGCGCACCGCTTCATCGACCATGTGTTGGGCCACATCAGCCAACTTGCGGTGCTCAGATTGGCTCATCGCCCGCAGCTGGGTGAACGCGTCCTCGGCGCTGCGCCCGGTACGTCCGCGGATGAGGCCAATCGCTTGATCGATCACCGGGCGGGTGGACAACGCCCTCTGCAACTGGACAGTTAGCGCAAGCGCGTCGGCGAGGATCTGCGCGTTGTGCACGGCGACAGCCGCTGGTTTGGCGAACAACTCCCCGAATTCGGCGGCGTACTCATCGAAAACGTCTTTGCCGTGGGCATATACGTTGATCGCCCCGACCACCCGATCAGGCAGCAACAGCGGTAGCGACAGCGCACTGTGCACCCCTAACCTCCCTACGCGCGGACCGAACCGCGGCCACATCTTCTCCCCACCCAACGACCCTGAGCGCACCGTGCGACGTTCCAGCGCCGCAGTGATGCAGGGCCCTTCCTTGAGGGTCACGTACTGGATTTCGTCAATCTCGGCGACAAAGGGAGCGCTGGCCGCCAACGCCGCGACTATGTTGTCCACCCGGTCGACATTCAGCAACGTCACCCCAGCACCGTCGGCTCCCGGTATCGCGCGGACAGCGAACGTCGCTACCTCCGCCAGCAACTCGGGCAAGCGGCGATGGTCGGCGACTAGACCCGCGAGATTGCCGATCGCCGCCCGCAAATCGGCGTCATCACTACTGAGCTGCTCCGATGTCCGCGACGCCAGCGGCGGGCCATCAGTGTCCTCGGTGAACTCCACCATCGCCGGTACCTGTTTCATAATCCTGCTGGAGCCCGACATCACCGGCGACCAGCCATATACCCAGGGCGCACCCGCCACGAGATGACTCCCATCCTAGGGCGAAGTTGGCTGGCCGGTCTAAGGCGAAGTTGGCTGGCCACTTCCTGATTTTGGGCACGAGGGCTGACACCCGCGCGGAAGTGCCCAACCGGTGTAGTGTCATAGCTGCTGAGAATCTCAGCTGGTCCGGACAGGTTTTAGCTGTACGCCGCTGAACCCTAGGAGCGCGTTAGCTCCGAGCCTGACATGCCGGTGATCGTCCGAACGACTGGATCACCATGACCGACACATTGTTGCACTCTTCCGCCGTGCCGGGCGATGCCATCTTCTCTACGCTTTTCTCCAAGCCGGGCAAGGGTCAATTAGCACGATTGGCTGCTCACTGGATGAAGTCGTCGGTGGCCATTGTCAGCGCCAACGGCGACATCGACCAGACGAACGCACGCACCCTCACCGAGTATTCACTCGCCCACCTGGTGCGTTGCCGCGGGCTGATCCTTGATCTGACCCGTCTGGACTTCCTTGGCGCCGAAGGCTTCTCGGCGCTACACCGAATCTCGGTGGGCTGCGCGCGCGCTGGAATAGACTGGGCGTTGGTACCTGGTGCTGCGGCATCCCTGCTGCTACGAATCTGCGATCCGGACGGCTGGCTGCCAGCCGTCAACACCGTCAGTGCGGCACTGGCCAGCCTCCAAGGGTCGGCGTCCGATCCGGACCATCCCGGAAAGACGTGTGGTATCGGTGACATGGGGTAGCGACCTGATTACCGGTCCCGCGAACCGGGTGATCGCGACCGTGCAGAACGGTGTCGAGGTGCTGCGGTTCGGTGGCTTTCAGACCGAATCCCGTCCGTCGCCGTTTCAGATCGTGGAGCGCTGCGACATGTACCGGCTCCGACGGTATTTCCCCGACGGCGCGAACGATCCGTCACGACCGCCGGTAATACTTGTGCCGCCAATGATGATGTCGGCCAACGTGTTCGACGTCACCAGAGACCAGGGTGCGGTCGGAGTCTTGCATGATCTCGGTGTGGACCCGTGGGTGGTGGACTTCGGTTCACCGGATCGGGAAACCGGTGGGCTCGAACGCACGTTGAGCGACCATGTCGTCGCGCTGAGCCGGGTCATCGACTCGGTACACGCCCACACCGGCCGCAAGGTGAATCTGGCGGGCTACTCGCAGGGTGGCATGTTCTGTTATCAAACCGCGGCCTACCGACGTTCCGAGGGCCTGGCCAGCGTCATCACATTCGGTGCCGCCGTCGATTCGCTCAACGGTCTGCCATTCGGAATTCCCGCGGCCCTGGCGGGCCGCGGCGCCCAACTGATCGCCGACCACGTCTTCAACCGTATCTGGGTGTCCGAATGGATGGCCCGTACCGGGTTTCAACTTCTCGACCCGATCAAGACGGTCCGGGCGAGATGGGATTTTCTGCGGCAACTCCATGACCGAGAGGCGTTGCTGCCCAGGGAACAGCAACGCCGCTTCCTCGAGGTGGAGGGCTGGGTGGCATGGTCGGGTCCCGCGGTCGCCGAACTGTTACGGCAGTTCGTGGTCCATAACCGCATGATGGCCGGCGGGGCCGTGATCGATGGCACGTTGATCACGCTCGCTGAAATCACCTGTCCGGTCCTTGCCTTCATCGGCGAGATCGATGACATCGGCCAACCCGCGTCCGTGCGAGGAATCCGGCGGGCCGCCCCCCGCGCCGAGGTGTCCGAGGTGTTATTGCGGGCAGGTCACTTCGGGCTCGTTGTCGGGTCGACGGCCGCCACGCACACGTGGCCCACCGTCGGTAAATGGGTGCTGTGGCAAGACGGTCAAGGGCCCAGGCCGGAGGGCGTGCATGCGATGGAGGCTGACCCAAGCGTCGAGATCGATGGCGCGGTCGGGCTGTCGTCGCGTATCGGTCACTCGGCGGGTGCGCTGGCCGAACTGGGCATCGGTGTGAGCCTGGGGTTGGCCGACGCCGCGGTGGGGGTGGCGCGCAGCGGCAGGGAGATCGCCGGGGAGGCCGTGCGTACCCTGCCCCGGCTCGCCCGCCTCGGGGGGCTGCAGCCCCATACCCGGGTGTCGTTGGGCGGCTTGATGGCCGAACAGGCGAACAAAGCGCCCGGGGAAGAATGTTTTCTCTTCGAGGATCGGGTCCACACCAACGCGGCGGTTGATCACCGCATCGACGACGCGGTGCGCGGCCTCATCGCCGCCGGTATCCGTCAGGGTGCCCACGTCGGTGTGTTGATGGACACCAGCCCCGCCGCCGTGACCGCGATCGCGGCGCTGTCGCGGCTCGGCGCGGTGGCGGTGCTGCTACCCCCGGACGTCGACCTCGCCGCAGCCGTCCAGTTGTGCGAGGTGGCCGACATCGTCACGGACCCTCACCATCTGCCGGCGGCCACCGCGACCGGCGCCAGGGTGCTCATCGTCGGTCACCGCCGCACCACGGACTTCGGCCGGAGGGAGTCGGACCAGATCGTCGAGCTGGACCGCCTCGACCTGTCCGCTGAGCCGCTCCCCCGGTGGTATCGGCCGAACCCGGGCCGGGCAAGTGA
>NZ_JBKQQD010000232.1:0-2722 GCF_052144515.1 Mycobacterium sp. | reverse complement strand
TCTTCATCCACGGCATCACCCGGTAGGAACTCACCGGCTTGGGGTCAGCTCGCCTTCGGAGCACCGGCCAGGTGGTCGAACCGGGCCTATAGCTCGGCAATGATCTGACATGTGATGGGGACCCCCTCGGCTCAGACGCTCGTTGATATGGGCGTCAGAGATTTGTTTCAGGAGCTCGAGGAGGTCCCAATGACGATAGTAGGCGGCTTGGACGTGCACCGACAGCAGATCACCTTCGATTACGTGGACGACGACGGATTGGTGCACTGGGGTCAGATCCGCCCGGCGACGCGGAAGACGTTGCGGGCATGGCTGGCTGAGCACTGCCCGGACGGGGACGCGGATTTCGCGCTGGAGGGCTGCACCGGGTGGCGGTACGTGTGTGACGAGCTGGCAGCCGCCGGCGTGGGTGTGCATCTGGGTGATCCGGCCGAGATCGCCGCAGCGCGGGGCCCGAAGAAGCGCGCCAAGACCGACCGCGCCGATCCGCGACTACTGCGCACACTGCTGGTGCAGGGTCGGTTCCCGCAGTCGCGGATCCCGCCCGCACACGTACTGGAGATCCGCACCCTGGGCCGGTTGTACTGCACCCTGATGGACGAGCGGCGCGCCTGGCAGCAGCGCATCCACGCCCAGTTGTTCCACCAAGGCTGCCTACCGATCAAGGCGCTGCTGTCGGCGGCCGGCCGCGAGGCATTGGCCAGCGCCGAACTATCAGCGACCGGGCGGCAGTACATCGACACGGCGCTGCGCCGCATTGATGAGCTCAGCGCCGAGATCGACCCGTTGCGAACCCAATTGGTGACCTTCGCCCGACGCCAACGCCGCTGCCAGGCCCTGCAGCGCCACCACGGCGTCGGGTGGCTGTGCGCGGCGATCATCTGGGCCGAGATCGGCGATGCCCGCCGATTCCACAGCTCCGATCAGCTCGTGGGCTTCGCCAGGCTCGATGTCACCGTTTACTCCTCCGACGGCAAACGCTCACCGGGGCACCTATCCCGGCAGGGCTCACCGCAGCTGCGGTGGGCCGCGTTCGAGGCGGGCAAGTGTGCTGCCCGCCGCGGTTCCCTGGATTACGCCTACTACCACACGCTGGCGGCCAACCACGACGGCAAGAACGGCAAGAACCCGGCGTTGGCGGTGGAGCGCAAAATCCTGCGCCGCTGCTATCACAGCCTGCGTGAGCTCGGCGATGCCGCCCTGGCCATGCCAGACACCCGACTACAGGAAGCGGCTGCCTGAGATACGTTGCGTGCGTGCCCTGCCCATCACTCAGTTGATGCCTGCGACCAGCTCCCGCATTGTCCTGCCGCCACCCCTGTGCTGGGTGGACGTCCCGGAAAAAATGAGCGGCCGCACCCCTTCGCGTCGGCGTAACGCCCTGGGGCATCTCCAAATTCGGCGAGCACCCGAGCGCCGAGCACCGATCCCATGCCGGGCTGGGACAGAATGATCTCAGCGTCTGGGTGCCGGCCAAAATGCTCCTCCACCTGCCCGTGCAGGGTCTTGATCTGGCTGTTGAGCACGGTAAGCACCGCCACAGCCGAGCGGGTGGTGGCCGCGTAGGCGCCGGTGATCACCGCGTCACGGCCGAGCTGCTCGTCGGGCAGCGCAGCCTGGATCCTGGTGGTCTTGGCGTCGATGTCGCGGCGGCGGGCGTGTTGGAGAGCGGCACGGATCTGGCTACGGGTCAGCTTCGCCGCCGAGGCCGGATCAGGGGCCTTGCCCAGCAGCTCGAGCGTGTCGGAAGCGTCCAGGTCATCAAACGCCTCGAGCGCGGCGGGAAAGTACTCACGCAGCGCATGCCGCAGCCGCTGAGTGTGGCGGGTGCGTTCCCAGATCAACGTCTTGTGTGTCCGCGCAACGACTTTCACCGCTTCAGCGCCGGGACTGTCGGCCGCTACCGAGCGCAGCTGATGCGAATCGGTGCGAACCATGTCGGCGAGGATGTGCGCATCGGCGACATCGCTCTTCGCGCCGGACACCGCGTGCCGTTCCCGGTACCGAGCCGCCTGCAGCGGATTGACCGCGTACACGGTGTAGCCCGCGGCGGTCAGCGCTGCCACCCACGGCCCACGGTCGGTTTCGATCCCGACCAGCACCTCAGCCTCCTCGGCGTCCTCACGAAGCTGCTCGCCGATCAACGCGTGCAGCCGAGCGATTCCAACCAGGCCCTCCGGCAACCGGGCCTTGGCCAACGTGCGCCCCGCCCGGTCCATCAGCTCGACATCATGATGATCCTCGGCCCAGTCGTCTCCGCGAACAGCAACTCGCCCCTCCTATCTGCAGTTATCGGATCTGGAAGCAGCGCGGGAGAACTATCAGCGCCCTAATGAACCAGTGCTCACGCCGCCTCGGCGGGCACGACATCCCATCAGCGATCCCTTCTCCCGGCGAACCGGCGGGGGTGACGATCTTCTCGCAGGACTCGAACTACTCAAACGTCCAGGGCGGTGAAGTGCTCACCCGCCAGCCGCTACCGGTAGCAAGTCTGCCCGACGACCGACCCGCTAACCCTCATTAGGGCATTGAGTCGGTGAAGACGAACGCGCCCGGCGCCGCGGTGGTCGACCTCACCGAGCAGCTGGATCGGGGCAACTAGTGGTGTGTCTCCAAAATAATTGGCTGGTCTGCGTTAGACTTCGTGGGTGATGACACCGGCGGCTGCTTTGGTCATGTCAGACGGTCAACGAGAAGCGTTGGAGGCCTTGTCGCGGTCGCA
>NZ_JBKQQD010000231.1:0-2734 GCF_052144515.1 Mycobacterium sp. | reverse complement strand
GAAGGCGGCCGCCGCGTCGGGGGACAGGTGAATGGTCTGCCGCTCGGCTAGCAGGTCGTCGGCAGCTTGGCTGGCGGCCTGCAGCACAAACGCCGACACACTCAGGTGCGCCTCGCTGGCAGCCTCCTCTAGCCGACGCTTCGACGTCGCGTCGACGCGCAGCTGCAGGCGGTCATCTTTCATCGAAGTCATGTACTCACAATGGCAGTACGCAGACGCTTAGTCAAGCGAGACGCTACCGGCAATGGTTCAACAGCATGTCTTGGACCAAGTTGGGACCACACGCACCCGCACGCGATCGCGTCAACTCGGTGCACACCGCGAAAGAACTGTCGTGACGGAGGGCGGTGACGTTGCTGCGCCAACGGAAGGGGGGCGCGAGTCCCGGAGCGCCGACAATCATCGATGCTCGGCACGGGCGCCGGCCTCAGTCATGGCGCTCAACGGCGTGCCTGCCTCAACTCCTGGCTGGAACCTCGTGTTCGGGGACCATTTGGGGACCGCACGTTATGCACGGTGATGAACGATCTGCGCGTCTGTGCACGTCTCGCACGGCCGCAAACCAGCCACACACTGCCCGCGACCTGCGGAAAGGCGTTACCGGGATTTACTGGGGGTCAAGTGGTCGCAGGTTCAAATCCTGTCAGCCCGACCAGAGAACTAGCAGGTGAGAGCGGTTTCGGAGAAATCCGGAGCCGCTTTTTTCATACCCGCGGGGGGTGTGGATGGCAGCAGGGATGGCAACCCGGTTACCGGGGGCTTTCGGAATCGTCGGCCCGTACGACTTCGGCTGTGGCGGTAAAGGTTGCTGTCGATCCGAGATGTGCCGACGCGCCGTGGATCACCTTTTCAAGGAACTCGATCACGAAATCGGTCGTCGTCGAGTTTGCGGCGAGGTGGACGAGCTGGATGCCCTCATGGCCTGCCACCTTTTCGGCGCCCTCCTGCAAACCGATGGGAGTGACGATGATCCCGGCTGCAGCGCCAACATCGCTGATCACGTACGCGAGCGCAGCCATGTCTTTCTGCCTGAGCTTGTCGCCGTGCTGGCGGCACTCGATGACGACGGTCGCCCCGTCGTCCGCCTTGACGCCCCTAGCGTCGACCTCCCACTCCGTACCCGATTCGGCGGGGAGCTTTTGCTTGCCCTCCACAGACTCCAGACCTAGGAGCGTGGGTCAGTAACACGCCGGCCGGGGTGTTCGGTTGATGGGCGGGTGGTTGGGATCATGGGGTGTGCCTGATGATCTCGATGATGGTGGGCTGTTCGAAGTAGACCCTGCCGAGCGGGTAGATCCACATTTTGTGGCGCCGAAGCCGCCGGTGGACAAGACGTTTCGCATGTTCGACCCGGATCAGGGATTGTTGTTGCCGCCGTCGCTGGATGATTGGTTGCCGGCCGAGCATCTGGCCCGGTTCATCGCGGAGTTGGTTGACGAGCACTTGGACCTGTCGCGCATCCGTGCGGCGTATACCGAGGGGCGGGGCGGGCCGCCGTATGACCCGCGGTTGATGGTGCGCATCGTGCTCTACGGGTACATCATTGGGGTGCGCTCGTCGCGGGCGATCGAGACCAAATGGATCGATGACGTGCCGTTTCGCTGGCTGGCGGGCGGGGTGGCGCCGGATTATCGGGCGATCGCGCGGTTCCGTAAAAGGCACCTGTCCGCACTGGGCCATTTGTTCGCGCAGGCCTTGGCGTTGTGTCAGGCCGCGGGCATGGTGCGGCTGGGGCGGGTGGCGTTGGACGGGACGAAGGTGCGGGCCAATGCCTCTAAACGTAAGGCGATGAGCTATGTGCGGATGAGTGAGAAGGAGAAGGTCCTCGCCGCCGAGGTTTCGGCGCTGCTGGCCGAGGCCGAGCGCATCGATCAGGCCGAAGACAAGAAGTTCGGCAAGAACCGCCGCGGCGATGAGCTGCCCGAGGAGTTGCGCCGCCGCGAAAGCCGGCTGGCCAAGATCCGCCAGGCCAAGGCAGCCTTGGAGGAACAGGCACGCCAGCGGGCGCGTGCACACGCCGAGGCCACCGCCGCTCAGCGCGGCGACGACGAGGACACCGTCGCCTCCAAGGGCGCGGCCGCGACCGAGACCGCCACCCCAAAACCGAAAGCGCGGCGCAACTTCACCGACCCGGACTCCAAGATCGTGCTCACCGGCGACGGGGCCTTCCACCAGTGCTACAACGCCCAAGCCGTGGTCGATGAGGATCATCAGGTGATCGTGGCCACCGAGCTCAGCACTAACGCCTCCGATGTGGGCAACCTCATCCCGATGACCCAGCAGACGGCGGCCAACACCGGGCAGGCCCCGGACCAGCTGCTCGCCGACGCCGGCTACTGTTCGGCCGACAACCTCGACGCCGTCGCCGACTACGCCGCCCAGTACGGCACCCAGTTCTACATCGCCACCGGACGCCACCGCCGCGACGACCCGCCGCCGGTCACCCCACGCGGGCGTATCCCCAAGGCCGCCACCGGCAAACAGCGCATGGCCCGCAAGCTCACGACCAACAAGGGCCGCAAGGTTTACGCCCGCCGCAAGGGCTTGGCTTCATAGTGCACCTCCTGGGGCGGGTGGGGTGTGAACTCGTTTTCTGAGGGGGCTGCCTTGTCGGGTGGTGAGGCGGGGGTCGCCGGGTATGGGTGGTTGGTAGAGGCGCTCGTTCTTGTCGTTTGCCTTGTGTGAGTTGAGGATTCCGGCTCGGGTCCAGTTCTTGATGGTGCTGCGGTGCACG
>NZ_JBKQQD010000230.1:0-5562 GCF_052144515.1 Mycobacterium sp. | reverse complement strand
CATTTAGCGATCCGCTGACCTTCGGCGATGCGAGTTGTCTCACGTAATGTCATCTGCGTTTTGTCTCAAACTCGTGTCATTTCTTGAGCCGCTGCATCTGGGGTCACTTCGGCATGCCCGGCTGTCGGCGGGCGGCGCCCTCCCACAAGGACGGCGTTGCGGCGGGTGACAGCGACTGAAGTTGGCCGTGCGCTAGTTCCTAAGCTGGTAGACGAACTTCTCCGCTGCGAACTGGCGTGTCTGAATCAGGTTGTTCGAGAACGGCTTCAGCAAGCATTACCGGTAAAGCCGCATATTCGATTCTGGCGTATTCGGACCGCCAACCGGGCTCGAGTCGAACACGGTAGAGGGCAGCGCTACTAGCACTGACCGGAACCGGTTGCGGCGTCGGGCACCCACGTTGACACACGTCAGACAACAGGCCTCATGATCGGCGGGCGTTTGCTGGTGAAAGTATCGTGGGCGTAGTGAACGCGCGTCCGTCGGCGAGTACTGGTGGCCCTATAGGTGCAGGCTTACGTCAACGCATGGCGGGCCTCGCTTGGCACGCTCGTCGGACGGGACTGGATGGCGGGCGTCGTAGACTTGCTGGCGATGATCGTTTCGAAACGCAGATCGTCGTCATGGCATCTGATTCGGATGCCGTTTCTTGGTTGCGTCTTGGTGGCCGCTTCGTGTTCGACACACATTGCGTCCGAGGCCGCACCGGCTCTTCTCGTGCGTTCGGGTTCAATACGAACTCGCGGATGCCGGTCAGACCTACGGCGTCAATGTGGCTGTCACCAGTGGGACCCCCGCAACGTCAAATTCGACATCAAGGTCGACGACCAACCAAAGCCCTGATATGACCCTGTCTCCACCACCACGCGCCGAGGTCTACTTGGTGGAGAACCGCCTCAACCCGATCTCAACGCGAGCCGCGCTCGAACTCACCGATGACAATTTGCGCTGCACAGTCAAGGAGTACTCGAAGTGGGTCGAGAAGGCCTTGGGGATTTCAGATCTCAGGTCTCGGCTTCAAGCAGGCGAGGCGGTTGCGGCGTTTGATTTCCGGCGTGATCAGCTGAAGATCAAGTGGCTAAAGCAATTTCTGAAAGCGGGGTTTTCCGTTAGTGAAGGCAGCTCGCGCCGTTGGCTGGTGTCCCTCGTTTATCCCACTGGAATCATGGCATTGGTGGAGGTGGTGGACGGCTGGGACGTCCACAACGAATGGCGGCGGGCTCTGCCTCCGACCTGACCCGCGGGCTCCGAAACCAACCACGACCCCGCAGCACCGCGTCTACCGTTGCTTGGTGATCGTCGAGCATGCACTACTACCGGTTCGCGCCGGAATGAGCGATGAATTTCGGTCGGAACTGATTCATCCGATGAATCAGGAAGGCTGCGTTTAGGTGCTGAACGGACTACCCCGAAACTGGTTGGGAGAGCCTCGAATCCAAGCGAGCGCGAAATGGTCGGCCCTACAGCACGACGACAAAATATTGTGCTGCACAACGAGATAGGCAATATGCGGCATTAATCATGGATAACCGCTGTTATCCACCACTCCCCTTGCTGTCCAGGAGCTGACGGTCGTGGAATGCAAGCAACGGGCACGACGTCGGCTGTCGCATCGAACCGACGCTGGGACGCGATGATGCTCACTCGACCGCGCGACACCGCAGTCGGCGAAGGTGAGATCCGAATTGGCGGGCGCGATCGGACGACCCAGTATCGCTACCGGTCTAATGAGCACATGGCCGAACGCGATCGCGACGAATCCGGCCGGCCTCGCAACGCTCGAGCCCGCGACGCCCTGGGCCGACTCCTTCCGCCGGGCAGCGAGGGCGTGCCCCGCATCCCAGACGATCTCGAACTGTCACCGTCCGAATCCCTCGCCTACGCCCAGGATCTGTTGAACCGGGGCTTGGCGTTCAACGCGCACGAGGTGCTCGAGGCCGCGTGGAAGAACGGCCCGGACGACGAGAGACCGCTGTGGCAAGGCCTGGCCCAACTCGCAGTCGGCATCACCCACGTCCAGCGCGGCAACCGCGACGGTGCGACCACGCTGCTTCGGCGCGGGTCCGGTCGCCTTGGCGAGGTGGATCATCCGGCGCCGCACTTCGTAGACGTCGACGGTCTAGTCGGCTGGGCCGCTGCGCTGATCGAGGACCTTGCCGCGTGCGCCGAGATCTCACCGCCGCGCCTGCGCCCGGCGCTGACGAAACCCTAGCGAGCCCGCCAGATCCGCCGTGCAAACTTATGCCTCAAACCAGCTAGAGATGCCATGGGTCGATGCGCAACAGGCCGAATTCCCGGTCGGCTCAACAACAACGCTAACCGCGTCCGTCTTTATCGATTTGGTGACACGGTTTGAGAATTCAGTGACATCTAGGTGACATCAGATTTGAGAAGGTGAGAGTTGCTGCGGGCCACAGTCTTTTGCCGATCGGCGAGCTAGTGCGAGCGAGTTTGACACCAACACAATGATTCTCACTTTCTTGTCCACAGTGGACATCCAGTGGACATCGCAAATGAGAACTGGACCGCGCCGCCGACGAAAGATAACGTCCAGCGCGACCGTAAAGCCGGCCGGGCGGAGTTACCGCTGCATACCGCCGGACAGATGCGCCTTCGTCGCGCGTGTTAGGTCGTCGGCGAGGATCTCCGGCTCGCCGGCGAACAAGCCGTCCAGCGCGAGTCGGGCGACGACCGCGGGATCGCTCTTTTGATCTGCAGGCGCGAAGGCGGCCATGTCGGTGTCTATGTAGCCGACGTGCACGGCGGTGACGTGGATGCCGCGAGGCGCAAGTTCCTGCCTGATTGCGTCGGTCATCGCCCACTCGGCCGCCTTGGCTGCCGAATAGGCGCCGGAGGTCGGATCATGCAGCCAGGACAACACCGACAGCATGTTGAGGATCGCTCCCCCGCCGTTGCCTTCGATGATCGGGGCGAAGGTGCGGATGACATTCAGCGTGCCGAAGTAGTGCGTCTCCATCTCCAGCCGGACGTCCTCGAACGCCCCGGACAGCACTGACGCGCGCGTTGCGGTACCCGCATTGTTGACGAGCACGGTAACGTCGCTGGCCACGTCCGCGGCGCGGCGCACTGAGGCCGGGTCGGTGATGTCCAGTTGGATGGGTTCGACGCCGGACACGTCGATCGTTTCGGGTCGGCGCGCGGCGGCGTAGACCTTCGCTCCCCGCTCGATGAGTTGGGTTGCGAACCGCTTACCTAGTCCCCGGTTGGCGCCAGTGACCAGAGCGGTGATCTGGTCGTTGCTCATCGTAGTCTCCTTCGAGTAGTCGAGGACCGAGATGTTCTCAACACGCATTGTTTCGTAATGATCGCAGGGATGGTAGTGCTCTGCGTCCTCGCTGAAGATGCACGCTTAGTCCGAGGTGGAGGTTCGGGTCACGTGGCGCTCGCTGCCTCGTCATGACCTGAAATGGCCGCGTCGACGTCGGCGTCAGCACTGAGGTTCCCAGCAGCAGCTGGTGCGCTCACCGACAGCGGTCCTCCGGGCCAGCGAGAACGGCGCGTGCCCGCCCCCTGGCGGCAGGGCTGGAAGTGATCGCTCACCGCCGCACTGTCCATGCCGTGCGCCTCGGCCTCCACGGCCAGCTCCATGAGCTCACGCGGGGCGAACTGCTACGCACCTACAGTCTCGCGTCGTCGTCGTTGTTGTCGTCGTCGTCCCTAGATGTAGACATCCCAGGGGCGTAACACGTCAAGCGGCTTGGGTGGTATGACGGTGTGCCCACGCGGTGTGTTCGCTGTAGTGGGTGTGGTGGCGGAGGCAGCCGTGCAGGATGCCGACGAGTCGATTACCGAGGGCGCGTAGGGCTTGGTGGTGGAGGTCCCCGGAGGCGCGGTGTTGGTCGTAGAACGCGCGGGCACCTGGGCTGGTGTTGATGGCGCCGAGTGCCCATTGGTCGAGAGCGTTATAAAGCCGTCGATTGCGGACACGGCGGGCCAGGACGGCGCGTTTCTTACCCGAGGCGACGGTCAATGGTGAGGTTCCGGCGTAGTTTTTGCGAGACTTGGCGGTGGTGTATCGGTTCGGGTCGTCCCCGAACTCACCGAGCACCCGGGCGCCGAGGATGACACCAAGTCCTGGCAGGGAGAGGTAGATGTTGGCGTCCGGGTGTGCCTCAAAATGTGTGGCCAGTTCGGCCTCAAGGTCGCTGATCTGGCGGTTGAGCTCGATGATGATGCCCACCGCGGCACGGGTAGTCGCGGCGAACGCTGCGGTGAGCCGCGCGGGAGCGGTGAGCTGTTCGGTACGTAGCGCCGCCGCGATCTCCTGGGCACGGGCGTCGATGTTGCGTTGTCGCCCAGCGTGTTTGAGGGCTGACCGGATCTTGGCCAGGCTCAGGCGGGTGGCGTCGGCTGGTGTAGGGGCGCGACCCAGAACGGCCAGGGCGTCGCGGGAGGCGAGATCGTCGAAGGCCTCCAAGGCTGCCGGGTAGTACTCCCGCAGCGCACTGCGCAGGGCGTTGGTGTGCCGGGTGCGCGCCCAGATCAGGTTCTGGTGTGCTCGGGCGAGGACCTTGATCGCCTCGGCCTCGGGGCTGTCTCCCGCCAGTGCGCGATGGTTATGCCGGTCGGTGCGGACCAAATCCGCCAATACCTTGGCGTCGCCGGCATCAGATTTCGCCCCGGACACCTGGTGGCGCTCACGGTAGCGGGCGACCGCCAGCGGATTGATCGCGAACACCTGATACCCCGCCGCACCCAACGCTTGCACCCATAGGCCGCGATCGGTTTCGATACCGATCACCACGTCGCCGGGCTCGATGGCGTGGTCGGCGATGACCTCATGCAGCGCCGCAATACCGGCCAACCCTTCGGGTAGCCGCCGCGTAGCCCGCCGCGCGCCGTCAGCGTCCATTACGTAAACGTCGTGGTGATCCTCGGCCCAGTCGTCTCCGACGAAGATCATCCATCTGCCTCCTAACTATGTTGTCGTGCAACCTATTCAGAGCCGAAGGACACCCGGCGGCGACCTAATGGACCAGTGCTCGTACCGGCACGACATCCCATCTTCGCTACAGGCGGCCTCACCAACCGGCCGGGGCACCCTCTACAGCTAGAAGTCGACCAACGCCACAGGTTCTCACCAGTGCTCACCAGCCGGCGGCTCGGTGATCAGCCTCCCCGCAAACCAGCCACGAAGCCGTCAACGGCACGCCGATCCGTTCCCATTAGGTTCTCACCCGTGTGTGGCAGATACCGACTCCCCTACCTGCAGGTTTGCAGAATTCTCATTAAAATGGCGGAGCGGTTTTTCTCATCTTCGTGGCGGATCCTCGAGCCATACGGTTGTCCGCGATTTCGGAGACGATCGAGGTCGGCTTGACGGGCTTCATGATGCGTTGTGAAACGTCACGTGACACACAGCGCCGCCGGCGAACTTAGTCGGTCGCGATGCCGTGGCGAATAAGCGTTACGCATTTCCCTGGACGCGCGGATACCGGCGTCGACCGGGGCCGCCACCATCGTGGCCAAGAGTGACGTCGCCGACCAGATCAGTTCGAAGGTCGCCCAGCAGTCCGGGTAAAACCCCGACTCGGTGTCCTG
>NZ_JBKQQD010000229.1:0-8856 GCF_052144515.1 Mycobacterium sp. | reverse complement strand
GGTGGTCCCTCTTGGCTGGCCGATCGGCAGATACGGTCCCACGACGCGCAGACCGGTCGGGGAATTCGTTTCGCTTGATCGGTACGGCAATCGAGCGTTTCTGTAGGCGGGCCGACAGTTGTAATCGTCTACTGCGGGTCGAGCAGCATGCCGACCAGCAATGCAAACGGGTTGTCGTCCAGCAGCGCGTCGGCGGCCGGGTCTTGGACAAGCTGCAGTTTCGGCACCCAGACAGTTTAGAACCGCGGCAATAGCACCGCGTTAAGGGCACCACCGCAACCACGTAAAGGGTTGCTGATCAACGACTATGGGCCCAGCTGGGCCAAGTTAGCCGCTCTTGCGGCGAAATTCCCGACGGCTCTCCGCCGGACCGTGGACCCGCGACTGCTTGCCGCCGCTGTCCTTGTGATCGGATCCGCCCGAGGACTTCGCTATCTTGCGGTCGAGGGCTTCACGGAACTTACGCTTGGTCTCGTCCTCGGCTTCGTGTGAATCCTTCGGCGACTTCGATTCAGCCATACGGGCAGCCTAGCGCTTCCCCGGGGGCAGGCCGTAAACGTGGGAGATCGGCAGCGTCAGCAGCACCCGCCGATCGGTGACCATCGCCTGCCGATAGTCGTCCCAGTCCGGATGCTCACCGGCGATGTTGCGATACAAGGCAATCAGTGCCTCGACGGTGTCGTCGTCGGGTGCCGCGGCGGGGGGCGACAGCTCGGCGGTGCCCTCGGCGACGGCATACGACCACCCGTCGTCGGCGTCCACCAACAGCGAAGCCCGCGGGTCGCGGCGCAGATTGCGGGTCTTGGCCCGCGGTTCGGTGATCGACACCCGCACCACCACCTCGCGCGGATCGAAGTGATACGAGATGTTCGACAGTTGGGGACGCCCGTCCTGTTTGATCGTGGCCAGCACCCCGAGGGAGTTCCCACAGATCACGGCTAGCAGCTTGTCATCGAAGACTTGGCGTCCCATCCCGAAAGCGTACGTCGCAAGTAGATTGGCGACCATGACCCAGTTCGCAGCGTTCCTGCGCGGCGTCAACGTCGGGGGCGTCAACCTCAAGATGGCCGAAGTGGCGACCGCGTTGTCCGACGCCGGATTCACCAACGTGCGCACCATCCTGGCCACCGGCAACGTGCTACTGGAGTCCTCGTCCGGCGTTGCCGCGGTACGGAAGAAGGCCGAGGCCGCGTTGCGCGAGCGATTCGGCTACGAGGCCTGGGTGCTGGCCTATGACATCGACACGGTGCGCAGCATCTCCGAGGCCTACCCGTTCGAGCGCGAGGTCGACGGGCACCAGTCCTACGTCACGTTCGTCACCGACGCCGCGGTGCTCAGTGAACTATCCGCACTGGCCGATCAGGCCGGCTCTGACGAAAAGATCGCCCCCGGTACCGGCGTCATCTATTGGCAGGTGCCCAAGGGCAGCACCCTGGACAGCGCAATCGGGAAAACGATGGGCAAGCCGCGCTACAAGTCGTCGACCACCACCCGCAACCTGCGCACTTTGGCCAAGGTGCTGCAGTGAGCGCCCGACAGCCCCCGAAAGAGAGGGTCAGCCTCAGCGGTGTCTCCGAGACCGCCCTGCTGACGCTGAACGCGCGCGCCCGCGAGGCTCGCCGCCAAGACTCCGTGATCGATGATCCGATGGCGGTAGCCCTGGTCGACTCGATCGACTTCGACTTCGCGAAGTTCGGCCCCACCCGCCAAGGCATCGCGCTGCGCGCCCGGGCCTTCGACATCGCGACCAGGTCCTACCTCGATCAGCATCCATCGGCGACCGTGGTGGCCCTGGCGGAGGGCTTGCAGACAAGTTTCTGGCGCCTCGATGCCGCCGATCCCGACAGCCAATTCCGTTGGCTGACTGTCGATCTGCCGCCAATGATCGACGTCCGGGCCCGGCTGCTGCCCGCCTCGCCGCGGGTTTCGGTGTGCGCGCAGTCCGCGTTGGACTACAGCTGGATGGACGCCGTCGACGATTCCGACGGGGTCTTCATCACCGCCGAGGGACTGCTGATGTACCTGCAGCCCGAGCAGGCGCTCGATCTGATCGCCCAGTGCGCCAAAAGATTTCCCGGCGGCCGGTTGGCCTTCGACTTGCCCCCGGCCTGGTTCTCGAAGCTGAGTCGGTACGGGGGCCTGCGGCCCACGCGGCGCTACAAGGTTCCGCCGATGCCCTTCAGCCTGTCCTCCGCGCAGGCCGCGGACCTCGTGCACACAGTGCCGGGAATTCGCAGGGTGCGTGACCTGCAAATGCCTTCGGGACGTGGCCTGGCATTCAAAACCGCGGTGTCGATCGTCTACCTGGCACCGTTCTTAGATCGGCTGCGTCCGTGTCTGACACTGCTGGAGTTCGGCTGACCGGGGTTTCAGTCGTCTGGCACGTTGGTGAGGTAGCGCATCGCGTCGGACTTGGTCAGCCCTAGCGCCCTGGCCACTTCGACGTATTCCCTGGCCGCGGCCGCCATCGCTGCGTCGGTCGGATCAAAACGGGAGATGAAAGTGCCGAAGCGCCCACGTGTTTCGACGATCGCCGCCGACTCCAGCTCGCGATAGGCGCGGGCCACGGTGTTGGCGGCCACGCCCAGCTGACCGGCCAGGTCGCGCACCGTCGGGAGACGGGTGCCCGGCGGTAACGCGCCGGCGCGGACTCCGTCGATCACTTGGCTTCTGAGCTGGTCGAATAACGGCTTGCCCGCCTTGACATCGACCCGTAGCAAATCCCGCAACTCCACGTATCCAGTATCTCCCAAGCACGGCTATGTTTGTGGGATGCGAGTGACGGTACTTAGCGGCGCGGGCATTTCCGCGGAGAGCGGGGTGCCGACATTCCGCGATGACAAGAACGGATTGTGGGCGCGCTTCGATCCTTACGAGCTATCCAGCACACAGGGGTGGCTGAACAACCCCGAGCGGGTCTGGGGATGGTATCTGTGGCGGCATTACCTGGTGGCCGAGGTCGAACCCAACGACGGGCACCGCGCTATCGCCGCCTGGCAGGACGAGGCCGAGGTCACCGTCATCACCCAAAATGTCGATGACTTGCACGAGCGCGCCGGCAGCACACCGGTGCACCACTTGCACGGAAGCCTTTTCGAATTCCGTTGTGCGCGTTGCGGTGTGGCCTACACCGCAACTCTGCCCGCGATGCCCGAACCCGCCCTGGAGGTGGTGCCGCCGGTGTGTAGCCGCTGCGGCGGCCTGATTCGGCCCGACATCGTGTGGTTCGGTGAGCCATTGCCCGACGAGCCGTGGCAGCGTGCGGTCGAAGCGACGCAGGATGCCGACGTGATGGTGGTGGTGGGCACCTCGGCGATCGTCTACCCCGCGGCGGGACTACCCGATCTGGCGCTGGCGCGCGGCACGGTCGTCATCGAGGTCAACCCCGAGCCCACACCGCTGACGAGAAGCGCCACGATCAGCATTCGCCAGCCCGCGAGCCAAGCGTTGCCCGGGCTGTTGCAACGGCTGCCCGCCCTGCTGCAGTAGCGGCATTTACGCCGAAACTGCGCACAGATCGCGATTCGTCCACAAATCGCGCCCTGAGCGCAGAATCGATCGGCCCGCGTCGGCACTTTAGGCGATTCTGCCGCCATGACGCCCGGCGACGAACCATTCCTCGGCAGTGAAGCGGTGGCGAGCGGAACCCTGCGACGCCATCAGCTGCGGTCCCGATTCAGGGCGGTGTTTCCCGATGTCTATGTCCGGCGCGATCAGGAGCTGACGTTGCGGCAACGCGCGATGGCGGCCTGGCTATGGTCGCATCGCAATGGGGTGATCGCCGGGGTTACTGCAGCTGCATGGCACGGCACGAAATGGGTGGATGAACACCTACCCGTCGAGTTGATCTGGTCGAATGCGCGGCCGCCACGCGGACTACGTACCTATGACATGACGTTGTGTCCGGACGAGCTGGACGTGGTCGCCGGCCTTCCCGTCACGACACCGGGACGCACTGCATTCGACATCGGGTGCCGCAAGCCGATGGGTCTCGCGATCGCGCACCTCGATGCCCTGATGCGGGCCACCGGCCTTGAAGTGAACGAAGTGAGCGAAATCGCCGCACCGCATCGCGGCGCGCGAGGGCTAGGGAAACTGGAAGCGGTGCTGGAGTGTGTAGACGCCGGTTCGCAGTCGCCGAAGGAGACTTGGCTACGGCTCTTGTTGGCGGCTTACCGCGGCCGACCACCCAGATCCCGGTAATGGCCGCCGACGGGACTCAGGTGTATTACCTCGACATGGGGTGGCAGGACCTCATGGTCGCCGTCGAGTATGACGGCGAGCAGCATCGCTTGGACCGCTGGCAATACATAAAGGACATCCGCCGCAGCGAAGAGTTAGCGCGGCTCGGCTGGATCGTCATCCGGGTGGTCGCGTCAGATTGTCCGGACGACATCGTCCGCCGCGTGCGCGATGCGCTCGCATACCGCGCGTCGAGACTGCGCTAATTGCACCGAAACTGCGCACAGATCGCAATTCGCCTCGCCAACCCATGCCCTGAGCGCAGTCTCGGCGCGCCGAAGCGCGGCGTGGCTGAGATCAGGGCCTGCGGGCCCGACCCAGCGCCAACTCCGAAACCGGCATTGGCATCCAGAACGGCAAGGTCCACTCTCGCCGGGAAGTGTCCACCTGGAATCCGGCCTCGACGACCGAATGCTCGGTATCGCGATGCGTGTGGCAGTTGCCGAACAGCCTCGGCCACAACGTCGAATCGACGAACCGCTGCCACCGGCCCCGCATACCGGCGCTGGCCACGTGCTCGAGATACCGCAGCTGCCCGCCCGGCCGCAGTAGCGAATACAGGTGTCGCAGCACCGTGTCGGGGTCACTCACCGAGCACAGCACCAGCGAGCACACCACCACGTCAAACGGCTCCGCGTCGCTGAACTGCTCCATCGTCTCGCCGGTCACGGTGACGGGAACGGGTGCGTTCGCGGCTGCGACGCGGGCCCGGGCTCGCAGCCGGGGCTCGGGCTCCACTGCGATGACTTGTTCGACGGTCTCCGGATAGAACGCGAAGTTGGTGCCGACACCCGCTCCAACTTCCAGTACTCGTCCCGACAAGTCCGCGAGATTCTCCCGGCGAAGCGCCTGTACCGCTTTGGCCTCGTGAGTTGCGACGACGGGCCAGACTCGCGCGAAGAACGGGTGGTCCACCGGCGACCGCGCGCAAGCCGTAGCCTTCATACTCGGGACTCCTACCTAGCTTTGTGGCTCTTCTACCGGGGTCTGTGCCCGCACCCATGCGACGAAGTCCTGGGGGGTGACGTCCTGGCCAACCAGACCGACCACCACGCGTCCGATAAACGCCGAGCGAAACACCCGGTCGGCGAATGCCTCCGCCTCGCCGAACGGCAGGTGGGGCTTGGCGATCAGCATGGCCGCCACCCCGTGCGCCGCGGTCCAGAGCTCGAGCGCGATGGTGGACGGGTCATCCTGCAGGCGAATGCCGTCATCCACCAGTGCCCGGACCGTGGCGCGTATGTGCTGAAAAGCCGAGCTGTCCAGCGCAACGTCGATGTCGCGTCCGGAGCGCCACGGGCCCATCGTCGCGATCCGGTACAACTCGGGGGTTTGAATCGCGAACCGGACGTAGGCCTGCCCCTGCGCGCGCAGCGCGTCCACCGGAGAAGTGTGCTCCTGGGCCGCGCGCTGCATTTCCAGGTCGAGCTTCCCGAAGTAACGCGCGCACACCGCATCCAGCAGCGCGTCCTTGTCGGCGAAATGCAGGTAGATCGACGGCGGAGTAACGCCCACGCGTTGTGCCACCGAGCGGATCGACACGGACCTGGCGTCCCCGGTTTCCAGCAGTAGGTCGGTCGCTGCGTCCAGGATTTCGTCGCGCAGCAGGTCGCCGGACCCCCGGGGGGCCCTGGAGCGACGCTGGACGGGGACGCTAACCAATGCGCGTCACCGACTCCGCGATCGGGCGCCCATCGCGCTGCCCCGACTCCTCGGCCGGCTCAACGGGCACCACCGCTTCGGACTGCCCCTCAGTGATCCCGAACCGATCATGCAACCACGCTAACGGCTTGGGCGCCCACCAATTCCACCGGCCCATCACGTGCATGAACGCGGGCACCAGGACCATGCGCACCAGTGTCGCATCGGCAATCACGGCGAGGGTCAGACCCAGCCCGAACATCCGCATGAACGAAACGTGAGCGGCGATCAGCGCGGCGAACGACATCGACATCACCAACGCGGCCGCGGTGATCACTCGGCCGGTGCGAGCCACGCCGTGCGCCACACTCTCGTCGTTGGCGGCGTGCGCCTCTTTGGCGCTCGGCTTTGCCGGTCGAGCGGCTCCTGAAGCCAGCCAGTATTCGCGGATCCGGGAGATCAAGAACACCTCGTAATCCATCGACAGCCCAAAAGCGATGCAGAACAACAACACCGGCATGTTCGCCACCAGCGTCCCGCTCGGGGTTGTTCCCAGCGCGCCCAGATGGCCGTCCTGGAATATCCACACCAGCGAACCGAACGCCGCTGTCAGCGACAGCACGTTGCACATCAGCGCCTTGATCGGCAGCACCACGCTGCCGGTGAGCATGAACAGCAGCACGAACGTGATGGCGGCCATGATCCCCAGTACCAGCGGAAGTCGGTCCGTCACCGCAGCGTCGCTGTCGCGGTTGACCATTGCGACGCCGCCCACCTCAACGGACCGGCCGGCTGGCCCGGCCACCTGGTGCAACCGCGTCAGCTGGGTGTCGTTGGCCTGCGAAAACAGCGGCGCCGTGCTGCTCACGGTCAGGAATGCGCTGCCGTCGGCCAAGCCCGTAGCCGCGGCCGGCGGCCCCACCTTGTTTCCGCCCACGAACGTCCCACCCGGGGCCGATACGCCCGATACGTCGGGCACCCGTGACAGATCAGCGGCGTACATGCCCAGATCCGCCGGGCTCAGGCCGCGGGCGTCGGGGACGACGATGGGCACCGCCGTCGCGGAGTCGTGGGCAAAACCGTTGCGCAACTCGTCACCGACCTGATGCGACGACGCCGAACGCGGCAGCACCCGGTCGTCGGGGAAACCCCACTTCACCGAGAAGAACGGAAGCCCGAGCAGCAGCAGCAGCGCGATGACAGCCAGTCCGATCGGCGCCCAGCGGCGCATCACGAACTTGCTCGACCGATACCAGAAGAACTCCTCGACCGGTTTGTGCAGCGGATCCGGGCGGCGGAATAGCTTGCGGACGTTCAGCGCGTCCAGCCGGGAACCCAGCAGCACGATCGCGGCCGGGGTCACCACGATGGACGCGGTGGCGACGAAGGCCACGGTGGCCACGCCGGAGTAGGCGAACGACTTCAGGAAGTACATCGGGAACGCCACGGTCGCCGACATCGACAGCGCCACGGTGACCGCGGAGAACAGCACCGTGCGGCCGGAGGTGGTCATGGTCCGGATCAGTGCCTCGTCTGGGTCGCTGCCCTCGGCCAACTCGTCGCGGTAGCGGCTGAGGATCAGCAGCGTGTAGTCGACGGCCAGGGCCACACCGAGGGCGGTGCTCAGGTTGAGCGCGAAGATCGACACGTCGGTAGTGAACGTGACGATTCGCAACACCGTCATCGAGCCGACGACGGCCAGTGCGCCCAGGGCCATCGGCAACGCCGCGGCCAGCAGCCCACCGAACACCCAGACCAGCACCAGAAAGGTCAGCGGGAGCGCGATCATCTCCATCAACAGCAGGTCTTCCCGGTTTTGCTTGTTGATCTGGGCGTACTGCATCGCCGGGCCACCGGCGCGGACGGTGACGCCGTCGCGGTCGTGGATGAATTGATCCGACAGGGTTTGGGCGTTTTTCTGCGCGTAGTTTTCGCCGCCTTTGACGTTGACCACGATCAAACCCGACTTGCCGTCGGTGCTGATCAGATCGGCTGAGGCGCCCGGCGGTGCGGTCCAGGCCGAGGTCGCGTTGTACACCAGTGGCGAATGCTGCAGCTGGTCGACCAGGTCGGTGCCCACCTTGCGGGCCTGGTCGCTGTTGACGCCGCCGGGTGCCGTCACCAGGATCAGCATCTGCTGACCGCTCTGCCCGAACTTGTCGGTCAGCACTTGGATGGCGCGGGCCGACTCAGAGTTCGGGTCTTGGAACCCCCCGGGTGACAGGCTGTCGGCGACCGGGATGCCGAAGACCGCCGCGGCGATGAAGACCAGGACGGCGACTCCGATGATTCGTCGCGGCGCCGCGATGGCCAGTCGAGCGATCCTCTGCAGCATGTTGCAGCCCTCCCCCGCCAGGTGTCCGGTCGCCCCCGACCCCGCACCTACCGGCGGTAACTTATCAGCGCTAACTTACGGGTGTCAAACAACACCCGCATTAGGTACGAGCGCGGGGCATGGATGGTTCAACGCGAATCGAATAAGCGCACAGATTTTGCCGACACTGCCCGGTTTCCGGGCAGATCTGACCCCAAAATGCGGCGCAGGCGAGGCGAAACCCTACCCGGCGGTAATATTGCCACCATTTTCCGAATCGTGACTCAAAGATTCCTTAATGGCGACTCATAGGCTCAGTGTCATGTGGATCGACGACTCGAGTGCCGACGTCATCAAAGCTGACTTCGAGGCCCTGTACCACGGCGACATGCTGGTGGAAGGTGTGACCTCCGAGCAGTTCGAAGAGTGGCACCCGCTGCCTACGGCGAGCTGACCCGTTATGAGCGTGCTTGCGCGGCTACTCATGGCCGAACCCGCCATCACCCGTTGGTTCCGTCGATAACGGAATTCTTGTTTGCGATGTCAGCCCCCCGCGCCGCGGGGGGCTTTCCGTTTGTCCGCCCAGTTGCCTGATCAGCGTGGCGCCCTCCGGATGGCGCCGTCCAAGCGGATGACCTCACCCTTGAGCATCGGGTTTT
>NZ_JBKQQD010000228.1:0-17931 GCF_052144515.1 Mycobacterium sp. | reverse complement strand
CCAGTGCCCCCTTTTGAATCCGCTCATCCAGCGCGCGGGTCATATCGGTGTCGATGTAGCCCGGGGCCACCACATTCGCGGTCACCCCGGCCTTTGACAGCTCCCGGGCGATCGAGCGGGCCATGCCGATCACACCGGCCTTGGAGGCTGCGTAATTGGCCTGGTTGCCGATGCCCCAGGTGCCGGAGACCGAACCTATGAAGATCATCCGGCCGAACCGCTTTCGCTGCATGCTGCGCGATGCCCGCTGAGCCACCCGGAACGCCCCGGTGAGGTTGGCGTCGATGACCTTCTCGAACTTCTCCTCGGTCATCCGCATGAGGAACGCGTCCGCGGCTAGACCGGCGTTGGACACCAGCACCTCGACCGGACCCTGGTGCTCCTCGACCTCTTTGAAGGCGCGATCGACGGCGTCGTTGTCGGTGACGTCACACTCGACACCGAACAGCCCCGCGGGCGCCCCGGATCCGCGGTGCGTGACGGCCACCTTGTGGCCGTCGGCGGCCAGCCGCTGTGCGATCGCCAGACCGATCCCCCGGTTTCCGCCCGTCACCAGGACTGAACGGGATACGAATGCGGGTTTGCCGCTGTCGGCGGCGAGCTCGGTGGCTTTCTCGGTGGCTGTGTCAGTCACCTGGCCAACCTATCGCCTCGGTGCCGCAGGGCCGCAATCTCCCCCTCGCATGTTGGCCCGGGCCCGGCCGAAACGTCAGGTCGGCAACCTGCGGTTGATCAGCAGCGCGGCCAGCCCGGCCAGCGCCAGCACCAGCGCACCCAGCCGCAGCCAGCCCACACTCGCGTCGCCTTTGATCGTCTCGTAGCCGATCTGCTGTTGCAGCGACGCGTAGACGTCTTTGAGCTCCTCCAGGTTGGAGGCGCTGTACCAATTTCCACCGGAGAGCTCGGCGACCTTCCTCATGGTGGAGTCGTCGACCGGAACGGGTTGTCGCTGGTCGTTGATCTCGACGAAGCCGTACGGCGTGCCGAAGGAAATGGTCGAGATCGGCACGCCCTGATCCTTGGCGGTGCGCGCGGCGGTGAAGGCGCCCTTAGGGTTGTCGGGGTTGGTCGGCATCGTCTCCTTGCCGTCGGAGAACAACACGATGCGCGCCGGCGGCGGAGTGTCGCCGCCGCCGATCACCGCCCCGACGGTAGCGATGGCCTGCAGCGCGGTGAAGATGCCCTCCCCGGTGGCGGTGCGGTCGGCGAACTGCAGCTTGTCGAGCGCGGCTTTGGTGGCGTCCCGGTTGGTCGTCGGTGACACCAACACGGTTGCGGTGCCCGCGTATTCGATCAGTCCGAGGTTGATCCCCGGGGTCAGCTCGCTGGCGAACTGCTTGGCGGCCTCCTGGGCGGCGGCCATCCGGTTGGGCTGGACATCGGTGGCGCGCATCGACTGCGACACGTCGATCACCAGCATCACCACCGCGCGATTGCGGGGAATCCGCACGTCGTTGGTGGGCCCGGCCATCGCGATGGTGAACAGCAGCAACGACAGCACCAGCAGGATCGCCGGCACGTGCCGCCACCGAGGCGGCCGCTTCGGGGCGACGCTTTCCAGCAACTCCATGTTGGCGAAGCGAAGCATCCGCCGCTGCCGCGCCAGCTGCATCACGACGTACAGCGCCGCCAGTCCTGCGACGACAACAAGAAAAAGGAAATACCACGCGTGCGCAAAGCTGGACAGCGACATCGGCCCCAGCAACGGCGGTGTCATATCCAAGTCATATCCGACCTGGTCACTGCCGCCCCGCCATGGCCCCGCGCCGACGGGATTCAACGAAACGGACGATGTCGGCGATCCAGTCCCGGTCGGTGCGCAGCGTCATCAGCGGCGCCCCGCAGCTGCGGATGGTGCGCGACACTTCGGCGCGGTGCTCCGCGGCCGCCCGCGCGAACTCGTCACGCAGCTGCGCGTCGATGGTGAATTCGCGCGTGACCCCGGATTCGGCGTCCTGCAGGATGACTTCGCCGATGTCGGGCAGCTCGACGTCGCGGGGGTCGAGCACCTCGATGCCCAGCACCTCGTGGCGGGCCGCAATCGCGCGCAGCGGACGCATCCAGTTGATCGGGCCGAGGAAGTCGCTGATGATCACCGCCATTCCGCGGCGGCGTTCGGGCCGGCGCAGCGCGTCGATGGCCGTCGCCAGATCCCCACGCACTCCGGTCGGCGCCTTGGGCATGGTGGCGATGGTGCGCAGCAGCGTCTGCTCATGCTGGCGTCCGGAGCGTGCCGGCACCCGGGTTGTGGTCAGGCCGTTGGCGATCAGCGCGCCGATCCGGTTTCCGCCGCCGCTGTTGAGGTAGGTGATCGCGGCCGCGGCCGCCACCGCCAGGTCGCGTTTCTCGCAGCCAACCGTCCCGAAGTCCAGGCTGGCCGATAGGTCGACCACCATCCAGGTCTCCAGTTCGCGGTCGGCGATCATCTGCCGGACGTGCGGGTGGGTCGTGCGCGCGGTCACCGCCCAGTCCATCCGGCGGACGTCGTCACCGGGCTGATACTCGCGCGACTCCCCCGGCTCCGAGCCAGGCCCCGGGATCAGGCCGAGATGGTCGCCGTGCAGGACACCGTCGAGCTTGCGTTTGACCGTGAGCTCGAGTGACTTCAGCGCCGCCGACAGCTTCGGGTCGTCGATCTGCCCTCGCTGCATCGACGGCGGATGCAGCGCCCCGCGCTCCGCTGCGGGGCCAGCGGGGTTTGCGTCGGTCACCGACCGCTAGCCGCCCCCGCGGCCTGCATCACCGGGCCGACCGACTGCCCTTGCTGGGGCACGGCATTCACCTGCGGCAGGGCCACCGTCTGCATGACCCGGTTGATGACGATCTCCGGGGAAATCTCGTCGGCCAGCGCGTCATAGGTGAGCACCAACCGGTGCCGCAACACGTCGGGGATGACGTCGATGACGTCCTGCGGGATCACGTAGTCGCGGCCCCGTACCAACGCCAGCGACCGAGACGCCGCGATGATGCCCAGCGAGGCACGCGGAGATGCGCCGAACGAGACCCAGGTCTTGACGTCGTTCATCCCGAGCTGCTCGGGGTAACGGGTGGCCATGACGACGCGCACCACATAGTCGACCAGGGCATGGTGGACGAAGTTGTTGGCCGCGACGTCCTGTAGCCGGACCAGGTCGCCGGTGGCGAGGATCTGTTTGGGCTCCGGCGGCTTCACACCCATCCGGTAGATGATCTCCCGCTCCTCTTCGGGCGACGGGTAACCCACGTTGATCTTGAACAGGAACCGGTCCCGCTGGGCCTCGGGCAGCGGGTAGACACCCTCGTGCTCGATCGGGTTCTGCGTCGCCATTACCAAGAACGGGTTGGGCAGGTCGAAGGTCTTGCCGCCGATCGACACGTGGCGTTCTTGCATGACCTCCAAGAGCGCCGACTGCACCTTCGCCGGGGCCCGGTTGATCTCGTCGGCAAGCAGGAAGTTGACCACCACCGGGCCGAGTTCGGTGTCGAACTCCTCTTTGCCTTGCCGGTAGATGCGGGTACCGATGATGTCGGTGGGCACCAGGTCGGGGGTGAACTGGATGCGCGCGAACGTCCCGCCGACCACGCGCGCGAAGGTCTCCACCGCCAGCGTCTTCGCCACGCCCGGCACACCCTCGAGCAGCACGTGCCCCTTGGAGAGCAGACCGACCAGCATCCGCTCGACGAGTTGGTCCTGGCCGACGATGATCCGCTTGACTTCGAAGATTGCCCGCTCAAGGGTGTGTACCTCGGCGGCCAACCCGTCTGAAGTATTAGGGCCGCCGGAAGGCGCCTCGTGGGCCCTCGGGCCTGATTGCCCGCCCGGGCCCGAGTAACCACCGGCCCCCGGGGGGCCACCTGCTGATGTCATCAACTAATACCTTTCACAGCTAAATCAGACACGACTGCTGGCACCCTAATGCCCCGGGCAGCGGCGTGCCCGCGTTCAACTATTCCAGGCCTGTCGGGTTCCGTCGACGTCGCGGTTCCCGCCCCGGCGACGCACGCACCGGGTCAGTAGTCGATGATGCGTGTCAAGAACGGCGTCATCCCCGGCCTGCGCACCGGGCTGATGGTGACTTTGCCCGCGCTTCCGGATGCCTCCAGCATCTGGCCATTGCCCAGGTACATGGTGACGTGCTGGCTGCCGCCCGGGCCGTAGAAGATCAGGTCGCCGCGCCTGGCCTGGTCCGGAGGAATGTGCTTGCCGGCGTTGTATTGGTCGCCGGAAAACCGCGGGATCAACACGCCGACCCCTGCGAAGGCGTATCGCATCAGGCCGGAGCAGTCGAACCCGACGATGTTGGCACCGTCGCCGACACCCTTGCTGGGCCCGTCGAGCGTACCGCCACCCCACGAATACGGCACGCCCATCTGTGACCCGGCCCGGCGAATCACGTACTCGATCGCCTGCCGGCCGTTAGCCCGCGAGATCCGGCTTGGGCTGGTGTTGGTGCTGTCGCCAGGCGTACCGCCCAAGTTGATCCCCAGCCCGCTAAGGAATTGCTTGCCCAAATCTAGCGTGGTCTGCGTCGCCTGGGCGGTGGCCTGCAGCGACGCACTGGCGACCGCGAGCGGGTCACCCGGGGCGCCCGCGCTGATCGTCGCCGGCAGCGTGGGATCCCACTGGCCGGGGTCGGCCTCTGCCGGAACAGCGGGAGCCGCGACAGACAACATCAGCCCGGTCACCACCGCGGTGATCCAGGCCAGGCTGATCAGGCGAAAACGTTTGCGGCGCATGGCTCCTCGTTCACCACTCGATGTACCGGACCACGAAGGGCGTCATGCCACTGGTGCGCACCGGCGCAACGCGCACCTTCAAACCGATGTCGGGGGCCTCGAGCATCTGGCCGTCGCCGAGGTAGATCGTCACGTGCTGGCTGCCGCCCGGGCCGTAGAAGATGACGTCGCCGCGGCGCATCTGCGACGACGGGATCTTGCGGCCCAGGTTGTACTGCGAACCCGAGTAGTGCGGCAGCTTGATGCCCACGCCGGCGAACGAGTACAAGACCAGCCCGGAGCAGTCGAAGCCCGTGATGCTTGCGCCGGAGTCGATTCCCTTGCTCGGACCCGCGGCGTTGCCGCCACCCCAGGAGTAGGGCACCCCGATCTGCGACATCCCGCGGCGGATCACGTATTCGACGGCCTGCCGGCCGTAGACCCGCGGGATCCGTCCCTGAGTCGAGCCGGCCGGGGCGTTGGTGATGCCGGTGTCGTTGGGCTTCAGGATGCCCAACTGCTGCAGGAAATTGCGCCCCATGCTGGCGGTGACCTGCGTCGAGGTGGCCGAGATGCCCAGCAGCTGGTTGATCACCGCGATCGGGTCGCCGGGGACGTTGGCGCTGGGCACCTGCGGCAGCGTGGGGTCCCACCCGTCCCACTTGCGGCCCGCAACAGGTCCCGCCGGGGGGCCGGCGGGCCCCGGCACTCCCGTCGCTCCCGGATCCCAACGGTCACTCGGCCCAGGTGCACCGGGACCACCCGGCCCCGTCGACCAGCGTGCGTCCGCGAGTTGGGCGGTCTCGAGAGCGGTCTGAGCCTCGTCACGCTCGGCGGCCAGCCGGTTGACCTCGTCGCGCTGTTCGTCGAACTTGCGCTTGGACTCGGTGAGCGCCGCCACGGCGGCGTCCTGGCTGCCCTTGGCGTCAGCGGCGGCCTTGTCGGCCTTTTGCTTGGCCAGCCGCGCCGCCGACTCCTTGTTCACCTGCTCGGTCCGAGCCCGCTGCAAGTTGGCCATGACCGCCTGGGAACTGGCGGTCAGGGTCCTGGCGGCGGTCTCGGTGGCGATGATGTCCTCGGGGCTGCTCGCGGTCAGATAGCTGCCCGACGGACCGTTCATGTAGGTGGCCGCGGCGAAGGTGTCGAACCGATGTTGAGCCCCGGCGATCGCCGCGTTGGCGTCCTTGACCGCCTGCTGGCTGACCTCTAGGTCATGTTGCGCCGCGACCTCGGTGTCCCGGGCGGTCTCCACGTCGACCATCGCCTTGTCGACGCTTTGCTGCTCGGTCTGGATGGCCGCGCTCAGGTCATCGAGTCGCTGGTTGGCCTTGGCGACGTTCGCGATCAGTGTCGCCATGGCGTCGGTGCCGGGGTCGGCGGCGGCGAGGCTGGGCAGCAACACCAGTGCGGCCACGCTCAAGACACATGGAATGACCGGCCGCACAACCCTTGCGGCCGGTCGCGAAGCAGAGCCTCGGCGGATCCGTCTCATTCGATTCGGGTCTCCTATGGCTCAGCACGGACGGACGGCGCCAGCCACCGATCCCACGGAAAGCGCCAAAGACAACAGCAGCATCATTTGCACCGTACGTCACATGAGTCGCAATGGAAACGTAAGTCACAAACTGCACTCTGGAAGTGCGTTTAATGTGACCGAACGGTGATCTGCCCTGTTTGCCACAACAAGACGCCAAGTCGGTGCGCTACGGCCGCCCGACCCGGATGCGCCAGGCTAGACGGCCCGGTTCGGTTCTGAGGCCGGGTTGTCGCCAGCTGGTGGCGACGTTGCTGCCCGCCTGCTCCGCAACTGCAGGCACCGGGTGCCGACGGCCGCCGCGAGCACCACGATCAACAAGACGATGGTCAACCCGGTCCAGGGAAACTCGGGGGTGTTGATCTCATTCAAAAAATGCTGCGCCGAGACCACCGGATTGCCCGTCTTGGCTATGTCCTCGCCGGCTTCCAGCGTGACGCGCGGGAAATGCGTGCTGTAGCTGCCCACGTAGCTTGGGCTCAGTGTCAGGACGGTGGCATCCGGGTAGTCGGCACCGACCACGGTGGAGATGTCGCGCAGTGGTGTGTCGTTCGGCGGGTTGTGGTCGAGCAGCACGATCTTGAGGGTGATGCCGTCGGCGCGAGCCTGGTTGACCACGTCGAGCAACCCCGGCATGGCCGCCGGTAGCGCACTGACGCCGGTCGCGGCGACCTGAGCCTTGACGGCAGTCATGTCGACGTCTTGGGGGATGTAGAGCGGCAGCAGTTGCCCGGTCATACAGGCACCGTACGCGACGAGGGCCGCGCTCCTTGCGCGACACGTACACCACGCACACGACACGCCGCCGCGAGTGTGCGTGGCTTATATCTCGGTGAGAGCGCGCCATGGCCTTCCAACACACGCCCCACCGGACAAGACTGGCAGATGCGCGGGTACCGCGTAATAAAGGACAAGCGTACTGTTAAAGTGGCTTCAGCATTCGAAGCATCGTCGACACGGCCCGTCGGCGGCAGAACTTAATCCCGGGAGTTGATGTGACTAGCAAGGATTCTGTGAACTCGTTCGGAGCACGCGACACCCTCGAGGTAGGCGACAAGAGTTACCAGATCTACCGTCTCGACGCCGTCCCCAATACCGAGAAACTCCCCTACAGCCTCAAGGTCCTCGCCGAAAACCTGCTGCGCAACGAGGACGGCAGCAACATCACCAAAGACCACATCGAGGCCATCGCCAACTGGGATCCCAAGGCGGAACCCAGCATTGAGATCCAGTACACGCCGGCGCGCGTGGTGATGCAGGACTTCACCGGTGTGCCGTGCATCGTCGACTTGGCCACCATGCGTGAGGCCATCGGCGACCTCGGCGGCAATCCGGAGAAGGTCAACCCGTTGGCGCCGGCCGACCTGGTGATCGACCACTCGGTGATCGCCGACCTGTTCGGCACCGCCGACGCATTCGAGCGCAACGTCGAGATCGAGTACGAGCGCAACGGGGAGCGCTACCAATTTCTGCGCTGGGGGCAGGGCGCTTTCCAGGACTTCAAGGTGGTGCCACCGGGCACCGGCATCGTGCACCAGGTCAACATCGAGTACCTGGCGACCGTGGTGATGCAGCGCGACGGGTCCGGAACAATAACCGCCTACCCCGACACCTGTGTGGGCACCGACTCGCACACCACGATGGTCAACGGTCTCGGCGTGCTGGGCTGGGGCGTCGGCGGTATCGAGGCCGAGGCTGCGATGCTGGGTCAGCCGGTGTCCATGCTGATCCCGCGGGTCGTCGGCTTCAAGCTGACCGGGGAGATCCAGGCCGGCGTGACGGCCACCGACGTCGTGCTGACCGCCACCGAGATGCTGCGCAAGCACGGCGTGGTCGGCAAGTTCGTCGAGTTCTACGGCGAGGGTGTGGCCGAGGTGCCGTTGGCCAACCGTGCCACCCTGGGCAACATGAGCCCCGAATTCGGTTCCACTGCAGCGATTTTCCCGATCGATGAAGAAACCATCAAGTACCTGAAGTTCACCGGCCGTACCGATGAACAGCTGGCTCTGGTCGAGGCCTACGCCAAAGAGCAGGGTATGTGGCACGACCCCGAGCACGAGCCGGCCTTCTCGGAGTACCTCGAGCTCGACCTGTCCGAGGTGGTGCCGTCGATCGCGGGTCCGAAGCGTCCGCAGGACCGAATCGCGTTGTCCGAAGCTAAGTCCACGTTCCGCAAGACCATTCCCAGCTACGTCGGCGACGACCCCGACAAGCAGGAGTATTCGAAGCTGGACGAGGAGCTCGACGAGACGTTCCCGGCCAGTGACCCCGGACAGGTGGCGAACGGCCACGCCGACGACCGTGCTCCGGTGCAGTCAGCCGCCGCGCACTCGAAGGGCCGGGTGAGCAACCCGGTGCCGGTGAAGTCCGAACAGTACGGCGACTTCGTGCTCGACCACGGCGCGGTAGTGATCGCCGCGATCACGTCGTGCACCAACACCTCCAACCCCGAGGTGATGCTGGGTGCGGCGCTGCTGGCCCGCAACGCCGTCGAGAAGGGACTGGCCTCCAAGCCGTGGGTGAAAACCACGATGGCGCCGGGCTCGCAGGTGGTCAACGACTACTACGACAAGGCCGGCCTGTGGCCGTACCTGGAGAAGCTCGGCTTCTATCTGGTCGGCTACGGCTGCACCACCTGCATCGGCAACTCCGGTCCACTGCCCGACGAAATCTCGAAAGCCATCAACGACAACGACCTTTCGGTGTCGGCCGTGCTGTCCGGCAACCGGAATTTCGAGGGCCGCATCAACCCCGACGTGAAGATGAACTACCTGGCGTCGCCGCCGCTGGTGATCGCCTACGCGCTGGCCGGGACCATGGACTTCGACTTCGAAAGCCAGCCACTGGGTACAGATAAAGATGGCAAAGATGTCTACTTGAAAGACATCTGGCCGTCGCAGAAGGACGTCTCCGACACGATCGCGTCGGCGATCAACCAGGAGATGTTCACCAAGAACTACGCCGATGTGTTCAAGGGCGACGAACGGTGGCGCAACCTGCCCACGCCGAGCGGCAACACCTTTGAGTGGGACTCGGATTCGACATACGTTCGCAAGCCCCCGTACTTCGACGGCATGCCCGCCGAGCCCGAGCCGGTCGCCGACATCACCGGTGCCCGGGTGCTGGCGCTGCTGGGCGACTCGGTGACCACCGACCACATCTCACCCGCCAGCAGCATCAAGCCGGGCACCCCGGCGGCGCAGTACCTCGACGAGCACGGCGTTGAGCGCAAGGACTACAACTCGTTTGGCTCACGGCGCGGCAATCACGAGGTGATGATCCGTGGCACCTTCGCCAACATCAGACTGCGCAACCTGCTGCTCGACGATGTGTCCGGTGGCTATACCCGCGACTTCACCCAAGACCCCGAAAATGGGCAAGCACCACAGGCCTTCATCTACGACGCGGCGCAAAACTATGCGGCACAAGACATTCCGCTGGTGGTGCTGGGCGGCAAAGAATACGGATCGGGCTCGTCACGCGACTGGGCCGCCAAGGGAACGCGCCTGCTGGGCGTCCGCGCCGTGATCGCCGAGTCGTTCGAACGGATCCACCGTTCCAACCTGATCGGCATGGGCGTGATCCCGTTGCAGTTCCCGGAGGGCAAGTCGGCCAAGGAGTTGGGTCTGGACGGCACCGAAGTCTTCGACATCACCGGGATCGAGGCGCTCAACGACGGCAAGACGCCCAAGACGGTGCATGTGAAGGCCAGCAAGGACGGTAAGGATGCAGTCGAGTTCGACGCGGTGGTGCGCATCGACACCCCCGGTGAGGCGGACTACTACCGCAACGGCGGCATCCTGCAGTACGTGCTGCGCAACATGCTGAAGTCGGGCTAGACCGGACGCCCCCCACGCCCCGCCATGCCAAAAGTCAGCGAGGACCATCTCGCGGCTCGGCGCCGTCAGATCCTCGACGGCGCTCGCCGTTGCTTTGCCGAATACGGCTACGACAAGGCGACAGTGCGACGGCTGGAGCAGGCGATCGGGATGTCGCGCGGCGCGATCTTCCACCACTTCCGGGACAAGGACGCACTGTTTTTCGCCCTGGCCCACGAGGATGCCGAGCGGATGGCCGAGGTCGCATCCCGCGAAGGCCTCATTCAGGTGATGCGCGACATGCTCGCCGCGCCCGAGGAGTTCGACTGGCTGGCCACCCGGTTGGAGATCGCCCGCAAGCTGCGCAACGACCCCGTGTTCAACCGTGGATGGTCGGAGCGCTCCGCGGAACTGGCCGCCGCGACGCACGATCGGCTGCGCCGGCAGAAGGAGGCACACCGGGTGCGCGAAGACGTGCCCGGTGACGTGTTGCAGTGCTACCTGGAACTCGTGTTGGACGGATTGGTGGCCCGGCTGGCCTCCGGCGAGGACCCGACGCGTCTGGCCGCGGTCCTCGACCTGGTGGAGAACTCGGTGCGCCGCAGTTAGGTTCGCCTCTTTATGGGCCCGAGCGTAACGCGACTGCGAATGAAGGGACGAGGATTCGCAGTGACGTTACGCTCGCACCGGCTTCGGCCGGGCGCGGTGATTGGGGCCACCGCGGCTGCGCATCGTGGTGCCCGACTCGCGCAGCAAGCTGTGAATGGATCCGTATGACCGACCGGTGGTGGCCGCCAGGTTGCGGATGCTGGCCCCGCCCTCATAGGCGTTGCGCAACTCGTGCAGCAATTGATCGCGCGTCTTCTTCGACTTCCGCAATGGGTTTCTCACTGGGCCCTCCACGTTCAACACGTTCGCAAGCACCTAGCGTAAGAACCCGTTGTCGGCTGCGGGCAGCTTTGGCCGAAATCAGGCCAGCTCGATGAGATCCCGGTACTCGTCGGACCAATAGTCTTCGGTGCCGTCGGGCAACAGCACGACGCGTTGCGGATGCAGCGCCTCGGCCGCCCCGGGGTCGTGGGTAACCAGCACCACCGCACCCTGATAGCTGCGTAGTGCGTCGAGCACCTGCTCGCGCGAGGCGGGGTCGAGATTGTTGGTCGGCTCGTCGAGCAGCAACACGTTCGCCGTGGACGCCACCAGGCCGGCCAACGCGAGGCGGGTCTTCTCCCCACCGGACAGGGTGCCCGCCGGCTGGTCCAGCTGTGGCCCGCTGAACATGAATGCCCCCAGCAGACCGCGCAGCTCCTGTTCGCCGGACTCGGGCGCCGCGTGCCGGATGTTCTGCCAGACGGTCGCGTCGTTGTCCAGGGTGTCGTGCTCCTGCGCGAAATAGCCGATCCGCAAACCGTGTCCGGGCTCGAGCGCTCCGGTGTCGGGTTTCTCGACGCCGGCCAGCAATCGCAGCAGCGTGGTCTTGCCGGCGCCGTTGAGCCCCAACACGACCACGCGCGAGCCGCGATCGATCGCCAGATCGACGCCGGTGAACACCTCGAGTGAGCCGTACGACTTGCTCAGCCCCTTGGCCACCAGCGGCGTGCGCCCGCACGCGGCCGGGGTAGGAAACTTGATGCGCGCCACCCTGTCGGCGACCCGCTCTTCGTCGAGCGCGGCCATCATCCGATCGGCGCGCCGCAACATGTTCTGGGCCGCAACGGCTTTGGTGGCCTTGGCGCCCAGCTTGGCGGCCTGGGTGCGCAACGCGGCGGCCTTGCGTTCGGCGTTGGCGCGTTCCCGCCGGCGACGCTGCTCGTCGGTCGCCCGGGCGTCGAGGTACTTCTGCCAGCCCATGTTGTACACGTCGACCTCGCCGCGTACGGCATCCAGGAACCACACCCGATTGACGACATCGGCGATCAAATCGACGTTGTGGCTGATGACGATCAGCCCGCCGGTGTGTGCCCGCAGGAAATCCCGCAGCCAGCCAAGCGAATCCGCGTCAAGGTGATTTGTCGGCTCGTCGAGCAGCAGCGTGGTGGACGAGCCTGCACCGCTGTCGGAAGCGGCGAACAGGATGCGCGCCAGCTCCACCCGGCGGCGCTGTCCTCCGGACAGCGTGCGCAACTGCTGCGTCAGCACCCGTTCGGGCAGGCCGAGGCTCGCGCAGATCCGGCCGGCTTCACTCTCGGCGCCGTAGCCGCCCAGCGCGACGAATCGCTCCTCGAGCTGGCCGTAGCGGCGGATCGCGCGGTCCCGCGCGTCGTCGTCGGCGACCTCAGCCATCAACGCCTGCTGCTTCTCCAGATCGGTGAGCAGGACGTCCAGTCCGCGGGCCGACAGCACCCGGTCGCGGGCAAGCACGTCGAGATCGCCCTCTTTGGGATCCTGTGGCAGATAGCCGATCTCGCCGGTGCGGGTGACCGATCCGGCATAAGGCTGGCTCTCGCCCGCCAGGATGCGCAGCGTGGTGGTCTTGCCCGCGCCGTTGCGGCCGACCAGCCCGACGCGGTCGCCGGGCTGTACGCGCAGGTCCGGGCCGTCCGGTGAGAGCAGGATGCGCGCACCAGCGCGGACCTCGAGGTCCGTAGCCGTGATCACATTCGCACTCCTAGCCTGCGAGTTATTTGTCGTCGGTGAACACCGCCGGTCGGCGTTCGGCGCGCGCGGCAACCGCTTCTTCGAAGTTGGCGGTGAGCAGGCGAACGAAAAGCTGTCCCAAGCCTTCGGCTTGCATGTGCGCTTCCAGACTACCGGCGTCGAGTCCACTCCACAGTGTGCGCTTGGTCAACTCGGTTCCCGGCCGGGAGAACGCCGCGATCCGCGCGGCGATGGCGTAGCAGGTGTCCAGCAGCTGCTCCTTGGGCACCTGGCAGGACACCAGGCCGATCCGCTCGGCTTCCTCGGCGCTGACGTCGCGACCGGTCAGCATGATTTCGAACGCGCGCGAGGATCCGATGGCCCTGGGCAACAGATAACTGAGCCCCAGTTCGCTGGCCGTCAGGCCGTTGTTGATGCCCGCGGCCCGGAAGTAGGCACTGGTGGAGGCCACCCGGATGTCGGCGGCCAGCGCCAGGCACAGCCCTCCCCCGATGGCAGGACCGTTGACGGCCGCAATCACCGGTTGGTGCAGCTTGCGCAGCGCCAGGATGACGTCGTCGAGCAACTCCATGGAGCGCAGCGCGTAGGTCGGCCGGGTCAGCTCGTCGACGTTGGGCACGGTGCCCGCCGACTTGTGGTCGGCGCCGGACGAGAACCCTTTGCCCGCCCCAGTCAGGACCACCACGCGCACGGAATTGTCGTAGGTGACCTGCTCCAGGGCCTCTTTCAGCGGCACCATGACGTCGAACGCCATTGAATTCATCCGCTCGGGCCGATTGAGGGTTATCAGCGCGACCCCGGGTCGCGGGTGTTCAACGAGGACCAAACTCACCTTAGGAAGGTAGCGCGTCCCGAATCCGCGTCAGACTTCTTTGGACTCGGCCGCGGCTTCAGCTGCCTCGACGTCAAACGCCTTGACCTGGTGCAGCAGGTCCTCCAGGGCGGCGGGCGGCAGCGCGCCGGCCTGGTTGAACAGCAGTTTGCCCTTCTTGAAGGCCATCAGCGTGGGAATGGAGCGGATCTCGGCGGCCGCTGCCAGCTGCTCCTCGGCTTCCGTGTCGACCTTGGCGAACACCACGTCGGGGTGTTTCTCCGACGCGGCCTGGAAGGTCGGCGCAAACGCCCGACACGGGCCGCACCAGGACGCCCAGAAGTCAACAAGCACGATGTCGTTGCCGTTGATGGTGTCGTTGAACTGCTCAGCAGTGAGGTCTCGGGTGGTCACGAGACAGCTAACGTCGCGCGCCGGTGCCTTGTTCCCGTGATGCTTCCCGACAAGCAGAGGTCCGCCAGGACCGGTTGGTGAGCAGGCGCAGGCCGTTGAGCGCCACGATCATGGTGGATCCCTCGTGACCGGCCACTCCAAGCGGCAGCGGCAGGTGTCCGAACAGATCCCACAGCACCAGGACGGTGATGAATGCGGTCGCGATGACGAGGTTGGTGATCACCACCCGCCGGGCCTGCCGGGCCAACCCGATGAGGGTCGGAATGGCGTGTAGCTCGTCGCGGACGGTGACGCCGTCGGCGGTCTGCAGGGTGAGGTCGGCGCCGGCGCCCATCGCGATCGACGTGCGGGCCGCGGCCATGGCGGGGGCGTCGTTGACGCCGTCGCCGACGACGAGCACCCGGTGACCGCCGGCCTGCAGACCGCGGACCACATCGACCTTCTGCTCGGGCAGCGCCGCACGCACGTCGGTGATCCCGGCCTGCCGGGCCACCCCGGGTGGCCGCACGCCCGTTGTCACCGGTAAATGGCGATCAGTGCAACGGTGGCCGCCACCACGCCGACCGAGTAGCGCTGCTCGATCTTCTCGATGAACAGCTGCGTTCTGGCCTTGGTGGCCGACGCCTCGGCCACCAGCTCGACGATGCGGGCGACCACGGTCTGCGACGGATCGCGGGTGACCACCAGGTGCAGCACCCCCGATCCGTTCACCGTGCCCGCGAACACCTCGTCACCGTGGCTCTTGGACACCGGCATCGACTCGCCGGTGATCGAGCATTGGTCGACCTCGGAGGCCCCGGCCACCACGGCGCCGTCGGCGGGAACCCGCTCGCCCGGCCGCACCACCACCCGGTCTCCCACGATTAGCTCGGCGGCCGGCAGCAGCCGCTCACGGCCGTCACCATCGAGCACGACGGCCTGATCCGGCGCGAGCTCGAGTAGGCCCTTGACGGAATCGGCGATGTGTTTGGTGGCGACGTCATCCAGCGCGCCGGAGGTGGCGAAGATCACTATCAACAAGGGCGCCGTCGAAGATCTGCCCGATCGCGACCGCCCCGACCACCGCGACAACCATCAACAAATCGACGTCAAGGGCCTTGTTACGCAACGCTTTTGCACCGGCCCACGCCGATCCCCAGCCACCGGTGAGGTAACAGGCCAGATCCAGCGTCCACCACACCGTCTCGGCCGCACCGTTCAGCTGAGCCGTCAGCCCGGCCAAGAACAGCGCCAGCGCGACGGCCGCCCAGCGCACCGAAACCACCGACCACAGCGCCACACGCCAGCTCAGACGCCGCCGGACCGCATCGCGGTCAACAGGAACCTCGCCGGCCGTCTCTTCGAGGGCAGTCAGGGTCATGACGGCGGCCTCACAAAGGGGGGTGGGGTGCGACATGCCCAAGTTTATCGACGTAGAGGCAGGAAAATGTCTCGGTTGTATTTCGGTATGCGATTGAATTGTCCTCTCGCACAAGGCAAGCCACAAGGCAAGCGGGCCCGGCCCGATCGCCGGGACCCCGACGCGCCCGTGGCCATAACGGCAGGTCAGCGGATCCGATACTGCTGCACCGAAGGTTACGGTTGCGTACGTTTCCACGCTCGGAGACACTGCGTCTGAGTTCGCCGAAGCGAAGGGAACCGCCGTGGGCCACTACATCGCCAACGTCCGCGATCTCGAGTTCAACCTGTTCGAGGTCCTCGACATCGGGGCCGTCCTGGGCACCGGACGCTACAGCGATCTCGACGTCGATACCGCCAAAACGATTTTGGCCGAAGCCGCCCGCCTGGCCGAGGGCCCGGTCGCCGAGACTTTCGCCTACGCGGACCGCAATCCGCCGGTGTTCGACCCCGCCACGCACAGCATCAGCGTGGCGCCGGAGTTGGTCAAAACAGTCGACACGATCAAAGAGGCCGGGTGGTGGCGGCTGGGCCTGGCCGAAGAGATCGGTGGCATGCCCGCACCGCCACCGCTGGCATGGGGAGTCACCGAAATGACGTTCTGCGCCAACTCCTCCGCGAGCTTCTTTTGCCTGGGCACCTTCATGGCGCAGGCCCTGTACGTCGAGGGCACCGAACAGCAGCGACGGTGGGCGGCCGAGGGCGTGGAGCGTGGCTGGGCGGCCACCATGGTGCTCACCGAACCCGACGCGGGCTCCGACGTCGGGGCGGCGCGCGCCAAAGCCATCGAACAACCCGACGGCACCTGGCACATCGAGGGCGTGAAGCGGTTCATCTCCGGTGGCGACGTGGGCGATACCGCCGAGAACGTCTTCCATCTCGTGCTGGCCCGGCCCGAAGGAGCCGGTCCGGGCACCAAAGGGTTGAGCCTGTTCTACGTGCCGAACTATCTTTTCGACCCCGACACGTTCGAGCTCGGTTCCCGCAATGGGGTTTTCACCACCGGGCTGGAACACAAGATGGGTATCAAGTCCTCTCCGACGTGCGAGTTGACTTTCGGCGCCACCGATGTGCCCGCAGTCGGCTACCTGGTCGGCGACGTGCACAACGGAATCGCGCAGATGTTCACCATCATCGAGCACGCCCGCATGACGATAGGCGTCAAGGCCGCCGGCACGCTGTCCACGGGCTATCTGAACGCTCTTGCTTTCGCCAAGGAGCGCGTGCAGGGTGCGGATTTGACCCAGATGACCGACAAGACGGCCCCGCGGGTCACGATCATGCACCACCCCGATGTGCGCCGCAGCCTGATGACGCAGAAGGCCTACGCCGAGGGTCTGCGTGCGCTGTACATGTATGCCGCCGCTCACCAGGATGACGATGTCGCACAACGTGTTTCGGGCGCGGACCACGACATGGCACACCGCGTCGACGATCTGCTGCTTCCGATCGTCAAAGGGGTGAGCTCGGAACGAGCCTACGAGGTCCTGACCGAATCGCTACAGACGCTGGGCGGCTCGGGCTTTTTGGTCGACTACCCGCTCGAGCAGTACATCCGCGATTCCAAGATCGATTCGCTCTACGAGGGCACCACCGCGATCCAGGCGCTGGATTTCTTCTTCCGCAAGATCGTCCGCGACCGCGGCCAGGCGCTGCAGTTTTTGACGGCGCAGATCAGCAACAGCATCGACACCTGCGCTGAGGCACTCAAACCGCAGGCCGAGCTGCTGCAAACCGCGCTGGACGACGTCACGGCGATGACGGGCGCCCTCACCGGATACCTGATGTCGGCCACGCAACAACCCACGGAGATTTACAAGGTCGGGCTGGGATCGGTGCGCTATCTCCTCGCCGTCGGCGACCTGCTCATCGGGTGGCGATTGCTGGTGCAGGCCGGCATCGCCCACGCCGCGCTGGCGGACGGGCCGCAGAGCAGCAACCAAAACTTCTATGAAGGCAAGATCGCGACCGCGACGTTCTTCGCCAATAACATGCTCCCGAAGCTGACCGGGCAGCGCAGGGTCCTCGCATCCCTCGACGACGACATCATGCGCGTTTCCGAAGACGCGTTCTGACAATTCGCACACAGCCCCGGGCACACCGCACTCTCAGGGCAGTCGCCGATCCTGAGCTTCAGCGGGCACCGCCGATAATCGCGCACCAACTCCATAGCAGGTCAGATGGTATTTTCAGGCCCGAAGGCTGGCGGCTCCCTCGTGCTCCAGACTTCCTCGACGCCTTCGATAAACCCTTGCCAGTACGGATTGTCGCGGTCGGGGGCCTCCACGAGGTCGCCCAACTGGCCCTCCGTCGCGTAGTCGGTCGCCCATACGGTTCCATCCCCGAACCCTCTTCGGTACTCCTCGGCCTCCGGGTCGTCGACCCTGACGTCCGGCCTGGTAGCGAAAGTCGCCGTATCGCTGCTCGCAGCCTCCTTGATCTTCATTTTGGACGCACCTCCTCCTGCCGCGCCTGCGACCGGAGGGGCCGGAGCTACGGCATCGTCGCGCGGCGCGTCCTTCTCTGCCGCGCCTTTTTGCAGGTATTCGTGAATGGCGTTCGCGGCCTTGCGTCCCGCGCCCATGGCTAGGATCACGGTCGCGGCGCCGGTCACGATGTCGCCGCCGGCGAAGACGCCTTGGCGGCTTGTGGCGCCCGTCTGC
>NZ_JBKQQD010000227.1:0-2502 GCF_052144515.1 Mycobacterium sp. | reverse complement strand
CGAGCTGGGCATCACACCCGCCTGCGGGGCCTTGGTCGCACCGATCGAGCTGGCCACCGGGAAAAAACCCTACTTCGTGGGCAAGCCCAACCCGCTGATGATGTGGCCCGCCCTCGGGACCCTTCAGGCGGGTCCGGCCGATGCGTTCATGGTGTCGGCGACCGCATGGACACCGACATCATTGCCGGTACCGAGGCCGGCATGAAGACGATCCTCGTTCTCTCTGGCGTCACGACCCGGGAGCTGATCGAAACCTACCCCTACCGCCCCAGCCATGTCTTCGAGGATGTGGGGCATATTCCGGTGGCGGAGCTGGGGTGAGGACGGCAAACAGCCACGATCTCATCTGCTGACCGTCGCCAGGCTTCAGGTTGATTGCAGAACCTGTGCAAAATTGAGCCGGTAATTCGCGCGCGCATTCGGTCTGTGGTTGCGTGTTCTTTTTAGGGGATCGAAACATTCGAGATCCCTCAAGATGATCAACCGCGACAGGCACCGGGCAACTTCCTCGGCACCTCGGACTCAACATCGCGATGAGGTTCACCATGAGTGGCTTGAGATTTGCCGCCCCATTTCGTCCCGGCACAGTTACCCAGTTTCGCGCCCCAAAGCGCACCCGTTTCGAGCTGGTTTGCGAAGCCCTGGAGAGCCGACAACTGCTCTCGATCTCGGACTTTCCGGCAGCGAGCGCCTCAGGGAAGGCAGCCGAGCCGGCCACGGTTCAACCCACCCCCTCGCTCGCTCGCTTGAGTACACCGGCAAGCCCCCCCGGGCTGTCGCCCAGCCAGATCGAGACCGCCTACGGCGTGAACGGGATCATGTTCAACGGCGTCGCGGGCAACGGCTCGGGTACGCGTTCACAGGCCGAAGGTGACACCTGTTCAGATCGGGGCCGGGTGCGGTGGCCCTGGAAGCTGCTCCGGTCACCTTTGGGCCAGAGGCAACCTCCGAAGATGCTTCGGCGTGTCGCACCGACGCGCGCAAGGTCAGGGTCGCGGTCTGAATTGTCTCGACCCTGAAGGGCTAACTGCTCGAACTGCTCCGGTCCCGAACATTTTCACGGCCCCATTAAGAATTTCTTTGATTTCGAAAAACGGTCCGGTTAGGGTGCAGTATCTTCTTGATGTGTCCTCATCGAGGGAGGTTCCCATGCGTTCTTTTGTCGTCCGGAAGCGTCAGACGCAGCCGCGCGTCCGCGTGTATCTCGAGGAACTGGAGGGGCGGGCCCTTCTCTCCGTGTCGTTGCAACCGCTGCCCCTTTTGGATACGGTCTACAGCGCCAACTGGTCCGGCTACGCCGCGGAAACCAATCTGACGACCCCCAAATCCAATGCGGTGACTCAGGTCAGCGGTTCCTGGAACGTGCCCACGGTCACCGGCGACACCAACGCGTACTCGGCGGTCTGGGTGGGCATCGACGGCTACAGCTCCAACTCGGTCGAACAGATCGGCACGGCGCAGGATACTTCCAGGTCGGGCGTGACCACCTATTACGCTTGGTTGGAAATGTACCCGAACCCGTCGGTGCAAATCACCAGCATTGGGATGATTTCCCCCGGCGATTCGATTTCCGCCAGCGTCACCTACAACAACGGCGCGTTTACCTTGCAAATGACGGACAACACGACGCACAAGTCATCTTCGACAACCCAGACAGCGACGGCACAGCGATCCTCGGCTGAATGGATCGTGGAAGCGCCGTCGTCCTTCTTCGGCGTTTTGCCGCTCGCCGACTTCGGCACGGTGACATTCTCGGGAGCGCAGGCGACCATCAACGGAACCACGGGCGCGATCGACAACACCGCCTGGCAAAACACGTCAATTGGTATGGTAACCAACTTCGGCACGCTCATCGACCAGACGTCGGGGTTGACGGATACAACCACGTCGCCGATTGCATCGAGCTTCAGTGTCACTTATTCCGGCACCAGCGGCCGGGACCGTTTTGGCTCGATTTTGGCGTCGCATCATAACGCCACCATCGTCGCCGCGCCGTCGCCGGCCAGCGGGAGCGGCAGCACCACGTCCTCGGGCACATTCGGAGTGCAAGCACTGGTGACGCAGGTCAGCTCGACCCAGGCGCAACCGGTTGCACAGCAAGCCACAGTCGTCACTCCGGTCAACCAGAGCACCGCTGCGCCACCTTCGCTGGGGCAGAGTCTGCCCCAACAACCTCAGAATTCGTCGCCAAGCCTGGCAATTGACGAATCGACTGAGCCGAACTGGCTCATCGAGGATGCCAGCGGCGTTCCGTCGCCAACAACCGCGGAGAAGGCGGCACCGGCACCGGCACCCGACCAGAAATCGGCACCGGCACCCGACCAGAAATCGGCACCGGCACCCGACCAGATGCCGGCGGACGAGGCACCCGCTGTTTCACCGGCCCCCGCGCCCAACGAGTCGGTGGACGATCCCGCGACGGGTCTTCTTGACGAGGCACTTGCACGAATCAGCCTGAGCATGGCGGCCCGACGTCTCGAACTGCCGTCAGGGCCGACCAGC
>NZ_JBKQQD010000226.1:0-34530 GCF_052144515.1 Mycobacterium sp. | reverse complement strand
CCACGGCGGCAGGCCACAACCCTTCCGGCGGCAGCGGAATGCCTCAACCTCCAGCCCAACACCCAAAGCAGCCCAGTACAAAACCCGAAATCTTCAGGAGAAAACCGTGACTCACACCAACACCGATAAGCTCATAGGCCAACTTCGCATACTGCATCACCTCACCAACAGCGAAATTCAGATCGCGCAAACCCGGTTGGTGCAGGCCCGCAACGATACTGTGCGCCAACAATTCACGACAAATGCGGCCAACGCGCAAGAACGTGCCCTGCTGATCGCAGCGGCACTGCGCGATCTCGGCGGCGTTCCCGACGTGATTACCCCCGCGCTGGGCCGCGCGACCGCGCTGGCGAAGGCCGTAGTCGAACAAGGTCAACCCCTCACCGGCGCGTTGTTCGGTGACCTCGCCCTCGAACACCAATTACTCGACCGCGCACGCTATCTCGAGGCCCTCGCCGACGCGGCAGATCACATCGACATCCGACTGCTGGCGCGGCGTCTACAGGCCGCACATCAAGAAACTGTCGAGTGGATCACCTCGGTGCTCGCCCAAGAAGCCTCCGGAGAGCCCACCGCAGTGCGGCCCACCCCGGTGCAGATTGCAGTGGGTCGACTCACCAGGGCCGCCAATTATCCGACCCGCTGGGCGGCCGAGTGGATCAACGAAACCGCCGAGGCCGCTGCCCGCGCCCGTTCGCGCGTGACCACCGTCACCGAAGCCGCCGTCGACTCCTTGACCGCCAGCCGCGACGCTGGGCTCCATCAAGCAGAGCAGATAGCCACCCGAAAAGGCGCACGCAGGTTCGCGACCACCCTGCACCGCACCCGCGTCCTGGCCGGGGGCCTCACCGAAGACGAGCTACCCATCGACAACTACGACGACCTCACCGTCAGTGAAGTCGAGGGTTCAGTACAAAAGCTCACCGATCTCGCCGCGCTGACCGCGCTGCTGCGCTACGAGCACAGCCACAAGGACCGCGCGGGGGCGACCACCGCCATCGAGAATCAACTGGCCGCACTCAAGACCCAGCACAGCAGCAGAAACTGACGAACGCCCGGACGACGGGCAGGTTACCCGGTTTGCGGCACCACCCTACATGCTGGCGATCAGCCGCTTGACCCGCTCGTCAACCGCCCGGAAAGGGTCCTTGCACAGCACGGTGCGCTGGGCCTGGTCGTTGAGCTTGAGGTGCACCCAGTCGACGGTAAAGTCACGCCCCGCCGCCTGGGCGGCGCTGATGAACTCACCACGCAGCCGCGCGCGGGTGGTCTGCGGTGGTTTCTCGACGGCCTCCGCGATGTCCTCGTCGGTGGTGACGCGCGCCGCCAGGCCCTTGCGCTGCAGCAGGTCGAACACGCCGCGCCCGCGCTTGATGTCGTGGTAGGCGAGATCCAGCTGGGCGATCTTCGGGTCGGACAGCTCCATGTTGTACCGATCCTGGTAGCGCTGGAACAGCTTGCGCTTGATCACCCAGTCGATCTCGGTGTCCACCTTAGCGAAATCCTGGCTCTCGACGGCGTCAAGCTGGCGGCCCCACAGGTCGACGACCTGCCCGATCTGCGCGTTGGGCTCCCGGCTCTGCAGGTGTTCGACGGCGCGGGTGTAGTACTCCCGCTGAATATCCAGCGCGCTGGCCTGACGCCCGCCGGCCAGCCGCACCGGCCGACGGCCGGTGACGTCGTGGCTGACCTCCCGGATGGCGCGAATCGGGTTGTCCAGCGAGAAATCGCGGAACGCCACGCCCGCTTCGATCATCTCCAGCACCAGCGCCGCGGTGCCCACCTTGAGCATGGTGGTGGTCTCACACATGTTCGAGTCGCCGACGATGACGTGCAACCGCCGGTACTTTTCGGCGTCGGCGTGCGGCTCGTCGCGGGTGTTGATGATCGGCCGGCTACGGGTGGTCGCCGAAGAGACGCCCTCCCAGATGTGCTCGGCGCGTTGCGAGAGGCAGAACGTCGCGGCCTTGGGGGTCTGCAGCACCTTGCCGGCCCCGCAGATCAGCTGGCGGGTGACCAGGAACGGAAGCAGCACATCGGAGATCCGGGAGAACTCGCCGGCGCGCACGATCAGGTAATTCTCGTGGCAGCCGTAGGAGTTACCCGCCGAGTCGGTGTTGTTCTTGAACAGGTAGATGTCGCCGCCGATGCCCTCGTCGGTCAGGCGCTGCTCGGCGTCGACCAGCAGGTCTTCCAGCACCCATTCGCCGGCCCGGTCGTGCGTGACCAGCTGCACCAGGCTGTCGCATTCGGCGGTGGCGTACTCGGGATGGCTGCCGACGTCTAGGTAAAGGCGCGCGCCATTACGCAGGAAAACGTTCGAGCTACGCCCCCAGGACACCACCCGCCGGAACAGGTAGCGCGCCACCTCGTCCGGGCTGAGCCGACGGTGGCCGTGGAACGTGCAGGTCACACCGAACTCGGTCTCGATGCCCATGATTCGTCGCTGCACGTAATCGAGGGTACAAGTTGTCCGAGCGCGACGGTGAGCAGCCGCGCCTAAGGATGGATAGCGGCGTCTAGTCCGACGCTTCGCCGTTGGATTCGGGGCCTTTTTCTTCTGTTTCAGCGTCCTGGGAATCCAGGTCCTTCAGGTGCGTCTCCAATACCGACCGGCCGATCCGCCGGAACGCGCGGCGCGGGCGGTTGGCGTCCAGGATGGCGACCTCCAGGCTGGCCACACCGAGGCGAGGCTGGTCGTTGCCCGTGGTGTCCGCATTGCCCGCGCGCAGCGCGTCGACCGCGATCCGCAACGCGTCGGGCAGGTCGGCGTTCTCGGCGTAGGACTCCTTGAGCGCGGTGGTGATTGGCTCGGTGGTGCCGCCCATGACCACGAAGTGTGGCTCGTCGGCGATCGACCCGTCATAGAGGATCCGGTAGAGCTCAGGTGGCCTGGTCTCGCCGTAGTGCGCGACCTCGGCGACGCACAACTCGACCTCGTATGGCTTGGCCTGTTCGGTGAAGATGCTGCCCAGCGTCTGGGCGTAAACGTTGGCCAGCTGCCGGCCGGTGACGTCGCGGCGGTCATACGCGTAGCCGCGGGTGTCGGCGAACTGGATCCCGCCGCGGCGCAGGTTGTCGAATTCGTTGAATTTGCCCGCCGCAGCAAAGCCCACGCGGTCGTAGAGTTCGCTGATCTTCTGCAGGGATCGCGACGGGTTTTCCGCGACGAACAGCACACCACCGGCGTAGGCCAGCGCCACCACACTGCGGCCGCGCGCGATGCCCTTGCGCGCGAGCTCGCTGCGCTCGCGCATCGCCTGCTCGGGCGAGATGAAATACGGGAAGCTCACTTCTCACCGCCATCGGGGCCGAAAGTGTCTGCGCGTGAGCGGCTTTCGATAACTTCGCGGGCCAGTTCGGCGATGCGGCTCTCCGCCACGTCGGCCGCCCCGTCGGCGCCGATGGTGACCGCCGTGGGATAGATGCCCCGGACCAGGTCCGGCCCACCGGTGGCCGAATCGTCGTCGGCGGCATCGTACAGCGCCTCTACGGCCACCCGCAGTGCGGTATCGACATCGGTGACTTGCGAATACAACTTCTTGATCGAGGACTTGGCGAAGATCGACCCGGACCCCACCGACTGGTAGCCCTCTTCCTCGATGTTCCAGCCGCCGGCGGCGTCGAACGAAACGATGCGGCCCGCGGTCTCGGGGTCGGCGGCGCGGATGTCGTAGCCGGCCAGCAGCGGCAGCGCGACCAACCCCTGCATCGCGGCCGCCAGGTTGCCGCGCACCATAATCGCGAGCCGATTCACCTTGCCAGCAAACGTGAGCGGGACACCTTCGAGCTTCTCGTAGTGCTCGAGTTCAACCGCGTACAGACGGGCGAATTCGACGGCGATGGCGGCGGTGCCGGCGATGCCGGTGGCGGTGTAGTCGTCGGTGATGTATACCTTGCGCACATCGCGCCCGGCGATCATGTTGCCCTGCGTCGAGCGCCGATCGCCGGCGATGAGGACGCCACCGGGGTACTTCAGCGCGACGATGGTGGTGCCATGCGGCAACTGCCCGCCGGCCCCGCCCGCCGGTGCCCCGCCGCTGAGGCTCGCCGGTAGCAGCTCCGGCGCCTGGCGACGGAGAAAGTCAGCGAACGAGGACAGGTCTACAGCGGAAGAGTTAAGCGACAGGCGATCGGAGAACTGCCAGGTCACTGTCCGCCCTTTTGGACGTACGCGCGGACGAAGTCCTCGGCGTTCTCCTCCAGGACGTCGTCGATCTCGTCAAGCAGATCGTCGGTGTCTTCGGCCAGCTTCTCGCGACGCTCCTGGCCCGCGGCCGTCGTGCCGGTGACGTCGTCGTCTTCGCCACCACCACCGCCACGTTTGGTTTGCTCCTGCGCCATCGCCGCCTCCTGCTTCGTCATGCCCATTTTTGGGGGCCGCCCGCGCTTTCACAAACGCACGCAAGCTTTTCTCTACCCTACCGGTCAACACCGACGTTTCCCGGGTTAACGGCTCTTAGCTGGTGAGTTGTTCCACCAATTCGGCGGCGCTGTCCACCGAGTCCAACAGCGCTCCGACGTGCGCCTTGCTGCCGCGCAACGGCTCCAGCGTGGGGATCCGAACCAGCGAATCGCCGCCCAGGTCGAAGATCACCGAGTCCCAGCTGGCGGCGGCGATGTCCGCCCCGAACCGGCGCAGGCATTCGCCCCGGAAATAAGCGCGCGTGTCCGTCGGCGGGTTGTCCACCGCTTCGATGACCTGGTGTTCGGTGACCAGCCGCTTCATCGAGCCGCGCGCGACCAGCCGGTTGTACAGGCCCTTGTCCAACCGCACATCGGAATATTGCAGGTCAACGAGGTGTAGCCGGGGCGCCGACCAGCTCAGGTTTTCCCGTTGCCGGAAACCTTCCAGCAGTCGCAGCTTGGCCGGCCAATCCAGTAGCTCGGCGCAGTCCATCGGGTCACGCTCGAGCTGGTCGAGCACATGCGCCCAGGTCTCGACGATGTCGGCCGCGCGCGGGTCCGGGTCGCGGCCGTCGACCAGCTTCGCCACCCGGTCCAGGTAAATCCGTTGCAGCGCAAGGCCGGTCAGCTCGCGGCCGTCGACCAGCGCCACAGCGGCCCGCAGCGACGGATCCCGGCTGATCGCATGCACCGCGTGCACCGGCCGTGCCAGCGCCAGATCGGACAGGTCGATGCCGTGCGCCGGGCCTTCTTCGATCAGGTCGAGCACAAGTGCGGTGGTGCCCAGCTTGAGGTAGGTCGACGTCTCGGCCAGGTTGGCGTCGCCGATGATGACATGCAGCCGGCGGTAGCGGTCGGCGTCGGCGTGCGGTTCGTCGCGGGTGTTGATGATGCCGCGCTTCAGCGTGGTTTCCAGCCCGACCTCGACCTCAATGTAGTCGGAGCGCTGGCAAAGCTGGAAACCGGGTTCGTCGCCGGAGGGCCCGATGCCCAGCCGCCCGGAGCCGGTCACCACCTGCCGCGACACCAAAAACGGGGTCAGCCCGGCGATGATGGCCGAGAACGGCGTCTGCCGTGACATCAGGTAGTTCTCGTGCGACCCGTAGGAGGCACCCTTACCGTCGACGTTGTTCTTGTACAGCTGCAGTTTCGCGGCTCCGGGCACGCTGGCGACGTGTCGGGCGGCGGCCTCCATGACGCGCTCGCCGGCTTTGTCCCAGATCACCGCGTCCAGCGGGTCGGTGCACTCGGGCGAGGAGTATTCGGGATGCGCGTGGTCGACGTAGAGCCGCGCCCCGTTGGTCAAGATCATGTTGGCGGCGCCGACCTCGTCGGCGTCGACCACGGGCGGCGGGCCGGCCGAGCGGCTCAGGTCGAAGCCCCGGGCGTCGCGCAGCGGCGATTCCACCTCGTAGTCCCACCGGGTGCGTTTGGCGCGCTGGATGCCCGCGGCGGCGGCGTACGCGAGCACCGCCTGGGTCGAGGTGAGGATCGGGTTGGCTGTCGGGTCCGACGGCGACGAAATGCCGTACTCGACCTCCGTCCCGATAATCCGTTGCATAACTTAAAGACTACGGGCCGTCGGCAGCCCGCCGAGGCGGGGATCGTGCGCGTGGCGCTTCGATTGACAGCGAGCGACGGGCTGGACGATCTAGGGTGACCCGTGATGAGCCTTTCGCCGCGGCGCATGTCGGCACGCCAAACATCGGTGAGCGCCGAGGCTGAAAGCTGGTTCTTACAGCGCGGCCTGCCCACGGTGCTGACGAGACGAGGGCGATGGCGACGGCTGTGGTCGCGGTCAGCGCCCGTCCTTGCGGCCTACGCGACGTTTCAGAGCTGTGGGATCCCGCTCTTTCTGATCACCGGCACCCATGAAGTCCGGATCGAGGGGCTGCCGGCAGGAATCGAATGGGTAGTGGTCGCGATCGTCGCCGCCGCCCTTCCGCTGTCGGTCCTCGTAGGCTGGCTGGTGCCCCGCCTACCGCGCACCCGGTTACGCGCCGTAGCGGGAATTACCGCGGCGGTCGTCCTGACGGTTGCCGGGTACCTCGATGCGGGCCCGGCGTCGCTGCTGCAATCGGCCGTCATCGTCGCCGTGGTGCTGATCCTGACCGGCCTCGGCGTCGGCTCCGTACTCGGGTGGGCGGTGCGCATCACGCTGTCACACCTCGCCAGCGTCGGCGCGCTGGCGGTGCGGGCCCTGCCCGTGGTTCTGCTGACCGCGCTGGTGTTCTTCAACACCTACGTCTGGATCATGGCCGCGACGATCAACGGCAAGCGGCTTTTGCTCGCAATGGTGTTTCTGGTCAGCATCGCGGCGGCCTTCGTGATATCCGCGACGGTGGAACGCGTCAGACCCATGCTGCGGTCCAGCGCGGTTGTAGCCGCCGACAGCGAAAGGCTCGCCGACACACCGTTTGCCGCCATGCCCGATCCCAAGCCCGATCCGGACGGCTCGGACACTTTTCGGCCGACCAGGATCGAACGTCTCAACGTCGTGTTCGTGCTGGCCACCTCGCAACTGGTGCAGATCTCGGTGGTGGCGGCGCTCACCGGCACCATCTACTTGGTTCTCGGGTTGATCGTGCTCACTCCCGAGCTGCTCAAGGAATGGACTCACCTCAGCCGGTCGGAATCGATCGTGCTGGGCTGGACGCTTCCGGTGCCCGATTCGCTGATCCATATGAGTCTTTTCCTCGGCGCACTGACGTTCATGTATGTCAGCGCGCGCGCAGTCGGCGATGGTGATTACCGCTCGACGTTCCTCGACCCGCGGATCGAGGATCTGCATGCCGCGCTGATCGCGCGCAATCGCTACCGCAACGCCGCGGAGGCGGACGGGCAAGCGGATCGCGCAAATATTTCCGATGTTGACGCCCGTTGACGTCAGTCACCAATACCCTGGTGTCCGCCCCTGAACCCACGATGAAGTGCGAGGACCAATGACCGACCTGTCCGGAAAACGCTATGGCGAAGTGCTTCTCGTGACCCCCGGCGAGGCCGGCCCGCAGGCCAACGTCTACAACAGCTTCCCGCTCAACGACTGCCCCGCCGAGCTATGGTCCGCGCTGGACCCGCAGGCCATCGCCGCCGAAAACGGTGCGGCCGCGGCCCTGCTCAACGGCCCGCGCTACTGGCTGATGAACTCCATCGAAAAGGAGCAGCAGGGCCCCCAGATCAGGAAGACCTTCGGGGGAATCGAGATGATCTTGCAGGCCACGGTCCTGCTGTCCTCGATGGACCCCGCGCCCTACAGCGTTAACAAGGTGACCCGCCACACGGTGTTCGTCTTCAACGCCGGCGAAGAGGTCTACGAACTCCAGGACCCCCACGGCCACCGCTGGGTGATGCAGACCTGGAGCCAGGTGGTGGACCCCAACCTGACGCGGGCCGACCTCCCCAAGCTGGCCGACCGGCTCAAGCTCCCCGACGGATGGTCCTACCGGACGCAGGTGCTCAACGAAGAGCTGCGCGTGGACACCACGTCCCGCGCCGCCCAGGTCACCCAGGACGACCTGACCAACAGCTATTCGCTGGTGACCGTCTAACCCTTACAGGTACTGACCCAGGTTGGACTCGGTGTCGATGGCCCGCGACGCGCTGGACGACTTGCCGGTGACCAGGGTGCGGATGTAGACGATCCGCTCGCCCTTCTTGCCCGAAATCCGTGCCCAGTCATCGGGATTGGTGGTGTTGGGCAGGTCCTCGTTCTCGGCGAACTCGTCGACGATCGAGTCCAGCAGGTGCTGGATGCGCAGACCAGGTTGCCCGGTCTCCAGCACCGACTTGATCGCGTTCTTCTTCGCCCGGTCGACGACGTTCTGGATCATCGCCCCGGAGTTGAAGTCCTTGAAGTACATGACTTCCTTGTCACCGTTGGCGTAGGTGACCTCCAGGACCCGGTTGTCGTCGATCTCGGCGTACATCCGCTCGACGACCTTTTCGATCATCGCCCTGATGCAGGCCGTGCGGTCGCCGTCGAACTCGGCGAGGTCGTCGGCATGCACCGGCAGCGACTCGATCAGATACTTCGAGTAGATGTCTTGCGCCGCTTCGGCATCAGGCCGCTCGATCTTGATTTTCACGTCGAGGCGCCCGGGCCGCAGGATCGCGGGGTCGATCATGTCCTCGCGGTTGGAGGCACCGATCACGATGACGTTCTCCAGCCCCTCCACGCCGTCGATCTCGGACAGCAGCTGCGGAACGACGGTCGTCTCGACGTCGGAGGAGACGCCGGTGCCGCGGGTGCGGAAGATCGAGTCCATCTCGTCGAAGAACACGATCACCGGGGTGCCCTCGGACGCCTTCTCGCGGGCGCGCTGGAAGATCAGCCGGATGTGGCGTTCGGTCTCGCCGACGAACTTGTTCAGTAGCTCCGGGCCTTTGATGTTTAGGAAGTAGGACTTCGCCTCGCGGGCGTCGTCGCCACGGACCTCGGCCATCTTCTTGGCCAGCGAGTTGGCCACCGCCTTGGCGATCAAGGTCTTGCCGCAGCCGGGCGGGCCGTAGAGCAGCACACCCTTGGGCGGGCGCAGCTGGTATTCCCGATACAGCTCCTTGTGCAGGAACGGCAGCTCCACGGCGTCGCGGATCTGCTCGATCTGCCGGGTCAGGCCGCCGATGTCCTGGTAGCTGACGTCCGGCACCTCTTCCAGCACCAGGTCTTCGACCTCGGCCTTGGGGATGCGCTCGAAGGCATAGCCGGCTTTGGTGTCGACCAGCAACGAGTCACCGGGCCGCAGCTTGCGGGGCTTGGTGTCGTCGTTGAGGGCGTCGGGAACGCCGTCCGGCAAGTCCTCGGCGATCAGCGGATCGGCGAGCCACACGATGCGTTCCTCGTCGGCATGCCCGACGACCAGGGCCCGGTGACCGTCGACGAGCACCTCGCGCAACGTGGATATCTCGCCGACCGATTCGAACGCGCCGGCCTCGACGACGGTCAGGGCTTCGTTGAGCCGAACCGATTGGCCCTTCCTGAGGGCGGCGACTTCGATGTTCGGCGAGCACGTCAAGCGCATCTTGCGACCCGAGGTGAACACGTCGACCGTTTCGTCGTCGTGGGCGGACAGCAGGACGCCGTAGCCGCTGGGCGGCTGTCCCAGCCGGTCGACTTCCTCCCGCAGCGCCAATAGTTGTTGGCGCGCTTCCTTAAGAGTTTCCATTAATTTGGAATTGCGGGCGGCAAGCGAGTCGATACGGGCTTCGAGCTGATGCACATCGCGGGCAGAGCGGGCGCTCCCGTGCGATCCAACCGAATGCTCGAGTTGCTCGCGCAGTAGTGCTGCCTCACGGCGTAGTTGTTCTAGTTCGGCAGCATCGTCGCTGGACATGTCGGTTTCACGAGGGATCCGGAATGCTTCAGAACGCTCTGAGTCACCCATGTTGCGCTCCTTTCCCGCCCGAAATGACGCGGTGGATGCTTACAACGCTACCGGCGATTCCCCTTTCGCGTGTGGAGTCGAACACCGACAGAAAGTTACGAATATGGTCACGCTGGTAACCTCAGCATCAAATCCGGCCGAGCGAAAGGACGGCGGTGCCGATAAAACCCCTCGCCACGGGCGTCTTAGCCGTCGTCATCGTTGCCGGGGCCGTCGCAAGTGTGACTTCCGTTGCACCCGTTGGCTCGTTCGGCGCGCCGTCATCGCCGAATGCCGCCGTCCGCTGAATGCACCGGAACCCCGCCTACCTCATCGGAGCCCTCAGCGCCGTCGCCGCGGCGGTGTTCGGGCTTTCGGGATGTTCGTCGCACGAGTCCAAGCCATCGTCTTCAGACGCCCAGTCGGCGGCTCCTGTCCCTGGGCCCACGTCGAGTCCGGCGACTGTCCCCCCGGCCACTCCCCTGCCTCCGCCCGAAGCCCTCACCGACGTGCTGGGCCGGCTCGCCGACCCCAACGTTTTAGGCACCAACAAGCTCAACCTCGTCGAGGGCGCAACCCCCGAGAGCGCGGCCACCCTGGACAAGTTCACGAACGCGTTGCGGGACAACGGCTATCAACCGATGACCTTCGTGGCGGACAACATCGCCTGGTCGGATAAGAATCCGGCTGATGTGGTGGCCACCATCACCGTCAAGACCGCTCGCGCGAACAACGGCGTGTTCACGTTTCCCATGGAGTTCACCCCCTTTCAGGGGGGCTGGCAGCTGTCGAAGCGAACCGCGCAAACGCTGCTGGCACTGGGCAACTCGCCCGGTCTGAGCACTCCGGCACCGGCCCCGGCACCGGAGCCGACCCCGGCACCGGCTCCGACCGAGCCTTCGGCCCCGGCGCCGCCGCCTCCTCGGTGACTCGCGGGATGTGGATCGGCTGGCTCGAGTTCGATGTGTTGCTGGGCGACGTGCGATCACTCAAACAGAAGCGGTCGGTGATCCGTCCTGTTGTCGCCGAGTTGCAGCGCAAGTTCAGCGTGTCGGCCGCCGAGACCGGTTCACGCGATCTGTACCGCCGGGCCGGCATCGGCGTGGCCGTGCTGTCCGGTGACCGCAGCCACGTCGTTGACGTTCTCGACAAGGCCGAACGTCTGGTAGCCGCTCACCCCGAGTTCGAGCTGCTGGCCGCACGCCGGGGCCTGCTGCGTAGCGACGACTAGCGCCGAGCTTGTTGCAATGCTCGTAATCCTCGTTTCCGAGCTGGTAATCCTCATCTGTGGCACCACCCAAAACATGGCAACGATCGCGCTGGCGACGATCGCCAGGACGCCCAGCACGACGCCGGTGATGGCGACATCTCCGTTGCTGGCTTGACCATGCTTGACCTGCGCACGCGCGATCACGCCCAACATCGCGGCAAGGACACCGAGCATGAGACCAGCGACAACCGTCACACTGGCCACCAGGGCGACGAGGCCGATGACCAAAGACGCGACACCAAGAGCGTTGCTGGGCCTGCTGGCCGGCGCCCCCGAATTCGGCTGCCGTCCCAAGACTTGATCCGTGCCGGGCGCAACAGGATAAGGCGGCGGGTGTTGTGTCGATCCCGCAGGCAAATACGGCTGGCCCGACGTTGAGTCCCACGACGCGGTCATGGCCTGTACCCCAAAAGATCTCTCAAGAGCCACACTTCCGTTCGGGCGCGGCGCACCATGTGTGGCGGACAGCGGCACCCCAACTCTAGCCGCTGAGATCGGGCGAGGGTCAGCGTGGCGGGGTATTCGGCGCCTGACAGCGCCGGCCGATGTCAACGCCGAATCGACGAGACCAGCTTGCAGCTAATCGTCACGTCCTGGCCGATTGCGGCCCAGCGGTGCGGGGGCGACCGCGCCCGGCGCGAGCCTGCGCGTCGTGATCAGGAACGCGGTGTGCCCGCGCATCGAATGCTGCGGCCGAACAGCCAGGCCGACGACGTTCCAGCCCCGCTGCAGCGTCTCCCACGCCCGCGGTTCGGTCCAGCACTGCTGAGCCCGCAGTGCCTCCACGGCCCGCGACAGCTGGGTGACGGTGGCCACGTAGATCACCAGCACGCCGCCGGCGCTCACCAGCCGCGACACGGCGTCCAGCACCTCCCACGGCGCCAGCATGTCCATCACTGCCCGGTCGACGGAGCCGTAGGGCAGTTCGGAGTCGGCAACGTCGCTGATGATCAGCTGCCAGTTGTCCGGCGGCCCGCCGTGGAAGACCGAGACGTTACGGCGGGCGTGCTCGGCGTGGTCGGCGCGCTGTTCGTAGGAGATCACCCGCCCCTGCGGGCCGACGGCGCGCAGTAGCGAGCAGGTCAGCGCACCGGATCCGGCGCCGGCCTCCAGCACGCAGGCACCCGGAAAAATGTCGCCCTCGTGCACGATCTGGGCGGCATCCTTGGGGTAGATCACCTGCGGCCCGCGCGGCATCGACATCACGTAGTCGACCAGCAGCGGGCGCAGCACCAGAAAAAGCGCACCGTTGCTGGACTTGACGACGCTGCCCTGCTCCAACCCGATTACCGCATCGTGGGCGATCGAGCCGCGATGGGTGTGAAACTCGCTGCCAGGGGTCAGCTCGATCGTGTAGTGGCGGCCCTTGGCGTCAGTGAGCTGGACGCGCTCGCCAACGGTGAACGGACCGGTTGCTGGCACGCCATCTAGCGTGCCAGCCGACTCGCCGTAAGCGGTGTTCGGGGTTGTCGGCGTGCCGCCCTAGGCTTCACAAAGGAGGAAGTCATGACGGACCAGCCGGACACACCCCGGTCCCATCCCGCCCTGTCGCCGTCGCGGGCCGCGGACTTCAAGCAGTGTCCGCTGCTGTACCGGTTCCGGGCGATCGACCGGCTGCCCGAGGCGCCGTCGGCGGCACAGCTGCGTGGATCGCTGGTACACACGGCGCTCGAGCAGCTCTACGGTCTACCGGCGACGCAGCGCGGCCCCGACACCGCGCACTCTCTCGTGGAACCCGCGTGGGACCGGATGATCGCCGAGGAGCCCGCGCTGGCCGCCGAGCTGGACCCCGGCCTGCGCACCCAATTGCTCGAGGAAGCCCGCGCGTTGCTGTCCGGCTATTACCGACTCGAAGACCCGACGCGGTTCGACCCGGACAGCTGCGAACAACGCGTGGAGGTCGAACTGGCCGACGGAACACTGCTGCGCGGCTTCATCGACCGCATCGACATCGCCGCCACCGGCGAGCTGCGGGTGGTCGACTACAAGACCGGTAAGGCGCCGCCGGCCGCGCGGGCTGGGGCCGACTTGAAGGCCGAGTTCAAGGCGATGTTTCAGATGAAGTTCTATGCGGTGGCACTGCTGCGTTCACGCGGTGTGCTGGCCGCCCGCCTGCGGCTCATCTACCTGGCCGACGGGCAGATGCTGGACTACACCCCGGACCGCGAGGAGCTGCTGCGCTTCGAGAAGACGCTGATGGCCATCTGGCGCGCGATCCAATCCGCGAGTCAGACAGGCGATTTCCGAGCCAACCAGTCGCGGTTATGCGAGTGGTGCCCGCACCAGGAACACTGTCCCGTGTTCGGCGGGACGCCGCCGCCCTACCCCGGGTGGCCCGAGCAACTACTGGCCGGCTAAACGAGCGGCGACATCTCCTGCAGCATCGTGGGAATGAGCTCGCTGACCGTTGGGTGGATGTGCATCGTGCGCGACAGCGTGGTGTAGGGCGCCTTGGCTGACATGACGTCCAGAATGCAGTGAATGGACTCATCGCCACCCACCCCGAAGATGGCCGCTCCCAGGATCTCGTGCGTGTCGGCGTCTACCACGACCTTCATAAAGCCTTGCGTCTCACCTTTTTCCACGGCTCTGCCGACCCTGGTCATCGGCCGCTTGCCGACCAGCGCCTTGCGGCCCGATGCACGGACCTGGTCGACGGTCATGCCGGCGCGCCCCAGCGGCGGATCGATATACAGCGCATAGGTGGTGATGCGATCGCTCACCCGGCGCGGGTCATCGTCGAGCAGGTTGGCGGCGACTATTTCGAAGTCGTTGTACGACGTGTGCGTGAAGGCGCCCTTGCCGTTGCAGTCACCCATCGCCCAGATGTGGTCGACGTTGGTCTTGAGCGCATCGTCGACCACGATGTAGCCGCGGGCGTCGGTCTGGACACCCGCCGCCTGAAGACCCAGATCGTCCGTGTTGGGCTGCCGGCCCACCGCCATCAGCAGATGGCTGCCCTGCATCGGTGCGGCACCGGCGCCGGGTTTCAGTTCAAAGCCTGTGTCGCGCTTGGTGATCCGTATGTCTTCGGCGCCGAGGACAACGTCGATCCCTTCGGCCTGCAGGATCTCTTTGATGGTGGCGGAGACGTCTTCGTCCTCGCGGGCAGCCAGCCGCGGGCCCCGTTCGACGACGGTCACCCGGGCCCCGAAGCGGCGGTACATCTGCGCGAACTCCAGCCCGATGTAGCTGCCGCCGACGATGACGAGATGGGATGGCACCGTGTCGAGTTCGAGGATCGACACGTTGGTGAGGAACTCGATATCGGAGAGGCCCGGGATGTCCGGCACCACCGCACGACCGCCCACGTTGAGGAAGATCCGGTCGCCTTGCAACAGCTGGTCATCGACCCGCAGCGTGTGCGGGTCTTCGAAGCGGGCGTGACCGCGAACGACGGTGCAACCGTCCATGCCTTCCAACCAGCGTTCGACACCCTTGCGGTCGGCGAGCATGATGCCGTCCTTGCGGGCCTTGACTTTCGCCATGTCAACACTGACCGGTCCGGTCCCGATGCCGTATTCCGAGCCGCGCCGTGCCAGTTGCGCGGCGTGCGCGCTGGCGACAAGCGTCTTGGTCGGGATGCATCCGGTGTTGACGCAGGTGCCGCCGACGTGTTTGCGCTCCACTATCGCGACGCGCTGCCCGGCGGCTGTCAGGCGGCCCGCCAGCGGTGGCCCGGCCTGGCCAGCGCCGACGATGATCGCGTCGAAATGCGCTGTCACAGAGAGGCCGTCGCCGCAACGACGGCGAACCCACCCAAGACCGCGACCGCATCCTCGAGCAGCGCGATCGGCAAGTCCTTACCGCCGGTTGCGGCCACCAGGCGCTTGCGCGCCTGATAGCCCCCCAGGGTGCCGAGCACCGCACCGACGATGCCGGCACCCAGTCCGCCCCACTTGTAGCCCCACACGGTGCCGATGACCGCGCCGGCGAAGGCCCCCAAGATGATCCGGGCAGCGAACACCGGCGGCGCGGTGCGCCGCGGCGTCTTGGGAAGTTTGTCGTTGACCAGTTCGGCCACCGCAAGCAGGCTGAGCACGACAAGCGTGATCTTGCTGCCCATCCAGGACGCCCAGGTGTGATCCAGGTTGAACCAGGTAAGGACGGCGGCCCAGGCGACCACGGCAGGAGCCGTCAGCGAGCGCAATCCGGCGACGATGCCGATCAGTAAAGCCATGAGCAGGACGAGCAAATGATGTGTCACGGCGACCCTCCTGGGTTCTACGCGCAATCGGCCCCTTGCCGGACGCTAACACAGCTACCGGTGCAACAGGGACCCCTGCGGTCAGAATCGGCAGAACCGGATATCGGAAGCCAGAATCGCTTTGGCCCCGGTGGCGGCGAGTTCATCCATGATTTCGTTGACGCCCCGGCGGGGCACCAGTGCGCGGACTGCGACCCAGTCCGGGTCGGCGAGCGGAGCGATGGTCGGTGATTCCAGTCCCGGCGTGATCGACGTGGCTTTGTCCAGCACCGAGCGTGGGCAGTCGTAATCCAGCATCAGATATTGCTGACCGAACACCACACCCTGAACGCGCGCGACCAGTTGGTCACCCGCCGCGCTTTGCTGACGGTGGCCGGCCTCGGCGCGTTCGATCAATACCGCCTCCGAATCACACAGCGGCTCACCGAATGCCACGAGATCATGCATGCCTAGGGTGCGACCGGACCCCACCACGTCGGCGATGGCGTCGGCCACCCCGAGTTGCACGGAGATCTCCACGGCTCCGTCGAGCCTGATGACCGTTGCTTCAATACCCTTGGCGGCCAGATCTTTTCGGACCAGATTCGGATACGCGGTGGCGATGCGCCTTCCGGCCAGATCGGCCGTCGTCCACTCCTGCCCGGCGGGTCCGGCGTAGCGGAAACTGGACGACCCGAAGCCCAGCGCCAGCCGTTCCCGCACGGGCGCATCCGAGTCGAGCACCAGGTCCCGTCCGGTGATGCCGAAGTCGAGTTCTCCCGAACCGACGTAGATGGCAATATCCTTGGGCCGCAAAAAGAAGAACTCGACATGGTTGACTGGGTCGATGACGGTGAGGTCTTTGGGGTCGGTGCGACGCCGGTAGCCGGCCTCGGCGAGAATCTCGCTGGCCGGCTCGCTCAGCGTGCCCTTGTTGGGAACCGCGACGCGCAGCATGTTCACAGCTTCCGGTAGATGTCGTCGAGCGACAGTCCGCGCGCGATCATCAGCACCTGCGTCCAGTACAGCAACTGGCTGATTTCCTCCGCCAACGCCTCGTCGGGTTCGTGTTCGGCGGCCAGCCACACTTCGCCGGCCTCCTCCAGAATCTTCTTGCCCAGAGCGTGTATCCCGCCGTCCAGCGCGGCGACCGTGGCGCTGCCGGGCGGGCGGGTGCGCGCACGATCGCCGAGTTCGGCGAACAGCTCTTCGAAGGTCTTCACGGCCAGCGATTGTTTCACGTGCGGGCGAGCAAAGTCACGGCGGTTTCTCTGGCGCGAGCGTGCGCAGATTGCCAAGCTCAGCGGCGTGTCAGCGTACAAACCCGCACGCTCGCGGACAAAGGCCGAGCTAGACGTTGAAGTACTTCGCCTCGGGGTGGTGCAGCACGAAGGCGTCGGTGGACTGCTCGGGGTGCAGCTGCAGTTCCTCGGACAACGTCACGCCGATGCGTTCGGGCTCCAGCAGTTCCATCATCTTGGCGCGGTCCTCCAGGTCCGGGCATGCCCCGTAGCCGAACGCGAAGCGAGCGCCCCGGTAGCCGAGCTTGAAATAGTCCTCGACGGCTTCGGGATCGTCGGCCGCCACGGCCCGGTCACCCGAGAACTTGAGCTCCTCGCGGATGCGCCGGTGCCAGTACTCGGCCAGCGCTTCGGTGAGCTGCACGCCGATGCCGTGCACCTCGAGGTAGTCGCGATAGGAATCCGAAGTGAACAGCTCGTTGGCGAAGTCGGCGATGGGTTGGCCCATCGTCACCAGCTGGAACGGCAGCACGTCCACCTGACCCCGCTCGGTGGCCAGCTCCCGGGACCGGATGAAGTCGGCGATGCACAAGAACCGGCCACGCTCCTGGCGCGGGAATTGAAACCGGAACCGCAGCGGGGCGTCCGTTCTGGGCTCGGCCAGTACGACGACGTCGTCGCCCTCGGAAACCGCGGGGAAGTAGCCATACACCACGGCGGCGTGCGCCAGGATGCCGTCGGTGGACAACCGGTCGAGCCAGTACCGCAGCCGCGGGCGGCCCTCGGTCTCCACGAGGTCGTCGTACGACGGCCCTTGAACATCAGGGCCTCCCCGTGTGCCGCGTAATCCCCACTGGCCCAAGAACAGTGCACGCTCATCGAGCAGTCCGGTGTAGTCGGCGACGGCCAGGCCCTTGACGATCCGCGATCCCCAGAACGGGGGTACCGGCACCTCGACATCGGCCGCGACATCGGAGCGTGCCGGCACCTCGACTGGCTCCTCGCCGGCTTTGCGTTGCTCCGCAATGCGTTTCGATCGCTCGTGGCGGGCCTTGCGTTCGGCTTCCTTCTCGCGCGCCGCTTCTGCCTCCAAGGCCTGCGGGCTGCCGGGCTCCGGCGCTTCGCCCCGCTTGGCGCTCATGATGGTGTCCATCAGCTTGAGCCCCTCGAAAGCATCTCGCGCGTAATGCACCTGGCCCTCGTAGATCTCGGCGAGGTCGTTTTCGACGTAGCTGCGGGTCAACGCCGCACCGCCGAGCAGCACCGGGAACTTCTCGGCAACGCCGCGGGTGTTCATCTCCTCGAGGTTTTCCTTCATCACCACGGTCGATTTCACCAGCAGCCCCGACATCCCGACCGCGTCGGCGCTCTTGTCCTCGGCCACCTCTAGGATGGTGGCGATCGGCTGCTTGATGCCGATGTTGACCACCTCGTAGCCGTTGTTGCTCAAGATGATGTCGACCAGGTTCTTGCCGATGTCGTGCACGTCGCCCTTGACGGTGGCCAGCACGATGCGGCCCTTACCCGAATCGTCGTCGGACTTCTCCATGTGCGGTTCCAGGTAGGCCACAGCGGCTTTCATCACCTCGGCCGACTGCAGCACGAACGGCAGCTGCATCTGCCCGGAGCCGAACAGCTCGCCGACGGTCTTCATGCCGGCCAGCAGGTTTTCGTTGATGATGGCCAGCGGCGGCTTTTGCGTCATCGCCTCGTCGAGGTCGGCGTCCAGGCCGTTGCGCTCGCCGTCCACGATGCGCTGCGCCAGCCGCTCGAACAGCGGCAGCTTGGCCAGTTCGGCCGCGCGGGATTCCTTCGACGACGCCGCCGACACCCCTTCGAACAGCCGCATCAACTCCTGCAGCGGGTCGTAGTCGTCGCGGCGGCGGTCGTACACCAGATCCAGCGCGACCTGCCGGTGCTCCTCGGGTATCCGGTTCATCGGCAGGATCTTCGACGCGTGCACGATCGCCGAGTCCAGCCCGGCCTCCTGGCATTCGTGCAGGAATACCGAGTTGAGCACTTGGCGCGCAGCGGGATTCAGCCCGAACGAGATGTTGGACAGCCCGAGTGTGGTCTGCACGTCGGGGTGGCGACGCTTCAGCTGCCGGATCGCCTCGATGGTCTCGATGCCGTCCTTGCGCGACTCCTCCTGGCCGGTGGCGATGGTGAACGTCAACGTGTCGATGAGGATGGAGGATTCGTCGACGCCCCAATTGCCGGTGATGTCGCTGATCAGCCGCTCGGCGATCTCGACCTTCTTTTCGGCGGTGCGGGCCTGGCCCTCCTCGTCGATGGTCAGGGCGACCACCGCCGCACCGTGCTCGGCGACCAGCTCCATGGTCTTGACAAAGCGCGATTCGGGACCGTCGCCGTCCTCGTAGTTGACCGAGTTGATGGTGCACCGGCCGCCCAGGTGCTCCAAACCCGCTCGCAACACCGGGGTTTCGGTGGAGTCCAGCATGATCGGCAGCGTCGACGCCGTCGCCAGCCGGCCAGCTAGCGCTGTCATGTCGGCCACGCCGTCGCGGCCCACGTAGTCGACGCACAGGTCCAACAGGTGCGCGCCGTCGCGGGTCTGGTCCTTGGCGATGTCCAGGCACTTCTGGTAGTCCTCGGCGATCATCGCGTCCCGAAAAGCCTTGGAGCCGTTGGCGTTTGTGCGCTCCCCGATCACCAGGACGGAGGCGTCCTGGGCGAACGGGACGGCGGAGTACAGCGACGACACCGACGGCTCGTAGGTCACCTGGCGTTCGCCGCGCTGCTTGTCGCCCTTGTTGAACTCGGCCACGGCGGCGGCCACCTTCCGGATGTGATCCGGCGTGGTGCCGCAGCAGCCGCCGACCAGCGACAGGCCGAACTCGGTGATGAAGCCGTCCAGCGCCTCGGCCAATTCGTCGGGCTGCAGCGGGTATTCGGCGCCGTTGGCGCCCAGCACCGGCAGGCCGGCGTTGGGCATCACCGACACTGGGATGCGGGCGTGCCGGGACAGGTAGCGCAGGTGCTCGCTCATTTCGGCGGGGCCCGTCGCGCAGTTGAGACCGATCATGTCGACCCCGAGCGGCTCGACGGCGGTCAGCGCCGCACCGATCTCGCTGCCCAGCAGCATTGTGCCGGTGGTTTCGACGGTGACATGGGCGAACACCGGAATGTGCCGGCCGGCCTGCGTCATCGCCCGACGCGATCCCAACACCGCGGCCTTCAGCTGCAGCAGGTCCTGGCAGGTCTCCACCAGGATGGCGTCGGCCCCGCCGTCCAGCATGCCCAGGGCAGCCTCGGTGTAGGCGTCGCGAATGACCGCGTACTCGGTGTGGCCGAGGGTGGGCAGCTTGGTGCCCGGCCCCATCGACCCCAGCACGTAGCGCCTGCGGTCACCGGTGGCCAGCTCGTCGGCGACCCGGCGCGCGATAGCGGTGCCCTTTTCCGAGAGGTCGCGGATCTTGTCGGCGATGTCGTAGTCGCCGAGGTTGGACAGGTTGCAGCCGAAGGTGTTGGTCTCCACGGCGTCCGCACCCGCCTCGAAGTAGGCGCGGTGAATCGTCTCCAGCACGTCCGGACGCGTCTCGTTGAGGATCTCGTTGCAGCCTTCCAGGCCGCGGAAGTCGTCCAGCGTAAGATCGGCGGCCTGCAACTGAGTGCCCATCGCGCCATCGCCCACCACCACACGCTGCGACAAAACGTCCAGCAGATCGGTGTCGTACCGGTGTTCGTTGGCAGCAGTCACCCCACAAGGATAGTCGGCCTATGCAAACGGCCCGACTAGCCGAACATCTGCGCAGGCAACCCACAGCACGCCGTACCCTGATTCTGTGACTCAGCCGGATAGCAACCCGCTGCCCGAATTGCACAACACCGTTGTCGTGGCGGCGTTCGAGGGCTGGAATGACGCCGGCGACGCCGCCAGCGACGCGCTGGAGCACCTGGATGCCATCTGGGAAGCCGATCCGATCATCGAGATCGACGACGAGGCCTACTACGACTACCAGGTGAATCGCCCCGTCATCCGCCAGGTCGACGGGGTGACCCGCGAGCTGGTGTGGCCGGCGATGCGGATCTCCCACTGCCGCCCCCCGGGCTGTGACCGCGACGTCGTCCTGATGCACGGGGTGGAGCCGAATATGCGCTGGCGCACGTTCTGTGCCGAGTTGCTGGCCATCGCTGACAAGCTCAACGTCGATACCGTCGTGATCCTCGGGGCGCTGCTCGCCGATACCCCGCATACCCGGCCGGTGCCGGTCTCCGGTGCCGCCTACTCCCCCGAGTCGGCGCGGCGCTTCGGGCTGGAGGAAACCCGTTACGAGGGCCCGACGGGGATCGCCGGCGTCTTCCAGGACGCCTGCGTGGCGGCTGGGATCCCGGCGGTGACGTTCTGGGCGGCGGTGCCGCACTACGTGTCGCAACCACCGAACCCGAAGGCGACGGTGGCGCTGCTGCGACGCGTCGAAGACGTGCTCGACATCGAGGTTCCGCTGGCCGACTTGCCGGCGCAGGCCGAGGAGTGGGAGCAGGCGATCACCGAGATGACCTCCGAGGACGACGACCTGGCCGAGTACGTCCAGTCACTGGAGCAGCGCGGCGACGCCGAGGTCGATATGAACGACGCCCTCGGCAAGATCGACGGCGACGCGCTGGCCGCCGAGTTCGAACGTTATCTGCGCCGGCGCCGCCCGGGCTTCGGTCGCTAGGACTTGCCCAGTTCCTCGTTGTACGCACTGGTGGAACGACCGAGCGCGGCGACTTCGGCGTCCATTTGCGGCACCAGCTCGGCAGCGGCCTTGCGGATCGGCAATTCGCCCACCCGGGTGGACAGCACCGGCTTGAGCCAGCGGAACAGGCCCACCCAGCGCGGGCAGTACACGCGGGCCGCCCGGCCCTCAATCCCTTTGACAAAAGCCTCGGCGCACTTGGTCACCGAGGTGGTCTTGTTCAACGGCCACGGCAGCGCGGCAAGGAGTCGGCCGAACGACGGCAGGTCGGCCTCGGTGTCGCGAACCAGCGCGGTGTCGATCCAGGACATGTGCGCCGAGCCGACGCCGACCCCCAGGTGGCCGACCTCGAGTCGCAGCGCGTTGGCCAGATGCTCGTTCCCGGCCTTCGACATGTCGTAGGAAGCCAGCCCGGGGGACGCCGCGAAGGCGGCCAGCGACGAGACGATCAGCAGATAGCCGCGGCGCTCGATTAGCGCGGGCAAGGTGGCGCGCACGGTGTGAAAGACGCCGAGCAGGTTGACGTCCAGCACCCGCTTGAACACCTCCGGGTCGACCTGTAACACCGACCCGTAACTCGCGATACCGGCATTGGCCACCACTACGTCAATGCCGCCGAAGCGTTCGACGGCCGCCTCCGCCGCGGCCTGCATAGCGGACAGGTCGCGCACATCGGCGACGGCGGTCATCGCCCGGTCCTCGCCGAGTTCGGCGGCCATCGCGGCCAACTCGGCCGCGTCGAGATCGGTCAGCACGAGTTTGGCGCCCTTGTTGCGCAGCCGACGGGCGACCTCAGCCCCGATTCCCCGTGCCCCACCGGTGATGAAGACCACTTTGCCCTGCAGAGATGTCATGCCGACAAGGTACCCTTGCGCGCTCACATAAGCGGGGGTAACGGCAGCAGCCAGGTAACCGAACCGTCGGTCTTGTCTTTGTTTTGCGGGCAGTACGCGGCCACCGAAAGGCCGATAAAGTAACCGGCTTGTTTCGCCGAGAGATCGGTGTCCTTCATCAGCTTCATCGCCAGAACGGATGAGGATTGGTTTGCATCGAGTCCGGCACACACCGTATGGGCCATCGCAATCGCGGTGTTGGGGTCGGGCAGGGTGATCCCACCCTTAGTAAGGGCCGCGAGGAACGCACTATCAATTTGATCCGCCGACGCCGGCGCCGCGGACACCAGCGCGGCAGCGGGCAGCAAAACCGCGCAGATTGTCGCCCACTTCGCAAAACCCACCTTCATATGAGTTATGGCCTCCCGAACGGCATGGCACACTGTAGCGCTGGCAGCGGCGCGGCGCTTCTCAGGAGCCACCAGGCCGCTCCTGACGCGGCTCCACCGCATCGGTGACCCAACCACCAAGTGTGGCAATGGCTGGGTTCCCTGGGGGCGCAACCAAAACAACTACGGCCAGTATTCGTTCATTGGTTGGGCGAATCGGTCGTTGTTGGTGAGTTGGGCAAGTCCGAGGGCGTCTTCGATGGTGCGCAGCAAGCTGTAGTGGTTGTTGTGGTTAACGGCAACGAAGTGGCCTTGGCGCATCCCGGAGTCTGGTGACGGGATAACGATCATGGGGACGTGATTTCCCTCGTTGCCTATGCCTAGATACAGGCTGTCGTAGTCCTCGTCCCACGTGATGAAAATGGCGGAGCGCTGCGTTTGGAATGCGGGCGAGTTCAGAATCGTGGGCAGGGTGTCTGCGAGGAACTGGTCGCCGGCCCGGATGTTGTATTGATGGGCCGCGACCTGGCTGACGACGAAGCGCAAGTCGTTGCACCCTTCCTGGTTGTGGCATTCGTCTGCGGCGAACCACACGTAGTTCGGGGTGGTCGCAGTCGAGGCGAGATCGGTCGCCATCCGCGTCAACGGCAGGACGTGCGCCTGGCAGCGGGCGGTGTTGGAGATTATGTCGTGGAAGGCCAGAAACGGGAGTTCATCGGGGCTGTAGGCGCCTTGGGATGCGGTGGCACATGGGGCGGGCATCCACTGCTCGTAGGAGGCCCACGTCTTGCCCGCTTTCTCGACGTTGTCGGCTAGGTTGGGTTGGTCGAAGCAGTCTTTGGGGCAGTTCCAGTTCACGTCGAAGTTGGACCCGCCGAGGATCGGGTAGTAGTTCGGGTCGCTGGGGTGAGTCAGGGCAAAGTAATTCGATCCGTATCCATAATGGTTGATCAGGCTGTTGATGTATGCCGCGTTGCGGCTACCGACAATGTCTTTCACACCATGGTTTTCCAGGTACATCATGAACACGTGATCGAGGGGGCCGGCCTTCGACATCGGTGGTGAGGGTGGCGGCAGGGCAGGCAGTGCGGCGCCGAAAGTGAACGACAAGTTGTCGGCGTAGGCGTTGTTGTAAGTGCTGGGTGCCAGGTTGCGATCCGTGAGGGTCACAACGACAACCGCGCTGCGGGTGCCCGCTGGAATCGTCCCCGAGGTTTCGCGGTTCAGCAGTGCGGTCTTGAGCCCGCGTTCTAGCGCGGTGACCGGTCCGATCTTGCCCGTGCCCAGCCGCGACTGGTCAGCCGCCAGGAAGCTGACGGTAGCCGACGCTGCGGACGGGTCATTTAGGAAGCCGCCGAGCCATCCGCTCAGCGTGCAAGGCAGGGTGCCGGTGTCGATCTGTGGCGCCACGCCGCTCAGGTCGACGATTTGAGTTAGCTTGGCACTGGCCACATTTCCGCCGCCGAAGAACTGTACGCCGCCGTCAGGAGGCCCGTCACCCGAGCGCGGGAATTGCAGCGGCCCTGGAAAACGTGGCCCCGGAGAGGACAAAGGCGACGGCGAGCTTGCGACGGTGCCATATTTGACCACGGTAGGCGTGCCGGGTCACGGTCCAGCCCGGGATCGACACCGAACTGTATCCCGTCAATGACGGGTCGCCGAACTCGGCGCCGGGATTGACCAGCAGGTTCGGGCTCTCAATGGGGCCGGCCCCTGCGGGCGCGGTGCTCATCGAAATGACCAGCACTGCCGCCGCCCCGAGCGCGCCAGCCACACGGCGAAAACGACCGAACATCAGGCGATCACCTCTGTGGTTGACGCGCGCTACGCGTTGCTCCGTCGATAGTGGGCCATGACACGCCGTCCACCCAGATTGTTGCGCGAATTGACAGCCAGGAGTTGCCGTTTCGTGATTTTGACGATGCAACTGCCACAGACTCCGCGGGACAACACCTCTCATCGGCGCAGAACAGGCATGCTGACCATTCGAGCGAAAAGTGCTACACCACAATATGCTTTGTCATAGCCGAGGTCTCGTACCGCTTCTCCGAGCCCTTGTTGAGTGGGCAGCCGATTACAGTTCCACCCCGAGCAATGCATCGACCGCGGTTGCCACCAACTGTGGCGCCTCGGTGTGGTGGCCGCCGTATTCCAGCGCATCGGTGACCCAACCATCAAGTGCGGCAATGACTTTGGGAGTGTCAAGGTCGTCGGCCAGGTATCCGCGCACGCGGGCGACAACGTCGGTGGCATCCGGACCGGCGGGCAATGCAATCGCGACGCGCCAACGGTGCAGGCGGGCGATCGCCTCGTCGAGCACCTGCGGGCTCCAGAAGCGGTCCGCGCGGTAGTGCCCGGCCAGCAGACCCAGCCGGATGGCCGACGGCTCAACACCCTGGGCGCGCAACGTCGACACCAACACCAGGTTGCCGAGGCTCTTGGACATCTTGTGCCCGTCATAGCCGATCATCCCGGCGTGCACGTAATGGCGGGCGAATCTCCGCTCGCCCCTTACACATTCGGCGTGGGCAGCGGTGAACTCGTGATGCGGAAAGATCAGGTCGCTGCCGCCGCCCTGAATGTCCAGGCCGGTGCCGATGCGACTCAGTGCGATCGCCGCGCATTCGATGTGCCAGCCCGGCCGGCCCGGACCGAACGCCGCAGGCCAGCTGGGCTCCCCGGCCCGCGCGGACCGCCACAGCAGGGCGTCGAGTTGGTCGGTCTTGCCGGGCCGGTGCGGGTCGCCGCCGCGCTGTTCGAACAGCCGCAACATGGTCTCCCGGTCATAGCCCGACTCGTAGCCGAACTGTGGTGTGGCGTCCGCCCGGAAATAGATGTCGGGGTATTCGTCGTCGACGACATAGGCCGCCCCCGAGGCCAGCAGCTTTTCCACCAGTTCCACGACTTCGGCGATCGCTTCGGTGGCCCCGACATATTCCCGCGGGGGCAGTACCCGAAGCGCGGCCATGTCCTCGCGGAACAGGGCGACCTCGCGGTCGGCGAGGTTGCGCCAGTCGACGCCGTCGCGCTGAGCGCGCTCGAATAACGGATCGTCGACATCGGTGACGTTCTGCACGTAATGCACATCGTGGCCGAGATCCAGCCACACGCGATTCACCAGATCGAACGTGAGGTAGGTCGCCGCGTGGCCCAGATGGGTGGCGTCATAGGGCGTGATCCCGCAGACGTACATGCTGGCTTTGGTCCCGGGCGTCACCGGGCGTATCTGCCGGTCGGAGGTGTCGTACAGCCGTAGCTCCGGGCCACGTCCCGACAACACCGGAACCGGCGCAGCAGACCACGACAGCATGCCTTGACTCTAAACGCGGGTGATTAGCGCCACGCGTCGCGGATGGCGTCGAGCAGGACCGGCGCCACCTCGGCGCGACACATCACGAAGTCGGGCAAGTACGGGTCGAGCTGGTTGTAGCGCAGCGGCGAGCCGTCCAGCCGCGACGCGTGCATGCCTGCGGCCATGATCACCCCGGCCGGCGCGGCCGAATCCCATTCCCATTGGCCGCCGGCGTGCAGGTAGGCATCCACGTCACCGTCGATGATGGCCATCGCTTTGGCGCCGGCCGAGCCGATCGCCACGGTTTGGATTGCCAACGTCTGTCGTATCTGGTGCAGGACCCAGGGCGGCCGGGTTGCGCTCACGGCAATGCGCAGCGGGTGCGGGACGCCGCGGATCGCGTCCGGCGCAGCCACGGTGTCGCTCCGGTAGACGATGTTCCCGCGCGCCGGTAATGCCACTGCCGCGTCGGTGATTTCACCGCGACCGTCGGCGGGGCCGTCGGTGGGGTCGCCGGTGGGACGTTGCCATAGCGCGATGTGCACCGCCCAGTCGTCGCGTCCCGGCGTCGAAAACTCACGGGTGCCGTCCAACGGGTCGATGATCCACACGCGTTCGGATTTCAGCCGGACCAGGTCGTCATGAGCTTCCTCGCTGAGCACCGCATCCCCCGGCCGCTCGGCCCGCAGCCGGCGCAGCAGTAGCTCGTTGGCGTGAAAGTCACCGGCGTCGCCGAGCGCCCAGGGTTGCCCGAAGCCCACCTCGTCGCGCACTTGCAGCAGCAATTTGCCCGCGTCCGCGGCGAGGTGGGCAGCCAGGGCGGCATCGGTCAGGTCCTCAGGCGCCGGGCTCACCGCTTCAGCTTAGAAAGCCGGCCAGGGTATGGCGCGATGCCGGTTCGGTCCGGGCATCACCGGATTGTCCAGCAGCGCGCACGCCCGCCGGTGCAGCGCCGCGATTTCGGCGCCGGTGATCTGCCCGTCCAGCGCATCGGCAAGCGGGCCGCTCAGGGCGTCTGCAAGCCCGGCGACGGCCTTCAGGGTCTTGTCGTCGACCGGCTTGCCTGCCCAGCCCCACAACACCGTGCGCAGTTTGTTCTCGACGTGCAGGCACACGCCGTGGTCGACCCCGTAGATGTGGCCGTCGAGGTCGCGCAGAACGTGGCCGCCCTTGCGGTCGGCGTTGTTGATCAGCACGTCGAACACCGCCATGCGCCACAACCGAATGTCGTCGGCGTGCATCAGGATGACCTCGTCACCGGCGTAGTCGTAGGCACGCAGCACCGGCAGGTAACCCGGCTCATGTTTGTCGGCGGGAAACAGGTCGACGAGGTCGGGTCCGGGCCCGGGCTCGGAGTCGGCCCCGGAATCTGGCGAGGCCTCCATGTCGCTGGGCTGCTCCACCCACAGCTGCAGCATGCCCGGACCCGCCGGCCCGTGCCGAATGATCGTGTAGGGCACGATGTTCCAACCTAAGTGCGTCGATATCAGGTAGGCGGCCAGTTCGCGGCCGGCCAGCGTCCCGTCGGGGAAATCCCAGAGCGGCTGCTCACCGGAGACCGGCTTGTACACGCAGTGCACGCTGCGCTCATCCAGCGTCGATTCGCACAGAAAGGTGGCGTTACTGGCCGAGCGGATGCGTCCGAGGACCGTCAGCTCGCCGTCCCGCAACACCTCACGCTTGTCATCCGTCGGGGTCATCGCTAGGCCCGAGCAGCGCACCGCGCTTGTAGCCGTTGGTGCGTGCGCAGATGTGGCCCTCAGGGTCCAACGGTTCGTCACACAGCGGGCACGGCGGACGTCCCGCCGAGATGACGCGGTTGGAGCGGGTGGCGAACTGCCGCGCCGACTCCGGCGACAGGAATACCCGCACCGCGTCGGGGCCTTCCTCCGTGTCGTCGAGCACCACCGATGCGTCGAATTCGGCGTCGGTGACGGCCAACAATTCGACCACGACGGTCTGGGCCTCCGAATCCCAGCCCAGGCCCATCGTCCCGACCCGAAACTCGGCATCCACCGGCATGATCAGCGGGCTGAGGTCGTCGATTTCGGTGGGCTCCGGGGGCACCGGTGTGCCGAACCTGCGATTCACCTCGATCAGCAACGCACCGATGCGTTCTGCAAGCACCGCGACCTGCTGCTTTTCCAGTACCACCGACACCACCCGGGAGTCGTGCACCGCCTGTATGTAGAACGTGCGATTTCCGGGCTGGCCAATAGTCCCGGCCACGAAGCGGTCGGGTGTGCGGAAAACGTGAATTGCGCGGGCCATGGCACTTCCAAAATACCGGCAGATGCCCGTGCAGTGCGATCCGGTTGGTGTGCGCCAACCGAATTAATCGGTGGATCCGCCGACCACGGCGTCGCTCGACGGCACCGCATCGCCCGGCTCGTTCTGCGGCTGGTCCGGCTGGTCACCGTTGGGTTCGGTCTTGGGCGAAGGCGCGGCCCGCAATGCGGCCGACAGCCGCGCACCGGTGTGGTTGACGTGCAACACGAATGGGCGCAGCGGTGTGTAGCGAACCACACTCACCGACGCAGGATCGGCAGTGACGCGCTGGAAGCCATCCAGGTGTATGCCGTAGGCGTCCGCGATCACCGACTTGATGACATCACCATGAGTACAGGCCAGCCACAGCACGTCGCCGCCCTGCTCCTCTCCGTATTCCCCATATTCCAGGGCCAGCCGCCGGTCGTGTTCGCGCACCGCGGCCACCGCGCGCGCCTGTACCTGAGCCAGCCCTTCACCGCCGGGGAACACCGCCGCGCTGGGATGGGCCTGGACCACCGCCCACAGCAGCTCCTTCGCCAGCTCGCCGATCTTGCGGCCGGTCCATTCCCCGTAGTCCACCTCCGAGAGGCGCTCGTCGATGAGCGGTTCCAGGCATAGCGCTTCAGCGAGCGGCTCGACGGTGCGCCGGCACCGCAGCATCGGCGAACTGACCACCGCCCTGATCGGCAACTCGCCGATCCGATCGATCAGCCCAGCGGCCTGTTCGCGGCCCTTGTCGTCGAGGTCGACGCCCTCGGAACGACCCGCCAGTACTCCCGCGGTGTTGGAGGTGGACCGGCCATGGCGTAACAGGATGACGGTCACGACGACGACCGTACTCGCTGCCGGACAACCGACAGCACAGATGCAGAACAGATCAGCGCGTTACCGGCACTGCACGCGTGACCGAGTCGCGCACCGCCGCGGTCAGGCTGCGTTCGTCGGTGAGGTCGATGTCGACCAAGCTGCGAACCGCCCGGGCGACCACCTCTTCAGCCTGCGGAACGGGCCCGGACAGTCGCGGCCGGTAAACTTCCACAACCAACGAACGGTGTTCGATGTGGAACGAAAAACTGCGTCCATCACCCACTTGCCCGTACCCGCTGGCGAAAATTCCCGCGATCATGTCTTCCACAGCAAACCCTTGGCCTGCGATATGCCGGTCAACGGTGACGGTCATGTCGTCAACATACCTCTCCAGGACTACCTAGTGTGTGCAACATGGCGAAATTGGGCGCGGCGGCGTTCCTTAGAATCAGGCCTTGATGTTCAACGTGCGAAGGTTAGCCGTTGCGCCGACGTTTAGACCACCAGTTCAACGCAGTTTTATTGGCTTGCTGATTTTGCTGGCTCTGGTGGCCGGATGTACCCAGAACCCGCTGAATCCGCTCACTGCCGCCCCGCGCACGATCGAGCCCGCGCGGGCAGCCGACTCGCCGCCGGCGTCGCAAAACCCGGCTGGCACGGTGCGACCGCTGGCCGGCCACCCGCTGGCAGCTGTGTTCGACAGCGGCACTCGCCAGTTGGCGGTGCTGTGCCCCGGCTCCGAACCGTCGGCGTCTGACAGCGTCGCCGTGTTCGGTGCCGCGCAGGTACCGCCGCGCGTGATCGACCTGCGGGCGCGCGCAACCGCGCTGACCGGCGACGATCACGGCACCGTCTACCTGGCCGTCCGGGGCGGCTACCTGATGGTCCATCTGGCGGCCGGCGACACCGAACAAGTCAGGGTCGCCGACGCCGCGAACACCGATTTCACCGCGATCGCGCGCCGCGCCGACGGCAAGCTGGTGTTGGGCAGCGCCGATGGCGCCGTGTACATCCTTGCCTCCGCTTCGTCGGACACCGCCACCGTAGACAATCGGAACAAGATCTTCGCACGCGTCGATGCCCTTGTGACACAGGGCAATACCACGGTGGTTCTGGATCGCGGACAGACTTCGGTGATGACGATCGGGGCCGACAGTCGCGTCGAGCAGGCGCTGCGGGCCGGCGAAGGCGCGACCACGCTGGCCGCCGACCCGCAGGGGCGGATCCTGGTCGCCGACACTCGCGGCGGCCAACTGCTGGTGTACGGCGTAGACCCGCTGATCCTGCGTCAGGCGTATCCCGTGCGGGAGGCTCCATACGGCCTGGCCGGCTCGCGCGATTTGGCCTGGATATCCCAAACCGCGTCTAACGTTGTCATTGGTTACGATCTGTCCACCGGAATTCCCGTCGAGAAGGTGCGTTACCCAACAGTGCAGCAACCCAACACGCTGACTTTTGACGAAGCATCGGACACCTTGTACGTGGTGTCGGGGTCGGGTGCGGGAATCCAGATCATCGACCACGCGGTGGGCACGCCGTGAAAGGCGGGCCGGCGCCGCGTCGGAGCCGGCTACCCGCGGAGTGGGACACGGAGATGTCCGACGAATACGAGTGGGCGCCGTTGCGCCTGCCGCCGGAGGTGACCCGGCTCAGCGCGTCCACCCGACTGTCCATCGAGGCTGAATACCGCGGCTGGGAGCTGACCCGGGTGCGGCTCTACACCGACGGCAGCAGGCGGGTGTTGTTGCGCCGCAAGAAATCTCGTCTCGAGAGCCGACGGCCGGACCAGCCGGAACTGTGATGTACGGCTTGGTGCGCCGGCTGCTGTTCCTGGTGCCGCCCGAGCGCATCCACACGCTGGTGTTTGCCGCGTTGCGCGGTGTCACCGCGGTCGCCCTGGTGCGCCGGTTGCTGCACCGGCTGCTGGGTCCAGCCGATCCGGTGCTGGCCAGCACGGTGTTCGGCGTGCGCTTCGCGGGACCGCTCGGGCTGGCCGCCGGGTTCGACAAGGACGGCACGGGCCTGCACACCTGGGGTGCGTTGGGTTTCGGTTACGCCGAGGTCGGGACCGTGACCGCGCGCCCGCAGCCCGGCAACCCGGCCCCGCGGATGTTCCGGCTGGCCGACGACCGCGCCCTGCTGAACCGGATGGGGTTCAACAATCTCGGGGCCGGCGCGCTGGCGGCCCGGCTTGCCCGCCGCCAACCCGACGTGCCGATCGGAGTGAACATCGGCAAGACCAAGACCACCCCTGCCGCGGACGCCGTCGACGACTACCGCGACAGCGCCCGGCTCGTCGGCCCGCTGGCGTCGTACCTGGTGGTCAACGTCAGCTCGCCCAACACACCGGGGCTGCGCGACCTGCAGGCAATCGAGTCGCTGCGGCCTATCCTGACGGCCGTTCAGGCAGAGACCTCCGTGCCCGTGCTGGTCAAGATCGCGCCGGACATCTCCGACTCTGACATCGACGACATCGCCGACCTGGCCGTCGAACTGGGGCTAGCGGGCATCGTGGCGACCAACACCACGGTGTCACGCGACGGCCTGGCCACCCCGGAGGTCAAAGAGCTTGGCGCCGGCGGTATTTCGGGGCCGCCGGTGGCCCGCCGCGCAGCCGAGGTGCTGCGTCGTCTCTACGGCCGTGTCGGAGATCGGTTGACGCTGATCAGTGTTGGCGGTATCGAGACCGCCGAGGATGCGTGGGACCGCATCACCGCCGGTGCATCGCTGCTGCAGGGATATACCGGCTTCATCTACGGCGGGGGCTTGTGGCCCAAGCACATTCACGACGGCATCGCCCGAAGGCTGCACGAGGGTGGATTCGCCTCGCTGCACGACGCGGTCGGCTCGGCGGCAACCAAACAGGAGCGGCCGCCGGGATGAGTTAGCGCGCCAGCCGCAGGGCGTCCCCGGGCGTGCATTCCGGACTTTCGTCCACAGCCAGTTAGGGCCGCCGCTCAATGCGGGGCAGAAAGCGGAACTGAGGCTAGATCCGGTTGCCCTGCAGCGCAAGATGAGTCATGACTCAGCTACCGCTTATTGCGAACGGGTTGAGTTCGGCGCAACATGCCTCAACGCTAACTTTCACTCGCGTTCGTTCCGGCCTTGCCTATGGCACCCGCGTCCAGGGTTGACAGTTCTGCGATTCGAATGCCTTAACCGTTGAGGGAATAGTCGCGTACATCGGGCCGATAGAGGTATTCGCCTGGACTACATGATCCTTGTCCGCATCAGGCGTGCTGTACGTAAACCACGAGCACATCGAGGCCTGGGTCGGCACATTGTTTATCCAAACCCCAAACGTCGACGCCGACCCGCCCGTGCGATACAGCCCGGGCGCTATGTCGGTTCCCACCTGGAAGACACCGTTCCCCGGGATCGGGTCCATCGGATCGGCACTGGCCGACGGCGACAACGCGACCACGACCACACAGGCAACGAACCCGGCCGCTACGCGAATCGTTGGGGACATTTTTCTCTCCAATTTGCGGCCACCCCCGATGGCAGGGTATGCCCAAGCGTGCTTGAGCAACAACAGATAAGCGGGAATTGGCTTGGCGGCGAGCCCTCAACCAGCCGAGCACTCATGTCGATGGGCCTTGCGGCCTGCACTCAGCAGGGGATCGCCGGCTAGTCAGTGGCTGGTCTGCCAGGCGCACTGCCCGGTAGGCGACCGAGGTTTCGCCTGTGCCGAGCGAGGCGACGAGCCGGATTTAGGTCTGTTCGTATGTGCCGTGGATAACCGCGCGGGCGATCGCGTGCTGGAACAGATTGAATCCAAGAAACGCTGGGCTGGCGTCTTCGCTGAGGTCGAGTTTGTCGACCTTGACCGCGTGCACGGCGACGTAGTAACGATGCACGCCGTGGCCGGGGGGCGGTGCGGCGCCGATGTAGCGGCGCATTCCGGCGTCGTTGACCAACGTGAGCGCGCCGCCCGGCAGGTCACTGCCGTCGCCCGCGCCGTCGGGCAGCTCGGTCACATCGGCCGGTAGGTTGGCGACCGCCCAGTGCCAGAACCCGGACAACGTCGGCGCGTCGGGATCGTAGACGGTGACCGCGAAGCTGCGGGTCTCCTCGGGGAAGCCCGACCAGCTCAGCTGCGGGCTGACATCCTCTCCGCCCGCGCCCATGATCCCGCTGATCTGCGGCGTGGCCAGCGGCTGGCCGTCGGTGAGCGAGGCCGAGGTCAGGCTAAACGTCGGCAGCTTGGGCAACGCGTCATACGGGTCGGGGCGCGAATCCATCGGTCAGTCCTCTCGTGTCACTAACAGTGTGTAAGAAAGTGTGCCAGCACCTCGGTACCGAACTTCAGCGCATCGGTGGGTACCCGCTCGTCGACGCCGTGGAACAACGAAGCGAAATCCAACTCCGGCGGCAGCCGCAGCGGGCTGAAGCCGAAGCAGCGAATCCCTATGCGCGAGAAGGCTTTCGCGTCAGTTCCACCCGAGAGCATATACGGCACCGTCCGGCCATCGGGGTCGACCGCCAGCACCGCGGCGTTCATGGCATCGACCAGATCGCCGTCGAAGCTGGTCTCATACGACGACAAGTCCCTGATCCACTCCCGGGTCACGTCGGGGCCGATCAATTCGTCGACCTCGGCCTCGAACGCCGCCTGCCGACCTGGCAGCACGCGGCAGTCCACCACCGCTTCCGCGGTCGCCGGGATCACGTTGGCCTTATAACCGGCCATGAGCATTGTGGGGTTCGCGGTGTCGTGCAAAGTCGCCTTCAGCATCCGGGCCATGTGGCCGAGTTTCTCGATCGTCCCCTCCAAGTCGGGAGACTCTGCGTCGAACGTAAGGCCGGTCTCCTCGCTGATGGCACTAAGGAACTCGACGACGGTGTCGGTAAGCACGAGCGGAAACTGGTGGCGACCGAGCCGGGCAACCGCCTCGGCGAGGGCGGTGACGGCGTTCTGATCGTTGACCATCGAGCCATGCCCGGCCTGACCCCGGGCGGTCAGCCGCATCCATTGGATGCCCTTTTCGGCGGTCTCGATCAGGTAGAGGCGGCGCTCACCGCCGTCGGGGCGCCGCACGGTTAGTGAAAATCCGCCGACTTCGCCGATCGCCTCGGTGATGCCGTCGAACAGATCGGGCCGATTGTCGACCAGCCAGTGCGACCCGTATTTGCCGCCATGCTCCTCGTCGGCCAGGAACGCGAAAACGAGATCGCGCGGCGGCACGATGCCCGCACGCTTCAACTGCCGGGCGACGACAATCATCATGCCCACCATGTCCTTCATGTCGACCGCGCCGCGGCCCCAGACATAGCCATCTTCAACCGCTCCGGAAAAGGGGTGCACGCTCCATTCGGCCGGTTCGGCCGGCACCACGTCGAGATGCCCATGGATGAGCAGGGCGCCACGAGAATTGTCGGCGCCTGGGAGGCGGGCGAACACATTGCCCCGCCCGGGTGCACCCGATTCGAGGTATTCGGGTTGGTAGCCGACCTCTGCGAGCTGCTCGGCGACCCACCGCGCGCACTCGGCCTCGCCTTGTGTCGTCTCGGGTTCGCCGGTGTTGGTGGTATCGAATCGGATCAGCCTGCTGACAACCTCGACCACGTCATCGCTCGTCTCACGGGTCACAGTCACCCTTCCTACCACTGCTGGGGGCGCAAGGCTTGGCCCCGACGACTCTGATGCTCCTATTCGTGTTAAGGGGTCAAGCGGCGGTGAGCCAGGCGCGGTAGTTGGTGGCGAGGGGGTCGTCGCGTTTGAGTCCGCGTTCGAGGCGCGAGATGTCGTTGGGCCAGACGCCGAAGTG
>NZ_JBKQQD010000225.1:0-6063 GCF_052144515.1 Mycobacterium sp. | reverse complement strand
ATCCCAGATCCGCACCCGCATGTTCGCCCGGGTGTTGGGCCCGTTCTTCACGATCGTGCCGACCACGGTGGCGGTGCGCGGCTCGTACATGCAGACGCTGTTCACCGAGTTCAAGGCCAACCCCATGTGGCCGTGGCTATACGGCGCCATCCTCTTGATGGGGGGCCTGGTCATCATCGCGTTTCACCAGTACTGGCGTAAGCCCGCGGCGATCATCGTCTCGGCCGTGGGCTGGTTCCTCGCGCTACGCGGGCTGCTGCTGCTGACCGTTCCCCAGGCCTACGACGCCGCCGGCAACGCCGTCTACAGCTCGGGCGCCTCTGCGGCGATCTGGGTGCTTTTCGCCTGCCTGGCCTCGGCCGGGCTGTACCTCACCTACGTCGGCTGGAAGCCGGAATCCGGCGCATCGCAGGATCGCCCGCGTGCCGCGGGTAGTTAAGCATCCGGACACACGCAGAGCGGAGCTGCTGGACCGGGCGGCGGCGCTGTTTTTGCGCCATGGATATGACAATGTGAGCCTCAACGACCTGATCGCCGACGCCGGGGTCTCCAACGGCGCCTTCTACCACTGGTTTCCGTCGAAGGACGCGCTGATAGCGACCCTGGCTGAGCGGAGCGCGCGCGAAGCCTTTGCGGCTGTCGAGCATGCCGTCGATGGATGCGACGGTGACGCGCTGGCTCGGCTCAATGCGTTGTTAGTGGCGGGTTTTGACATAAAGCTGACGATGGGGGCACCGGAGCAGCTCGCCGCGATGGTGTCGCTGCTGCGCCCGGACAATGCCCACCTATACGGACGAATCCTCGCCGCCGAGGAAGCGCTTTTCCGGCCGCTGCTGACGCGGCTGATCGCGGATGGGGTGGCAGAGGGCGTCTTCGACACGTTCGACGCCGAGGGTGTCGCCGACATGATCTATGGCCTTGCCGCACGGACGAACTCCAACATCGTCGAGGTGTTACGGGCGCCCGATGAGTCCGTCCGGGAGCGGAAAATAGACTCTCTGGCAACAAGATTCAGGCTTCACGGGATCGCCGTCGACCGCATCCTGGGGCTGCCCGACGGCAGCATCACCACACTGTCGCGCGCACAGGTCGAGGTGATGGTGGCAGAGCTACCCCGAAACTACGCGGTGCGCGCGGACTCGCCGGGCTGATTGTCCACTTCGGTCAGGACCGGCGCACCCAACGACGCCAGCATGCCGGCCGCCGCCCGGTGCCAGGTGAAGTCCTCAGCGCGCAGCCTGGCAGACCTGCGGCGGTGGTATTCCGGTCGACTGACGAGGGCGCCGACGGCGTGCGCGATGGCGGCCGGGTCGTTGTCGGCCAACGCGCCGCTGTCCGCGGTGATGATCTCGGTCAAGGCCGAGGTGCGCGATACCACGGCCGGCGTTCCACAGGCCAGTGATTCCAGCGCGGCGAGGCCGAACGTCTCATGCGGGCCGGGCGCCAGCGTGGCGTCGGCCGAGGCGAGCAGTCCGGCGACGGTGCGCCGGTCGTTGATGAAACCTGTGAAGTCGATTGGCAGCCGGGCGGACTGGCGCTCCAGCCTGGCGCGCAAGGGGCCCTCGCCCACGACGACGAGCCGGGCGTCGACACCGGCATGGTAGAGCGCGCCGAGTGCGTCGATGCTGCGGTCGACGCGCTTTTCGACTGACAGCCGGCCGCAATGGACCAGCAGCAGCTGGGTCGGTGCGGCCCAGCGCCGCCGCACCAGATACGAATGCCGGCGCGGGTGAAACGTCTGCAGGTCCACACCCAAGGGGACGGTGACGGTGTTCGTCGCGCCGATGCGGTCGAACTCCTCGCGCGCGAATGCGGTGGTGCACACCACGGTGTCGTAGTCTGCCGCGGTGCGCGCGTTGGCGATGTCGGCGAACCTGCGTGCGGGCCGGCGTGGAAGTACCTGCCCCACAAGGCGATCCAGGCGCTCATGGGAGATCATCACCGTCGTGGCGCCGTGCTCGCGGCCCCATCGCCCCAGCGACCGCAGTGTCAGCCGATCGGAAACCTCCAAGGCGTCGGGCCGCAACGCTTCCAGCAGCGCCTTGACGGGGCCGGGCAGCACCGCGCGGTAGCCGCCGGTGCAGGGAATCAATGGGGCGGGCAACGTGATTCGCACCACGCCGGTGCGCAGGCGAGTGCGCCCGGCGCGCTGACCGGGCACCAGCAAGAACACCTCGTGCCCGTGGGCGCAGTATTCCGCGCCCAGCCGGTCCACCGCCGTGCGGAGGCCGCCGGAACGCGGGCCGTAGAAGTTGGCGACCTGCACGACACGCATACCGTGAGGACACGCGGCGCGTGTGTGCAGCTAACAATGTCGGATCGACACCGGCTTGAACACTCGATGAATGCTTACTCGCCGTCGGCGAGGTCGAGGAGCTGGACCTCCTCGAGGTCCATCTCGCTCTGCAACTCGCGCAGCACGATGTCGTCGATGAGGTTTTGGTTTCGCAGCGCGGTGATTTCGCGGCGTTTGTGTTCGAGCATGCCAAGACGTATCCGCCGCACCCGGTCCCTGCGGTCGGCCAGCTTGGCGTTCGTCGAACCGTCTTCGGTGGCCAGGACCAGCGCTGACTTTTCTTCGTATTCCTTCTGCAGGCGCTGCAGCAGATCGTCACTGATGCCGACCTCGTCGGCGACCAGCGGCAGGGCGGCGAGTGCGGCTTGCGCGCCCCGATTGCGGGCGAGCTGCACTTCCTCGGCGTAGGTGACGTCGTCGGGAATGCGCGCCCAGCGAACGACGGCGGGCAGCGTGGTCCCCTGGACCAGCACGGTCACGAGGATGACGACGACCACGATGAAGATGAGCAGGCTGCGGTCGGGGAAGGGCGCGCCGCTGAGCGTGGTGGTCGGGACGGCCAGCGCCGCGGCAAGGGAGACCGCGCCGCGGAATCCCGCCCAGGCGGTGACGAAACGCATCCGCCAGGTGACCCGACGGGCGCGCTGCGCCTCGCGGCGGTCCAGGAGGCGCAGCAACGCGGTGGTCAGTTCGCCCCAGAAGAATCGGGACACGATCACGACGCCTGTGACGGCCAGGGCGATGAATGCTGCATGGCGCAATCCGCCGTCGACGGCCGATATGCCGTGCACCGCATTCGGGATCTGGACTCCGACGAACACCCACAGCGAGCCGTTGATCAGGAATGTCGCCATGTCCCAGAATGCGTAGGACTGCATGCGGGAACGGGCGCGGATCACCACGGGCCCGGCGTAGGCGAGGACCAAGGCCGCCACCAGGACGGCGACCACACCGCTGCAGTCGATTATTTCGGCCAGCAGGAACGCCGCAAACGGCGTCAGCAGGCTCAACGCACCTTCCTCCTGGGGCGCGTCGATTCGTTTGCGCACCAGTATCACCGCCCCGCCGACCAGCAGCCCCGCGGCGATTCCGCCCAGGTAGGAGGAGACGAACCGGCCAACGAGATCGGCCCGGGTGATCGCGGCCCCGCCGATCGCGACGTGGACAGTGACGGCGTACAGCACGAGTGCGGTGCCGTCGTTGATGAGGCTCTCGGCGCGCAGCACGGTTACCGACCGGCGCGGCAGCCGTTTCGCGAGGCCGGCCACGGCGGCGGCGTCGGTGGGGGAGAGCACGGCGCCCAGGACCGCCGCCGCGTGCGATTCCATGCCCAAGGCTCGCGCCGTCCACGACACCGCCACCGCGGTGGCGATCACCAGGGCGACGCTGAGGAAGATGATGATGCGCAGGTTCGCCCGGATCTCGCGAATGCTGGTGTTCAGGCCCTCCCAGTACAGGATCGCCGGCAGGAACAGCAGCAGCACGATCTCGCCGTTGATGTGGACATGGCCGAACTGCGGGATCAAACCCAGGAGCGCGCCGAGCAGGATGAGCAGCAGCGGGGGCCCGACGCGGTAGCGCCGACCGATGACGGTCCCCACGATGACGGTGGACACGAGCGCGACGATGAGGACGAGGCCAAACACCACCCCAATCCTGCCGAACCCGCTCACACTTGTGCGGCTGGGGTCTCGCCGGCGACGGCTTGGGCAGTTGCCACAGGCGTCACAAAAGCGATAGCGCAGGCGATATCAGCAAACGCGGAGGCGCGCGTGCGGAGGCCGGCCTGGAAGATTAGGTTCGGTGCGGAGCGAAGGGGGGGTCGCGTGAAGATCAGGCTGCTGGTGGCAGTCGTCGTGCTCGCATCGTCATTGGTGGCGGGCTGCCACTTCGCATCCCGGAACCCGCCGTCGACCAAAATTCTCCAGGTCCCCATGGACGACGTGCTCCGGCAGAGCGCCATCACGCAAAACATCACCCTGGCCGTCGGCAACACGCTCGACGTGAAGTTGGGCTCGAACTACTCGACGCCATACCGGTGGAAGCCCGAGACCCAGATCGGCGATCCGTCGGTCCTCAAGCAGAACAGCCACGAATTCGTGCAGCCGACCTCCGACGCGCTGGGCGCGCCCGGCACCGAAATGTGGACGTTCAGCGCGCTGAAACCGGGGACGACGACGATCACGACGTCCTATGCCAGCATCGTCGGCAAGGACCCCAAACCGACGTGCGCGTACACGGCCATGGTGACGGTTCAGTAAACCTGCGTGCACGCGCTCGACGACTCGGTTACGTTCTTTGGCGTGTTCGGCTTCTTCCGCAACTGGTCCGAAATGGGCAACCTGCCCCCCGACCTGCGTGACGAACTTGAAGCCGAGGGGGTCATCTTCGCCGCCGGCAAGGTCGGCGTGAGCCGACGCTTCAGCGGGCACGTCCCGGGGGTCCGGTCGGCCACGGGCATCGCGCGCTACACGGGCGGGTTCGGCTTCAGCACGGCACGGGTCGTCGCCACCTTCCCCACATGGGGCGACGCCAAGCTGCGGTCCATCGACTGCCCCTGGGACACCAGTAAGGGGCCGGCGCGGGCGACCATCAGCGACAAAGGCCTGCAGATCGACATCGACCTGCACGGGGTGGACCCTTCCTTCAGCGGATCGATGAAGCTGAACTACAAGAAGACGATTCCCGCCGACGCGCTGCAGCAGCTGCCCGCCACCTCGCTGCGGTTCCGCGTGACTCCGGAATTTGTGTATCGCGCCGCCGGCGTGCGGCCGAAGTCATAGCTTGGCGTCGGCGTAAACCTGCGCCAGGAATTGCTCGACGGCGACCGCGGTGTGCGCCGCGCGCGCCGACCCGAAGATGTCGAAAGCGTGCTGGGTGAACGGCAATTCGGCGTAGGCGACGGGCTGCTTGCTGACTTCCGTCAGCGCAGCGACGAACGCGCGCGCCTGCTCGACGGGAACTAGCGAGTCATTGCGGCCATGCAGCACGAAGAACGGGGGAGCGTCCGCGGAGACGTGGTTGACCGGTGACGCGGTGCGGTATAACTCCAGGTTCGTCGACGGTCGTTGTTTCATCACTGATTTCACCAGCAGCGCCGGCATCATCGGATGCATCGCGTCATTGAAACGCGTGAAGTCGTAGACTCCGTAGAACGGCACCGCCACCTGCACCCGGGTGTCGGCGTCTTCGAAGCCCGGCTGGAATTGCGGGTCGTTGGGTGTCAGCGCCGCCAGCGATGACAGGTGGCCGCCGGCCGAACCGCCGGTGATGGCAATGAAGTTTGGGTCACCGCCGTAGTCGGCGACATGTTGTTTGACCCAGGCGAGGGCGCGCTTGACGTCGACGATGTGGGCGGGCCAGGTGTTGCGCGGGCTGTGCCGGTAGTTGACCGCGACGCAGATCCAGCCGAGCTCGGCGAGGTGGCTCATCAACGGGTGTGCCTGTCCGCGTTTGTTTCCCGTCGTCCACGCGCCGCCGGGGATCTGGAAGAGCACCGGGGCCTTGCCGGTTGGATCGAGGTCGGAACGCCGCCAGATGTCCAGCTGGTTGGCGCTGCCGAATTCGCCGTAGCTGATGTTGGAGTCGTGGGCGTAGTCGCGGTAGACCCTTAGCATGCGAAGCAGGCCCGGCGCTTTGGCGGTGCCGGCGCCGGCCGGATTGCGCCACAAGCCCGCGGACTCGGTGCGCCGATCGGGCCCCAGGCCGTCGTCGAGGGCGTTGGTGAGCGGCACGTTGGCCTTGTGGCCGGCGCGGTTGAAGTTCAG
>NZ_JBKQQD010000224.1:0-2537 GCF_052144515.1 Mycobacterium sp. | reverse complement strand
ACTCCCTCGTCGCCGACCCTCGCATGGTGCGCGACCTGCACAGCCGGGGCGTCCCGCATCTTGCCGTCCGGGTGCGCGACGGCATCGGGCTGGTGGGACCGCTGGTGATCCCGGGCGTGACCAGCTGCCTGGAAAATCACTAAACAGAATTACCCAGTAGCGTTGCCGCCGTTTCCCCCAATCGGGGGACGCGCGATTCATCCCGCGCACCGGCTGGTCGGCGGACAGACATCGCTGAACCGCGCCGGAAGAATAGTCATTGCGGCAATCAACTCGACGTTCCCAACCAGGACGAGCTGTTGGCGGTGCTCATGGCTCGCCACTTTGAACGGCCGCCCACCGAGCACCGCACATAGAACGAGCTGCTCGACGAGCGAGCGGCAGCGCTCTCACCTTCGGTGGAAACGGAAACATTTAGGAGAGCCCGCGTGCATGACATTGAGACCATCGACGCCGAACTTCGGCTACTGGCCCGGGCGTGGCGCGTGGCGCGCGAGTTGTGTGACCGGATGCCTAGTACTGCGCACATAGACAAGCTGCTCGACGAGCGAGCGGCAGCGCTCTCGCCTTTGGTGGAAACGGAAATATTTAGGAGAGCGCGCATGCGCGACCTCGAGGTGATCGACTGCGAACTGCGACTGTTTCTCGCGATTCGCAAGATGGCCCGTGAGGCAGAAGGTCGCACGCCAAATACGGCGCGGATAGACGCGCTGCTGGACGAGCGCTCGGCAACTATGGCCTTGAGCACCACGGTCGGCCCTGCATAGGCGAGATGACCACGCAGCTCAGCGGCCCGTCACTGCGGTGGCGGGCCTTCCCATAGCTCAGCGTGTCGCTTCGCCCAGTCGATGGTGCTGTAGGCGCCGTGGTGGACGTGCGTCGAGACGCCACCCTCCGGCGCCTCCCGGACCACCAGAATCCACGGGAGGTCTTGGCTTGCTGCCCCGGTGGGGTCGTGGAAGACCCGGTATTCATGCTTGCCGCTGATCGCACGGTAGCGCTCGAACGGGTAGGTCGCGTTCTCGTCCACTGTTTCCCATTGCAGCATGGTTATCTATGATCCCGCGCCTCTCCTGGCCTGGTGAACCGGCCCCAGTCTGTCTACCTGCCTGAGTTATCAACAGATGGGATTACTAAACTTCGACCATGAGCGGGACCACCACCACAGCGGCCATGAACGCGAGGGAACCGCACGACAGCCACCGCACCATGTCTGCCGTGATTGACAACGGCGGCCCCGTCCCGCCGCTCGCTCCGCCCGGAGGCTGCGGGGGCGCCGTCCATTGAACACCCGCCAGGACCCAGCCTGGCGACCCGCCCGCCCCGCCGGCAGGTGTTCCGTTCGGAACAACCTCGCGCTAACCGTGCCGCTGTCGCCAGCGGTGGTGGCGCTGACTCCACCGTGTATGTGACGGCGTGTAGCGCGGTGACGGCACCCTCAGGTGGTCGCTGTTCGTCCTGGCCGACAGGCGCGCCGGTTCGCGGCGATGATCATCGAGACGGCCGACGAGCTGGACGGGCTCAACGACTGACCAACCGAAACGACCACCGGGCCACACGGTTCGGTGGTCGCTTCGGGCGTACCGTTCGCGCATGATCAGAACACCGCCGACTACGGCAGAGCTCGCCGAGATGGCGAAGGTTCACTTGTATTACGAAGTCGCGATGCTGCGGGGCGCCCGCGTGGAACAGGATCGCCGGCGCAACGAGCGATCGGACATGATGAACCTAGACCGTGCCGACCCGGTCATGCATGGCATTTTTCGAGGCCGCGGCGACCTAGCCAGCGAACGGGTTGTCTTCGCGCTGATCGACCGGCAGGGGCTGCACCAAGTCGCCACCAGGGCGGACCTGGGGACGAAAGGCCCTATCCGGTGGACCACGCGGGGCGGAGCATAGATTCGTCACGGGACTCCTTAGGTCAGGGAATTTCGGAACATGTCGGCTTTCCACAGCGGAACGGGGAATGGCCGTGGCTGGTTTATTCATAGGTTGGGGAGACATGGTGGAGGGCGACGAGAAGCGCGCCCTCGAACTATTCAACAAGTCGATGCACTACTGGAGACGTCTTCAGGATGAGGGGCGGATCGACCGCTTTGACGTGGCAGTTCTTCCGCAAAACGACAGAGACCTTCGCGGCTTCATTCTGCTGCGGGGCACGGTGGAGCAGATCAACCTGCTTGGCGATGACGAGGAGTTTCAGCGGCTACTCAGCGATGTGCAGGTTGTCGTCGACCGGGTCGGGGTCATCGACGCCTTTGTTGACGAGGCACTCGCGCGAACAATGCATCAATACCAGGATGTGGGTCGAATCGGAGAACTGACCTGACCGCGACCCCGCGCGGAAGCGCTGCGCTCCCATATGTCGGCACCGGCGGCGGGGCATAGCGCGCCCCGACGGAAGTATGAGGAGTCATAAGCGTCGGAGTAGGTTGACTCAAGTGAGCGACAGTGGTCCCTTTCCCGACGATGTCCCTCTCGCCGATGCTATCGAGCAGCAGCGCCCCGCAGCTGAGGCCGCCGACCTGGAAACCGTC
>NZ_JBKQQD010000223.1:0-29863 GCF_052144515.1 Mycobacterium sp. | reverse complement strand
TCTCCCTCGAGGGCAAAAGTGGGGTTGGTCGGCTCGACGTATGGAATAGGGGCGCAGGCGGATATGAGCGAACCACTGGCCGAGTTCTTCGTCCAGCAACAAGCCAATCAGTGACCGCTTGATTCGTGTGGCGTCGCCAAGCTCCGAGGAGAAGTCGTTGCGGTACAAAGTTATCCAATGGGGAACGGGTGTCACCGGCTCATCATCGGTGCGTCAGATCGCTCAGCGTCCCGACCTTGAATTGGTAGCGGTCAAGGTCTACAGCGACGCGAAGGCCAAGCAAGACGCGGGCACGCTTTGCGGAACCGTCCCCGTCGGCGTACTGACCACCACCGACCGCGACGAGATAATCGCGACCCAGGCCGACGTCGTGCTCTACATGGGCGCAGCCGAGTCGGACACCCAACAATGCGCCGCAGATATCGTCGAATTGCTGGCCTCGGGCAAGAACGTGATCGCCACACCGACGCCCTTCCAGAACCCCCACGTCGTCGACCCTGAACTCGGTCGCGCCTTCGAGAATGCTTGCGCAGCAGGGAATTCCAGTTTTCTGGGGTTGGGCCTGTTTCCGGGCTTCATGGCCGAGTCGGTTTGCCCGTGCTGCTGTCGCGCGTGTGTCACCGAACCGAGCGTATTCGCATCGCCGAATCGCTTTACTACAGCGACTATGCGAGCCACCATCTAATGTTCGACGTGATGGGTTTCGGCGCGTCCCCCGACGACACGTCGCCTTTGATGACCAACCTGGAGATCGTTCGCAGTCTCTATGTCGGGGCCGCTCACATCCTCGCCGACGGCCTTGGTCTCGGACTGGGCGACGTGCGGCCGTTCCGCACGACCGTGACGACCGAACGCGACCTGACGGTTGCCTCCGGCCATCTCGCTGCTGGAACCATCGCAGCGATTCGCATGGGTGTCGACGCCTACTACAACGGTCGGCGCGCGATCACTGTGGAGCACTGCACCCGAATGGATCCGGACTTGGCACCCGATTGGCCGAACGTCCAGGGCTACACAATCGAGTTGATCGGCGAACCCACGCTGACAGCCCACATCACCGTCGGAAAGCCAGACGAAGAACACTCGGTGATCGGCTGCCACGCGACCGCAGCACATGCTCTCAACGCGGTGGCGACCGTCGTGGCGGCCAGGATCGGGGTTCGCACTCTCGCCGACATCGACAACTATCACGGCGGCCGTGCCCTCGTCGACTTCTGATCTGAGTAGACCGATGTGACCGCAACACCCAAACTCGTCATCGGCGCGAGCGGCTTCCTCGGCTCCCACGTGACCCGACGGCTGATAGCCCGTGGTGAGTCGGTCCGCGTAATGCTGCGGCCGACAAGTTCCACCGTGGGAATCGACGATCTCCGGGTTCACCGCTTCTACGGCGACATCTTCGACGAGGCGGCGGTCGCCTCCGCCATCGACGGATGCGATGTCGTGTATTACTGCGTAGTCGACACCCGCGCATGGCTGCGCGATCCTGCACCGCTGATCCGCACCAACGTTTTCGGCCTGCGTCGAGTGCTGGACATTGCGGCAAGCGCCGATCTTCGTAAGTTCGTCTTCACCAGCACCATTGGAACCATTGGCATCCGGCGGGACCGGCCGGCAACCGAGGACGATCCCAACGACTGGTTTGAGCTCGGTGGCGGCTACATTCGATCTCGGGTAGAGGCGGAAAACCTGGTGTTGCAGTGCGCCAGAGAGGGCCGATTGCCCGCCGTCGCAATGTGTGTCGCCAACACTTACGGTCCCGGTGACTGGCAGCCAACTCCCCATGGATCCCTGGTGGCCGCCGCGGCCAGGGGCAGGATGCCGCTATATCCGAAGACCCTGGCCACCGAGTCTGTCGGTATCGAGGATGCCGCGGAGGCGCTCATCCTCGCCGCGGAACGGGGTCGTGTCGGCGAGCGCTACATCGTCTCCGAGAGTTACATGGAAATGCAGGACGTGCTCACCCTGGCCGCCCGGGCGGCGGGTGCTAGACCCCCACGCGTGGGTCTGCCAATGCCCGTCATGAACGCAATGGCGCGCGTGGGTGATGTCGCAGCTCGCCTGATGGGCCGGGATCTCCTCTTATCCACCACCAGCCTGCGGCTGCTTGACATCATGTCGCCCATGGACCACACGAAAGCGGTTCGCGAGCTTGGATGGCAACCGCGGCCCACCTCCGAGTCGATCGAGCAGGCGGCACGCTTCTTCACCGTCCGCTGAAGTTCGCTCAGCGCGAGTGCGAGACCTCGATTGTCTGCGTCTGCTGATATGCCTCATATTCGCGGCGGACGAACCCCTCGAAGGTCGTCGGTTCCCGGCCGAGTAGCCAGGTCAACACGTTGGGATTGCCGGGAAAATCATGGGAGGACAGGCGTTTGAAGATCGACGTGAAAACGTAAGTCTCGTGCGGAAACTGGGCCGGATCACCGAAGAACCCCCAAATGATGGCTTGAGCGTCGACCCGTTCAAGCGTGATCGGCCGGCCGGTGACCTCCTTGATGATGTCCGCCAGATCGTAGGCGGTGAAACGTCCGGGCGAGACCAGCTCATAGGTGGCCGCAACGTGCGCCTCACTATTCGCGAGCACCGTGAGCGCGACGTCGGTGACATCAGCGAGATCCACGAGGGATTGACGGCGCTCGAACGCGAAGGGAAACGCATACACCCCGGCCTCGAACGCCGATTTCACCATGATGGGCGCCATGTAGTTGGCCGGCTGCAGAATCGTGAATTCCAGGTCTGAGGAGAGCAGATGCTCCTCGACGTCGCGCATCATCTCATGCTGGGGGAAGGCCGTGCTGATCGAATGCAGCACCGAGCTGTAGACGAAATGGTGCACACCGGCCGCGCGCGCGGCGTTGACCGTGGCGAACCCGATGGCGCGTTGTCTGGGATGTGCGGTGGGGCAGACGTGATAGACCTTCTCGACGCCGTCCATCGCCTCGTCCAACACGATGCGATCGCTGATGTCGCCGACGACAACGTCGGCGACGCCCAGGGCGCGCAGTTCCTCGGCCGATGATTGGGATCGCACACTGGCCCGTACGGGCAGCCCTGCCGCCACAAGCTTGGGCACCAAGTGCTTGCCCTGATGGCCGTTGGCCGCCGTCACTAGGATCATTGGTTTCTGCGCCCTTCTTCTGCGATCTCGAGTGTGAGATCTGCTGCTGCGTTCTAAATCTCACTGTCTAGGTTGGCCATCTGTTCGGGCTGATAGCGGTCGCCCGCGATGGCGTCGGGCGAGATGGCACCCTCGACCTCGTCGGCCTCCGCACGCGACAGCGGCCGCTCCAGGGCGCCCAGCAGATCGTTCAGCTGATCGGGGGTGCGCGCACCCAGGAGTGGTACGAACATTGGTTGCTTGGCCAAAACCCACGCAATCGCGAGTTGCGCCGACGACTGTCCGCGGTCCTTCGCCAAGGCCGCGAAAGTGCCTATCGCCGACGTATTGTGAGCGACATTTTCCGGCGAGAAGCGTGGAAAGAACGCACGTACATCGCGTGGCTGCGTCGGTTCGCCGCGTCCGGTCAATAGCCCCTTCGACAGCACCCCGTAGAGCGTGGCGCCGATGTCCAGCTCGGCCAGCAGAGGGAAAATTTTCTGCTCCGGTCCGCGGCTTATGAGCGAGTACTCGATCTGCACGTCGACAATGGGATGCACTGCGTGCGCGCGACGGATGGTCTCCGGCCCGACTTCGGACAGCCCAATGTGTTTGACATATCCTGCCTTGACGAGCTCGGCGATCGCGCCGACCGTGTCCTCGACGGGCACGGCGGGATCCAGCCGCGCCGGCCGGTAGATGTCGATGATGTCTGTACCGAGCCGTCGCAGGCTGTAGGCGGCGAACGCTTTTACGGCCTGAGGCCGGGCATCCAGACCCGTATACATCCCATCCGGCCCGAGCAAAGTACCGAACTTCACCGAGATGCACACCTCATCACGCCGATCGGCGATCGCTCGGCCGACCAGCATTTCATTATGCCCCATGCCGTAAAAGTCGCCCGTATCAATGAGATTCACACCACGATCAATTGCCGATCGAATGGTCGCGATACCTTGCTCATCCGATGCCGCACCGTACATGCCCGACATGCCCATACACCCCAGCGCGATGGGAAACACTGATGGGCCGGTGCTGCCGAGCCTGACCCGGGTGTCGGTCGAATCCGCGCCTGACGTGATAGCCACCCGCTCTCGTTGGAAGCCAACTTCCCCGGCCAGCACAGCCGCCCGGGCAGGCCAGGGCAGCGGCCCGGCTTTATTAGATTAATCGCTCTAGCATAAAGCGCTGACGCGGCACTATCAATAAACTTTCAATTGCTTGAAAGCCTCGGCTGCGCTCACCACCCGCCAACCAGCGCCTGCTGGTAGCGTCGCCGAAGCCCCACCCGCAGAAGGTCTTGCGCACCCGTATGAGAACAGTCGATCCCGTCAAACACGAGCAGAAGCGCCGCGAGATCATGGCTGCAGCGGAACGCTGTTTTACGCGCAGCGGTCTTCGGGGCGCAACGATCGCCCAAATATGCGCAGAGGCGGGAATCAGCCCCGGCCATCTCTACCACTACTTTCCCAGCAAAGAAGCCATCATCTCGGCCTTGGCCGAAGTGAAACTCGCGGAGGCGAGCAGGCGGCTCGAAACACTTATCAGCGGCGAAGGTTCCATCCTCAATGCCCTACCGTCGGAAATGAACCGGATCCGGCAATGGGCTGGTGAGCACAGCGCTGTCCTGCTGTTCGAGATGCTCGCGGAGGCGCCGCGCAATCCGGCAATGGCTCGGGCGCTACATAACCAGACTCGCGGTATGAAGCGGTTGCTGGCAGACACCGTTCGCCAAGCCCAGTCCCGCGGGGAAATCGACCGCGAACTTGATTCGGAGATGGCCGCGGCGGTGCTGATCGGTCTTATCGACGCATCAAAGACGTTGCAGGTGCGCGATCCCGACATCGACGCAGCCAAAGCGGCGAGCATGATGAAACTTCTCATCGACCGCTTCCTCTCTACGCCGAGCACGACCCGATAAACCATGCCGACTGCTGCACCTCGAAGGAGGAGCGATCCCATAGCGAGGGTATGAAGTGTCACGTGCGGTTTCTGATCCGCCGACAGACACATACTGTGACCGTGAGCACAGGCCACGCCACGGTGTCGGAAGGAGTAGCGATAACGGGGTCAGATGCCCTCGCGCATCCAAACCGCGACTCAGCCGAAACCCTTCGATGCCATTCCGCGCCGGGCAGGACGTCCATCGAAATCGACCCCGCAAGCCGGAAGGATCACCTCACATGTCGGGAGCAAATGCGATCAACGTCGGCATTCTTTGGGATTGGATGCCGATGCCGCCCCTTGATCAGTACAGCATCTGGGACGACTACCGCGGAGCAGTCGAGCTCACCTTCTCTGACGCTCATGAACGCGGCCTCATCGATCGCCCGATCGAACTCGTCGTCCGACAAATTTCGGGCTTGCCCCGAGGATCGGTGCGGGCAGTTATCGACGCCTACAAAGAGCTCGTCGAGACCGGTTGCGTGCTGGTCCTCGGCCCGCTGATCTCGGAGAACGTCGCCGATCTCCGACGCTATGTCGAGGCGGCGCCGGTCGACCGCAAGATCCCATACATGTCGTGGGCCGGAAGCGACGAGGCGTTAAGCCATTGGGGTTTCGCGCTCAACAACGCCGGCTTCGCCGACGAAACGCTAACCACGTCCAGCATCATGCACCACGACGGCATCCGGTCGGTGTTCGCTGTGGTCGAGAACAGTCTCATCGGCAAGGGGTACCTGAAGTTCCTCCACGACGCCGCCGAGGTGTTCGACATCGACATTCGTGGCCAGTTCTGGGTCCCGCAACTCGAATGCGACAAGACCGACGCCCTCGAACAGGCTAAGGCCAGCGGTGCGGACGCGATCATCGCGCTGGGCTTCGGCTATGGGCTATGGGGTATCAACGATGCGATGGAGAAGGTCGACTATGTCCGACCGTTCTACGGTGTGCTGAACTTTCCGGCGGTCTACTACAGCCGAGATTGGATGTACCAGTTGCGCAACTTCATTGGGCTCGACCAGTACGACGAGCGTAACCCCGTGGGGCAGCGTTTCCTCGACAGGTTCGCAGCTCGGTACAGCCGCCGGCCGGACTATTACCTTCCGCTATACGGATACGACAGCGCTCGAATAGCCGTCGACGCGTTGCGCCGTGCCGAGCCGATCAGCGGCTGGGGGGTGCGGGAGGCGCTGGAGCGGGTCAAGGGACTGCCGGCCGCGTGTGGCGCGCCCGGGACCTGGTTGCGGTTCAACCCATACGTTCATCAAGGGTGGATGGGCGCTGGCTGTTTCGTTGCCCGCCAGGTCAATCCCGAGGGCACCGCAACGGTTTTCAAAGGAACCATCGAGCCTCCGACCGCCCTCAAGCTTTAAGGCTATCGGGCGCAGTTGCGTTGCAGCCCAGCACAACTGAATCCCGCGATTTCAGCCGGTCCGCGCATCGAACCGTTAGGAGACTGTCTAGCACAGCGTGGTGCCCGGTTGGCCGATCACACCTGAAAGTGTTGACGCTCAGCCGCTTTCAGTAATAGGTATCGGGTGCACCCGCGCCGTCCGGGAGTCGGTAACCCGCCGCCGACTGCCGCAGTTGCCATATCAAGTCAGGACACAGCAAGTTGACCGCGTATGAGACCAGGTAATTAGCCGCGAACTCGTCGCGGGGGGTGACGTCAGTCTTCACATCACCCATGACCTGGCCGTAGCTTTCGCCCCGGCTGACCTTGTCGCAGATTCCGTGTCCATAGCCGACGGCGTCTTGATTCGGAAAGTCGTAATGTCGCCGTACGGCAACGTCATAGAGATACTCGACCTCCGGCGCCGGGGCGGCATACGCAAGGGGTGCTGGTATTTGCGCTAAGGCGACCAAGAACAAGGCGGCCAACGCCTTGCGACACTTCGAAGCTGGCGTCGCGAACGAAGAGCCTGCTTTTCCTCCACCGATCCGTTGACAACCGGTACCCGGTCGAGACCTCCGCACGGTCATCGCCATATGAAGACATTAAACTATATAGCGGATAAGATCCAGCGGTGCCATCACATGAAACCAGCAGCCAGACCGCGCTGCGGGCTGTTACGGCGTGCGAGAGTTCGCCAGATGATCCGACGCCAGGCCACCCGGCCAACGATCTCGCCCAGCGGTTGCACCAAGCGTTGTTCAACGTGTTCTTGGTGCTGGGCCGTCGAACGCCCGGGGGCGTCCACGCAGGCGATCTCACGCTAGCGCAACTGTCGATTCTGATGACGTTGCGCGAGTACGGGCCCATGCGGATGACTGCGTTGGCCGCTCACGAATGTGTCCGCACCCCCACGACGACAGTGGCCATTCGTCGGTTAGAGAGACTGGGGTTCGTCGCCCGGTCACCTGACCCGGCAGACCTGCGGGGGGTTCTCGTCAGGATCACATCGCATGGCGACTCGGTATGTTGCGAATCGCTGGCCCTTCGGCGCGGCCAACTTGTTACGATGCTGAACGCGCTCAGCGCAGCGGAGCAGGCAACTCTCCATGAATCGATGCCCCCGCTAGGGCGGCTGGCCGGCCAAGGCGTGCCTAGGCCCTAAGCGTATTCAGGCTGACGCGGGCGATCGGCCACAACCGACCCGGTGTGTCGACCGGTTTACAGCCTTTCCAGCGAAAATGGCCAGCCTGTGCAGGACTAACAATATAATCGCTAAATGATTCGCTATTTCGCGGTGTTGCGAGCTGTCAGCGTAACGGCGCTCGTCGCCGGTTGCCTGGCTGGCACATCGCAGGCGTCACCATCGGATGGTGACGAAAAGGGAAGTTGCTCCTTCATACTCACGCCGCCGAACGTTGTCCAAGTGTCCGGCCTCAGCCTCGTGTCGGCCACTCTGCAACCGGGGCCCTGCACGATGGAAGCGCAGCCAAACTTGTCGGTGGTATGCCTGTCCGTAGCGGGCGGAGATTCGCAGGGAGAATGCGCGTCGAAGAACGGTCAGAGTCCAGCAGAGGTTCGCTACCCTTATCAGCCCGGCACCACCTATATCCTGAGAGCACAGGGATGCGCTGGCCTCTTCCAGCCCCCTTATACGCTTTGCCAGAATTTCGGTCCAACCAGAGCCACTCTGTGAAGTCACGGCAGCTATCCCCCTGAGCCACCGGGTTTTCCTAGACGGGATCGAACGAGGAGATCAACCAGCGACCCCGGTCGTTGTCCAAGGTCACTCGGACGGTGGATGAAGTCTGCGCGGGTGCATCGTTGCCGATGGTCACCGTCTGGTCCACGAACACCAAGACGACCGCGTGATTTGCAGTCGCTGACACTGAAGCGGCAGCGGGGACGGTGGCTACTGCCGCGATGTGGTCTTTCTTCGCGCCGGGTATCACCACGTCGTGGACCAGCTGTGAGTAGGAGTCCTTGAACTTTCCGGTCAACCGGTCGCGGGCGGCGCCCAGATCTTTCTCGACGCTGTCGGGCTGATACGACAGCAGAGCAACGGTGGACTCCCTGGCGGCCGTCACTGATTCCATGCTGGCACGTCCGGACATCCGCGTGGATGTGTCTTGCCACTTCGCAACCCCGACACCCGCCGCAAGCAGCAGCGCCAGGACGGGTAACACCCCGAAAACCACCGTCCGCGACCAGTTGGTGCGGCGCTTAGCGGCTGGGGACTGGCTAGCGCTGGCGTCTTCGGTTTCGACCTCGCCGCCAGCCGTCTCCTCTGCTGGCGCAGGGTCTTCGCTTTCGGTGTGGCGGCCAGACGTCTCCTGCGATGCGCGAGCGCCGCTGCTCTCCGAAGCGCTACGGGCATCGCCCTGGTCCTGGGGTCCGCCTATTCCGGGCTCGGCCTGATCGCCCGTCTCCTCGACGAGGCTAGCTTCGTCCAGCTCGCTGGCGGAAACGGCTTCAACCCTCACGGCGATGGTTCCTTTGCTGCTTCGTCGACTCAGTCCTCGACGCTTGGCCTTTTGCGGATTCATCAAGACACGAACACAACGTCGGAGATTTTCGCGTCGGTGCCGGTCTTTTGGACCGCGATTCGCATGCGCCAATGCCGCACATCTTGTTCGGGAGCAGCAAGACTCGTGGTGTCAACGGATATTGCCACCAGCACTTGGGCTTCATCGCCCGACTGTGACTCCAGACCCGCTTCGGTGACCGTTCCCACCGACTTCGACTGCACCTTCTTCACCAGTTCCACGAAAGGTTTCGATCGCGTGGAGAAGTCGTCGTGGAAAGCCCCCGTCGCGGAGTCCAGGACGCGCTGTACATCGGCATCAGCGTGTTGCCAGTCAATCGTCGTCAGGTTCAGCGCGCCTTGGCGCCCGACTTGAAGCAACAATTGGCGCTGCTGTTCGGCTCGAATTGCTTGATGCGCGCGAAACTCGAACCACCCTCCGAGAGCCGCCAAGCCGACCACCATGACCAACCCGCACGCCGTCGCCAGCCGCACCGGCGAAATCGGCTTCCTGCCCGACGCAGCGTCGCGGGACGCGTCGTCGACGTCGTCATCAGTAGCTGCGTCGTAATCTTCAGCGTCATCAGCTTGGACGTCCAGCAACTCGGTGGCCGCAGGAGATGTTTGCAGGTTGTTTGCTTCGCTCACTTCGTGGCGCTCGGCATCAGCATGTTCTGCCATGTTTGCTCCTTTGTGGCACCTCGGGCGAGGTCGGCGGGTGTGTACATACGCCCGTCGGGTCCGTGGTACATGCCGGTCGCCGGATCGTACTGGAGGGCCGCTAGCGGCGGTGGTGGTGGACCCAGCGGGGCCGGAGGCGGCACTTGCCCGGGCGGCTCCTCGCCCGGCCTATAGTGCGGGACGCCCTGCCCGGTATAGGTCGCGTTCGGATCGCCTTTCCAGTTCCAGCCGTCGTTCAGCGGAACGTATGCTTGGTCGCTCTCACACAACTTGACCGTCGGGGCGCGTTTGCCGGGGCGGGTTTCGCACGGATAGTTGTGCGCGCCACGCACATTGAGCATCGAGTCCTGCGGCACCCGGCAGTAAAAGTCCCCCTTGGGAGTCTCAGGATAGTCCTCCGCGGCGGTGCCCCGCTGCTGCTGGGCCGGCAGGAATCCGGTAGTGCACGCCGGTGGCCAGTTGAGGTTCAGGTTGAAGCTCAGGAACGCACCGAGGTAATCCTGCTTGGTGTTGTGGTTGGCGACACCCACAGCTTGAATATCGGCCGCACCCTGGGGCAGCTCGACGAGCAAGGATTCCAGATTGTCCCGGTAGTTGACACCCACCTGCCCAACACTGACCAAATTGGCCAGCACTATCGGCAACGTCGGGTTCAGCCGGTCGAACAATTGCCGGGCCTCGTCGGCCGCCGGCCCGCCAGTGTGCAGCAGCCCCGCGACAGCGGAGTCGTTGTCGCGCAGCTGCGATGTGATGGTCGCCAGGTGGGCGGCCCACGCCTGAATCGCATCCGAGGATCGGGTCTGGCTGTCGAGCACCGGCTTGGATTCGTCGATCAACGTGAGGAGCGAGTCCAGGTTCTTGTGGGCGTCGATCGCAAGATTGGTTGTCCCTTTCACCAGCCGCGAAAGCTCAGGACCAAGCCCGCCGAAGGCTACGTATGAGTCGTCGACCAACGTTTTGAGGTTCGTGCGCGGGATCGCTGTCAGGCCTCGATTGGTCGCCTCCAACAGCGAATTGATATCCGGCGGGATATAGCTGCGGTCGACCGGGATCACGTCGCCGTTCTTCAGCGATGGCCCCCGGGCGGTGCGTGGCAGCAGCTCGAGATATTGCTCCCCAACTGCCGACACGCTGTGCACCTGAGCGTTGAGGTCGGCCGGAATGTGGATGTCCGAATCCAGCTGCAGCACCGCCTCGGCGCCCGTGCTGTTCAGGCGTACCGCTTGCACTCGACCGACCTCGACTCCCCGGTAGGTGACGTTTCCGCCCGGGTACAGCCCGCCCGCCTGCGCCAGCTGGACTGTGACCGAATAACGGTCGACCCCGAAAAACACGGTGGGCACCTGCATGTAGGCAAAAACCATGATGCTGGCCGCGATCAGGCTGACCGCCGCAAAAATCATCAACTGGATTTTCGTTCGTTTGGTCAACACGATGTCACGGCCCCTGATTCCAGTGGTAAGGCACAACCAGCGGGTTACCAGGGTTGTACTGGCTGCCGGCCGTGCACGGGCTGGGCATCTGGCCGATGGTGCGGCCCCACTGCAGTTCCAGCTCGGTCAGATTGCACTCGAACCGGGTGCCGGTGAACAACGACGCATCTAGCCGGCTCAGCGTCAAGTCGATCACCGCGGTCAAGTTCGCGTAGTCGCCTCGAAGCCATTTGCTGAGCGTGCCCGTGGGGAATGGGAAGGTTCCGAAGAAACCCAGCGAGCGGGTCAGAGCCGGGCCGGCGTCGGCCAGTGACTGCAGTACGGGGCCGAGGTCCTTCAGCTCATTGACCAGGCTTGCCTTGGTGCGGTTCACCGAGTCGGCCGCAAGCGCGCCGAATTTACTCACATCCCCCAACGCGTCGGCGAGGTTGTTTCGCTCGTCTTTCAGCACTGTCAACGCGCCAGGGATCGTCTTGAGGGCCTTGTCGATCACCGGCTTCTGGTCGGCGAACTGACCGACCAGATTGTTGAGGCTGTCCGTTGCGGCGATGATGTCGGATTTTTGGTCGTTGACGTAGCTGACGAATTTATCGAGCTGTCCGAGAAGGCTTCTCAAGTCCTGCTCACGACCGGTGAAGCCGGTGCTCAACGCCTTGGTGATGTCCTGGATCTGGCCCACACCACCACCGTTGAGTAGCAGCGATAGCGCGGCCAACGTATGTTCGGTCGACGGATAGGCACCACTGGACGCCAACTGGATCTGCGAGCCATTCTTCAGCTTGCCTTCTGACGGCACTTCGGTCGGCGGCGACAGTTCGACATGCACCGAGCCCAGCAGGCTGGTTTGACCGAGCGTGGCCGTCACGTTGGCCGGCAGGTCTACGTCGCCGTTGATCGCCATGGTGACCAGTGCGTGCCATCCCTGCACGGCGATGTCGGTGACGGTGCCGACGGTGACGTCGTTGACCCTGACGCGGGAATTCCGCTCCAGGTTCTGGACGTCGGGCATCTGCGCTTCGACGGTGTAGGAACCCGGGCCGCCACCCTGGGTTCCCGGTAACTTAAACGAATTTGCGCCATGGAAATCGCAGCCGGCTAGCGCGGCGACTGCCACCGCCGCCACGAATCTCCTGACTGCGCGTCGCCAACCGGGCGATGGACTCATCGTCCACCTCCAGGCGCCACCATCATTCCGCGCAGCCCATCGGCTGGATTGGTTGGGGCGGCTTGCGCGGCCGCTGGCGCCTCTGCTGCCAGCGGGTTTGGCGGGGCGGACGGGGGCGGCGGGGCCGACGGGGGTGGTGGGGGAACGTAGTCGGGTCGCAGCCAGTCTTCGCTGTAGGTGATTTCGTTGGGTCGCGCCGTGGCTCCGACGAACAGGTTTTCTCCCAACGGCAGGTAGTTGTACTGGCGGTTTTTGATGATCGGCGCCAGATACTGTGCGCACAGCTTGGCTGATTCTGCGGCGCCTCGACGCGAAGCGGCTTGTATTGCCCCGCATAGGAACTGGATCGGGTTGGCGAAGTTGTTGATTGCCATAGCGCCGGTCAGGGTCCCTTGTGCCGGTTGGTAGATGTTCAGGAAGTTTTGGAAAGATGTCGGAGCGACATGCAGCAGTTGCTTGACGTCGTCGAGGCTCTCGTTCAGCGCCTGTGACACCGACGCGAGCTTGTCCGAAGTGGTGCCCAGCGTCTCCTTGTTGTCGGACACGAAGTTTGTGACGTCGGCGGCCACCGCGTCCAGCTTTTCCACCGCGTTACCGACCTCGCCGGGGTCGTTGGTCAACACGTTCGTCACCGCGGCGAGGTTCTGATTCAGTTGTCCCAGCAAACTGCTGCTGTCACGCAGCGCGGAGACGAGGGTCGACAGGTTTTTGAAGGTACCGAACAAGTCGTTGCTGTGGTCACCGAGCGCGGAAATCGCCTGTGACAGGTTGATGATGGTGGCGCGGATGTCTGGGCCCTGGCCGCGCACATTGTCCGCTGCCATATTGACGAACTCACCCAACGTACTGATCCCGCCCGTTTTGGTGGGCTGCAGTAACTGCGTTAGCTTCTCGAGTTGCTGCCGGAAGTCGTCATACTCGACTGGGACTGCGGTGCGTTCCTGGGAAATTACCGCGCCATCGGCCAGCGCCGGACCACCCGTGTAGGCGGGCGTCAATTGGATCGATCGGGGAGTCACCAGTGACGGCGACAGGATCGCCGCTTTGACGTCGCCGGGCACCTTGTACTTGTTCTTGTACCAGAAGGTGATCTTGACGCGGTCGGGTTGTGGTTCGAGCTTCTCGACCTTGCCGACCGGCACGCCGAGAATCACGACGTCGTCGCCGTTGTAGAGGCCGGTGCTATTGGCGAAGTATCCGGTGACATGCGTGCGGCCCATCCCATCCCCTGACCAGACGACGGTGATGAGGCCTCCCACAAGCGCCACGAGCAGCGCGACGGCGGCGCCGATCGTGGCGTACCGGCGGTTCACTGTCCGCCTCCTTGAGCCGGACCCATTGGCCTCGGACCACCGAGCACCGGCGACTGGGTCGACGGGATCTGCCCGGGTGCGGGCTGCTCGACCTGGCCCGACGGCTGCCTTGTGGCCTGCCCGGGAGCCGCGGGAGCGGGCGGCCCCGGCGGCGGCCCACCGGGCGGGGGCGCGGGCGCCGGTTCCCGGTAGGGATAGCAGCCCGGGCCGGGCAACACGCACGGATGGTCGCCCGGGTTGCCGGTGATGGCATCGGGCAACGTCATCCTCGGTGGACCGCCCTGGCCGGTGCGTGGGAACGGTATCGGCAGAGGCGGGGTGCCCGGCTGGCCGACCTGTGGGTCGTTGCGCTGCGTGGGCAGCAGCACGTTCGGGTCCAAGCCGAGGTCGGAGAAGGCCGCGTCGATGAACGGCTGCACGAACTGCCCCGGCAGCAAGTTGCCGACGTAAGCCTTGAAGAACGGCCCCGATGACACAGATTCACCGAGTCCCAACGCGTATTTGTTCAGCCCGACCAGCGCCTTTTGTACACGTTCTTTGCGGTTGTCCACGATCGTCAACACCCCGTTGAGCTCGTCCAGCGCCGGCTTGAGCGTGTCGCGGTTCTCGGCGATGAAGCCCTTTATCTGTTGGGCTACGGCGGCGAGGTTGTGGGAGATCTGGTCTAGCGCGTTGCTCTGAGTTTTCAGTTGGACAAGCAGCGCGTTGGTGTTGGCGACGAGGCCCACCACTTCGTCGCTGCGTTCGGCCAGCACCTTCGTTGCTTTGCTGGCGTTGCTCAACAGGTTTCGCAGCTCCGCGTCGCGTTCGTCCAGTGTCCGAGAGAACCGCGCCACCCCCTGTACCGCGGCTTTCAGGTCGGGCGGGGTGCTGGAGAACGTGTTGGCCAGTACGGCGAGCGAGTCGGAAAGCTGATTGGTGTTCAGCCCGCTGATCGTGCTCGTGAGGTCACCCAGCGCGTCGGGCAGCTGATATGCCGACGTGGTCCGGTCCAGCGGTATCGGCCCGGTCAGTTGACCGTCTCCGCGCGGGGTCACCTCCAGTAATTTGGTACCCAGCAGGGTCCTTAACTTGATTGCCGCCTCGGTGCGGTCGCCGAGGTGGACACCCGAGGCAACGTGGAAGTTGACCAGCACCCGCGGTCCATCCAGCTCGACGCTGGAGACCTGCCCGACCCGGTATCCCGATACCTGAACATGGGCGCCAGCCGCCAGGCCACCCGCCTCGGCGAAGTATGCGGAGTAGGTCTTGTCCTTGTTGAAAAAAGACAGCTTGTCGTAGTTCAGGGATAGCAACATAAGAGCGAGAACGATGCCGATACCAATGATGCCGATGCGGAACGGGTTACGTTCGGAGAAGTCTTTCATCGCGGCGTGCACCTGCCGGTGGCCTGGCTGGCAACCTTGACGTACACCGGCTGGCCGCCCTTGCCGTTGAGCTTGAGGATGGCGTCGCAAAGATAGAAGCTGAAGAAGTCTCCGTACATGCCCTGCCTATCGAGTATCTGCGTCGCATCGGGCCAGGTGTTGAGGTAGTTGTCAAAATAATCGCGATCGGCAAGCACCGTCTTGGCGGCGCGATCGGTTTCTTGCACGACCTTCTTCAGCGGCGGGCGGGCCTGCGCCAGCAGATCAGCGATCGATCCGGCGGCTGCGTTGGCGTATGCCACTCCGTTGCTGATGTCCTGCTTACGGGCGTTGAGTCCGTCTACGAGTTCGGCAAGCGAATCGACGGCCTTGGCGAACTGGTTGCTTTGGCCGCCGAGCGAACCGAGGACGCTATTCAAGTTGGTGATGACTTGGCCAATCAGCTGATCCCGATCGGCCAGCGTGTTGGTCAGGGCTGCGGCCTGAGTGAGAAATGAGCCGATTGTGCCGCCTTGCCCCTGGAAGGCGGTGATCAGCTGGCCCGACAGCTTGTTGACCTGGTCTGGGTCCAGCGCGCGAAATAGCGGCCGGAAGCCACCGATCAAAGCGTCTAGGTCCAGCGCCGGCTCCGTTCGGCTCAACGGGATGATCCCGCCGGGACTCAGCCTTCTGATTCCCCCGGCGCCTTCCTCGAGTGCCAGATACCGGCCGCCGATGAGGTCGCCGTAGCGAATAGCCGCTCTGGTGCCCTCGGTGAGCACCACAGAATCGGCCGCGGAGAACTCGACCACCAACGTGGAGTCGGGCTGAAGGGCAACGCTTTTGACCTTGCCGACGTCGACACCGGCCACGCGGACAAAGTTCCCGTTCTCCAGCCCTGACACGTTGGCGAACTGAGCCTTGAAGGTCTTCTCTGCCTCGAAGCGGAACTGCCCGAACACGGCGACCAGCACAAAGGCGGCCATCAAGCACACGACTAAGTAGATGGCGAGGCGCCACACGGCACCTACCAAATTCTCTCGCATATCTGTCTTCCTCTATCGCTTCGGCGTCAGGGTGTGGGCGCGTAAGGCTGCGGCGGCGGCGGTACACATGGCTGGGTAACGATTCCGCACGTTGGTTGCGGGCCGCCCGGCACGGCCGGCACAAAGGGTTCCGAGCCCACCGGTGCCGGGCCGGGTTCGCGTGGCCTGCCCGGCGGTGGTGCCGGCGGCAGGCCGGGATACAACGGTGTCCCGTCCGGGGCGTACTGCGGCGCCCCATATGGTGGAGCACCCGGGTATGGGATCGGACCTGGCGCCGGGCCGCCCGGGTGGCGGATGCTCGGAGGTTTGGGTGCCCCACGGGTGGCTGGGAAGTAGTCGACATATCCCGGGAACCCGATACCGGGGTTGGGCCGCATGTCCATCCCGGTGCCCCATCCAGTGTTGGTGACCAGGTAGCGCTGCGGCCAGTTTTTGGACACGTCAGGCAACGATCCGCAGCCGGGCTGGCCGCCGGGGCCGCCCTTGGCGCCGACGATCGGCAGATTGTCCGGGAACGTATATGCGTCATCACCCAAGAGCACCGCAACGTCCAGGATCACCGAATATCCGTTGTGACCGCCGGCAACGTCCAGGAAGCCGAAATCGACGACATTCTTTCCGCCGACCAGCGTGCAGGTGAGTTCCGGGTTGTATTTCATCAGCAGGCGGGTGGTGGATTCCAGCAGATTGATCCCATGCACCAGGTTGTCCTTGTTCGGGCCGATCAGATTGGTGCCGGTACGCGAAAGCCCACTGACGTCGAGCAGCAACTGGTCAAGTTGCTTGGCATTGGTGGTGATCGTCGCGCTCGTGGTGCTGGCGGCGTCGAGCACCGTCACGATGTTGCGTGCCGCCGCACTGAAGGTGTCACTAAACCCCTTGAGCGCGCGGTAGTCGGCCTGGATGGTCCCGCTGCGGGGATTAATCGCCATCAGCACTTGGTTCAAGTCGGTGGTGGCCTCGCCGATGGCTTCGCCCTTGCCGCGAAACCCCTCGGCCACGGCCGTCAGGACAGCGTTTAGCTTCGAGACGTCGACTTGGTTCAGCACAGCGACCAGGTTCTGGAACACCGTATTAACCTCGGTGGTCACATTCCGCGATGCCACTACTGCTCCCGCCGTCAGCCGTTTCGGGCTCGCGTCGGTAGGAGTGAGCAGATCGACGTACTTGGCGCCAAATGCGGTAGTGGCGGTGACCTGGGCTCCGACGTTTGCCGGGATGTATTTGAGCTGCTCGGGATACAGTTCCAACTGAAGTTTCACCGGGTTACCTGACTGAATCGATGCGACCCGGCCAACCTGGACGCCGCGCAACTTCACCTTCGCCCCGGGTTCCATGACCAGACCCGCACGGTCGGATGTGAGTGTCACCCTGGCGTAGGGCCTCAAGTCCCTATGGAATGCGGCACTTGTCAGCATCGTCAGCGTGGTGATGCAGGCCAACAGGATGAAGGTCCAAAGAGCCGGGTGCAGACCTGCCTCGCGCCGTTTTTGTTTCATGTCGCTAGCCGGATAGGTTGAAGTTGCCGGATACCCCATAGGCCGCCAGCGCGACCGCCAACGTCACTGCGACCGCCACGATCAGCGATGTCCGCACGGCGCGGCCGACCGCCTCACCAACACCGGCCGGTCCACCCGAAGCGTTGAAACCGTAATAGGTGTGCACAAGCATGATCGCGGTTGACGCCGCGATGACTTGCAGCAACGACCAAATCAGGTCGGTCGGTTGCAGGTAGGTATGGAAGTAGTGGTCATAGACACCGGGAGCCTGCCCGTAGACGAAGACGACGAGAGTCCGGGTGGCCAGATAGCCGGCAAGCACCGCCATACACCACAACGGAATGACGACCAGCACGCCAGCCACCACCCGGGTGGACACCAAATAGCTGATCGTGCGGATGCCCATCACCTCGAGTGCGTCGATCTCCTCGTTGATCCGCATTGCGCCCAGCTGCGCGGTGGCACCAGCGCCGATGGTGGCCGCCAAACCCACGTCGGCGATCAGCGGCGAGGCAACGCGGGTATTGAAGTAGGCGGAGAAGAAACCGCTCAACGCCTGCACGCCGACGTCGGACAACGATCGGTACAGCTGGATGCCGACAAGTGAACCGGTGGACAACGTCAGGAAGGTGACGATCACCAAGGTGCCGCCTATGATCGCCAGCGCACCTACGCCCAGACTCATATTGGCGATCAGGCGAAGCGTCTCCACTTTGTAGCGGACGATCGCTTGCCCGGTGGAGCCCAGCGCCCTGACGTAGAACGCTGTCTGGCTGCCGAGCTGATTCCACCGAACACCAAAACCGCGTAGCCTGCTGGACAGCCGCGGCACCCGAGCGGCGGCGGGGGCGGCGCTCACATCGATGCCTTTGCGTTGATTGCGGTCAGCAACACATTGATTACAAACAACGCTACGAACGTGTACACCACGGTTTCGTTGACTGCGTTGCCGACACCTTGCGGCCCGCCGCCCACGCTGATGCCCTTGTAGCACGCGATCAAGCCGGCAGTAAGGCCGAACAAGGCCGCCTTGGCGAAGGCAATGAGGGTCTCTGTAAGCCCGACGACCAGCGTGAGGCTCGCCGCATAAGACCCCGGATTGACGTGCTGGAATTCGACGGAGAAGAAATAGCCGACGACCAAGCCGATGATGATCGCGACGGAGCTGAGTAGCAACCCGTTGAGCGTCAGCGCCAATACCCTCGGCACCAGCAGTCGTTGGATGGGGTTGATGCCCATCACCCGCATGGCGTCGATTTCCTCACGGATGGTACGGGCGCCCAGATCGGCGCACATTGCGGTAGCGCCGGCTCCGGCAACGACCAGTACTGTCACGACGGGGCCGATCTGCGTGACCGCACCCAGGGCAGCGCCGGTACCGGCAAAGTCGGCAGCGCCGATCTCAACTAGCAAGACGTTGAGGATGAACGTGCTCAACGCGTTGAACGGGATCGACAACAGGATTGTGGGAACGATTGCCACACGTGCCACAAACCAGGTCTGATGGACGAACTCACGCCAGGCAAAGGGCGGACGCACCATCTGCATCATGACGTCCAGCGACAACGCAAAGAAACTGCCGACCTCACCGAGCGGCTTGGCGTAGGTTGCTGGCCCGAACCTGGGGGGCGCAGCATCCGACACCACCGTCGGCAAACCGGTGGCCGCCGCAGCAGCTGTTGTGTCCGTGGCAACCACTAGTGCACCCGCTCGTATCTAGTCTCGGCCGGCATTAGAGCGGCAAATCCTCCCCGTTGCGGATTAAAGACAGGAGCCGCCCTCCACAGTGTGGCCCACGGCACAGCGGGACGGTACACCACGTCTTTCATAGCGGGCAACATATACCTCTTTCAATCTCGATAACCCCGTTTTGCGCTAGACACCCGTAGGACTATGCCCGATTTGCTGCGGGGTCCGACAATTTTAATCTTAATGTCGCAATCATTGATGAATCCGGCGGCCCCGTGCCTCGCGGGAGATCGGCACCGTAGTCCCTCTGACATGCGGCTATCTACCAGGTGCCGCCCAGTAAAGGCGTACCGCTGGGGTTCGAACCGCCTCCCGGCTGAGCTGGATTCGAGCAACCATTTCCGGCGTGATGAAGGCCGACACTTGACACTTAAACATTAGCTGAGTGTTTATTGGTTCGCTTCCATATTTACTTCTATAAATGCGGCTAATCATTCGGCTTGCTTTGGCAACCGAATCTGGCTGGTCGCACATTAGATGAATATTCTGCGAGTCGCACATTGCGTTTTGTCAACGTGGGCGCGTCAATTATGGCGACATTTATTTCAAATCGCGCACGCGTCCAGCAATAAAGAGCTGACGAGATAGTTGAGGTGATGACGCATGTTTCGCAAGGCAAACTCCGGGGCCGCAGTTTGTCCGCGGCGCGGCTACCCACGCAAACGCCATGGCAGCTGCCCTACACCTTATGACCAGCGGTTCTGGAGGGCGGCACGGGTGCCCACGGGGCGCCGGTGGAAGCGGGCCCGAGGTTTTGGTGCCCGGAATCTCGCCGTATAGACCACGTCAACAACTCTCAACATGTCCCCCGAAGCGGTTGGACAATTGCAAGCTGCAAACGGCTGGCCGGTCGCCCCCTCCCGCCTTTAAGGTGACGGCGCTTGAAGAGCAACTTGCGAATGACCGGCGATGCCCAATCGGGCCACAACAGGAAAACATATATCTATATATCGAGTTAGGTCTTTAGGAGGTTTAAGCACATTGCTGACGAGTGTGAAGGCATCTGCCCGACGCTGGACGCCAGCGGGCCACGGCCACCAGCCGCGGGTTGTCGACTCGATGGGAATGCGGCCTCGAGTGCGCCTTCGTTTCCGGCCGGCCCGTTGACGCTTGGCCGAACTGGCCCGGTAAGGCCATAGGCTGCTCTTGTGACCGCTCACCGCAAGGAACACCGTGCGGGTTCGTCGGGCGCCGACTCGGTAACAGATGAGGACGAGGCGCGCGAAAGGTTACTGGCCGCTGCCGATGCGTGCTACGCCGAAAAGGGGCCGGTCCGCACCCGGATGAGCGACATCGCGCGGCGCGCTGGTGTGCACCGGTCAACGGTCTACTACTACTTCTCGAAGAAAGACCAACTGCTGGCAGCGTCTTTTGTGCGCGTGCTCGCCGCCACCATGGAAGCCGTTGAACAATGATGGCAGACGGACGACCCGTTCCTGGATCAGCTGGTCGCAGCATGCCTTCGGGGCAACGACGTCGCCCGTAGGTCACCGATCATGCGGTCACTGATCGAAGAACACCAGGCCCTCGGAGCTGCATACCACGCCGCCGAAGCCTCCGATTTGTGGAGAGCCAAACTTGCTGACGCGCTCGTGCGACGCGTCGAGTCTGCTGCGGTTGCCGGCGAAATCCGGCGCGACGTTCCGGCTGATACGCTCACGCGCTGGATTGTCCGGATTAACTTCAGCCTCATCGCCCAACCAGCCCCGCCCGAGGACGGCGGTGACGAGGGCGTGCTGCGGAACTTGCTCGTCGCCTCCCTGCATCCTCGCCCACAGCCCGATCGGAAAGTTCGGCCGCCAGCTGTTGGTTGAGCGGTTCATCACCGCAGCCCGCGCGCAGCGGTTACATTTTCTCTTGCGGACGTGGACGAAATTGATTGCACGGAGGTGGGCTTGTGCACAGACGGTTGTTCAACGCGACGGCAGCCGCTGCGATCGCGGTGGGAGTCGGGGCGTGCTCGTCGCCACCCGCCTCACCTTCGCCGGGCACACTACCGTCAGGAACTGCGAAGGTGACGATCAACGACAAGGATCTGCCCGCGACGACCGCGGTGAAGTGCGCGCCGATAGGAGCGATAACCACAATCACTGCTGGTGACACGGCAGCGGGCATTACGGCACTAATATCCAACGAAACTGGGCTTAGTGCGAAATCCATCAACATCAACAATCTGGGCGACTTCACCGGGAGCTCCATGGAAGGGCTCGACGACCAAGCCGACGTAAGTATGACGGGCAACATGTACACAATCCGCGGTACTGTCCACGGGTTCGCCGCTGACAAGCCCAGTGTGAGGACCACCGCGACATTCGCGATCCGGGTGGCGTGTTGATCACTGGCCCAGAGAAGCAACTGCTGGGCAGCCGCGGCGAGCCATAGGCTATCGCCTGTCGAAGGCAAGGTAATTCCGGCGGGGTGTCTGTCACGTAATTCCCCCAGGGGTGAGCCTCGGACCTAGGTCTGTCCTTGGTTCAGGTCGAATGGTGTTGCAAGACAGACGGATACGATGTGAGATTCACTCGGTCTCACCAGCGTTGGCGTCGAACGCTGGCGGGCACGCAGGTGCGCTGCGGCCGGGGCGGTGCGGCCTCAGGGATGCCGTCGCGTTCGGTGCCAGCGGCGAGGATGCTCTTGACGGTGCGGTAGCTCGGATCGTCCACCGCGAGTGCCCGCGCGCAACCGGTGGATGGCCTTGACTTCAATGAACTCGGCGATGACCCGGGTGGAGGCCGGTCCGGCTTCAGCGGCCAACCGGCGCGGCACCAGATAGGGTTGCGCATCGTGAAGGCGATCGTCCTCGGCCGCTAGTGCTCGAAGTCGGTGGTGGCCCCGCGCCGTGACAGCGACTCGAGGAAACGGTTTCTATTGCTTCACCGCACCCAAAGCGTAATATATCTGTCGGATTCTCGGTGCCCCGAACGGAGATGGACCGTGACGTGGTCACCGCGCCCGAGGAAGTAGCTGGTCGCACGGAACTTCCGCCGCCCATCAGCAGCCGTCGCTGCTGATGGCTAACAAGGAGGAAACGACATGCACCACCGGCCGCTGACCCTGCCCACCGTGTTGATCGCCGCCGTTGGCATCGTGTGGTGCCCGACCGCCGCACATGCGGATGGCGACAACAACACGCTCATACCCAACAACAAACGGCTCAACGACGGTGTCGTTGCCAATGTTTACACCATGCAGCATCAGGCAGGCTGCACCAACGACGTCCGCATCAACCCGCAGCTGCAACTCGCCGCGCAGCGGCATACCAGGGATGTGCTGACCAACCGAAACCTTGACGGTGACATCGGCTCAGACGGCTCTACCCCCCAAGACCGTGCCGCCGCAGCCGGATTCCGTGGTCAGGCCGCGGAAACAGTGGCGGTCAATCAATCCATAGCAATTAGCGGCAACGATTTGCTCAACCGGTGGTACTACAACCCTGCTTACAACGCCATCATGTCCAGCTGCGCCAACTCGCAAATCGGGGTGTGGTCGGAAAACAGCCCAGATCGCACCGTCGTGGTAGCCGTCTACGGCCAGCCGCCGCAACCAGTCCCGAACAGCCCAGGCGGAGCGCAACCATCGCCTCTGGCTGCCGGACAAAGCCCGGCGAACATTCCGATCGATCCGTCTCCAGACTACGACGCCAGCGACGAGCTCGAGTTCGGCATCAACTGGTTCCCTTGGATCTTGCGGGGCGTATACCCGCCGCCCGGCAATCCGCCGCAGTAGGCAGGACATTCCGTCTGCAGGCCAAGATGTTTCGAAACTGTCGACTGCGCCAAACCCAACCCTGCCACGAGATCGGCCACCCGCGCTGGCCCCTCGGCCAACCGTCGCACAATCGCCAACCGCGACTGCTCACTCAGCGATCGGAACAACGCCGCCGCCCAAGCGCCAGCTCCAATCGCCCGAACTCCACGTTCGACACACTCGTCGCTATCCGGCGATAACATCTCCGCACAGCCGTGGATGCAACGGGAGGGCGTCAGAAGTCACTCGGAGCCAGAGGGTCAGGATTGGACCGGAGTTGACAGCAAGGACGGCATTGCGTCACGTGACAGCGACGGAAGTGGGAGATGCAATAGCGCCTTTATCGGCACGCTCATAACAGCCTTACCTGATCTGCAGCTCACGGCGTCCGACATGATTGCGGAGGAGCAAAAGGTCGTGTCCTGGGTGACCGTGTCCGGAACACCGCGCAGACTTTCTCGGCATTGCGACAACCTCCGCGTCCGCCCAGTGGGATCTCGTGCATTGCATAACCTTTCGAAACAACAAGATCGCCGAAGACCGGGTTATGGTTGATCAATTCGCGCTGCTCAGCGCGCTTGGAACCGCGACAACGTAAGTGACGCAGCGCCGTGAAGTTCGATTAGCGTTTCAAGTTACGCGAGCCTCGGCACGACCCCGCCTTGGTGCCGCACCGACCTGAATTCCCCGGCCAGGTCCAGACAGCCGGTGACGTCCAGCAGCGCTCCGGCAAGCATGGAAGCAGGCTCTCGATCGGGCAACACTATGCCCACGTGGAAGCTGTTCCGAGGTCTTGCCATCGGGATTGCGCGCATTCCATCGGGGATGCCTAGGACCCGCAGCCAAGCGTCGGCGATCACGGTCGACCAGTTGTGTGCCGCTACGTGGTCATAAAGCACCGAGATCGTGTCGGATTCTAGTTTGGGGGTGACTGTGATCCCCGCATCGGTGAAGTTACGTTGCAGAATCCTCCTGCTCTGCATGGTGTTTGGCAGCAGGCAGAGCGGAAGGCCGGCAAGTTGTCGCCACGCGACCGATTCCTGGCCGCCGATGGGAGTGTCCCGCGGCGTGAGCAACAGGAACCGCTCCTCATAGAGCGGAAGCGTGCGGACCGCCCCCAGCGGTTCGCCGTCGACATAGGTCAGTCCGACGTCCAGCTCAAACTCCGACAGCCCGTGCACTATTTCCTCCGACGACAGCGAGCGGACGGTCAGAGCAACCAAGGGGTGCTCGTCACAGAACGGCTTGGTAAGCAACGACAGCGCCGTCAGCGCCGTTGGAATGGCCCCGATGCGCAGCGTGCCCGACATCGCTCCCTTCATATTCGCCAAATCCTGATGCAGGGCATCGCGTTCGGCGATCATTCGCCGCGCTAACTGCAGCACCCTCTCGCCCTCGGGAGTAAATCCGTTAAATCGCCGTCCTCGCTTCACAATTTGCACCCCGACGTCCGCCTCCAGCTTGCGGATACCCGCGGATAAGCCGGGCTGCGAGACGTTACAGGTCGCCGCGGCACGGGCGAAGTGTCGCGCGTGTGCGAGGGCGTCCAAGTATTCGAGATAGCGCATCTGCATGGGACCCGGCTCCCTCAATCGAAAAACTTTGATAGCTGATAGTTATCAATGAATAGAAAACTATGCTATTGACCCAAGAGTTGCCTTGCACCAATAGTGGCCGAGGTGCGATAGACGCGGCTGGTCGTGGACCGCCGGGCTGCTACGAGGAGGTAACTCACCATGGCAAAGATCCTGTGTGTCTTGTACGACGACCCCGTGGACGGTTATCCGAATTCTTACGCGCGGGACGGACTGCCCGAACTCGATCGCTATCCCGATGGTCAAACCCTGCCAACGCCAAAGGAAATCGACTTCCGTCCAGGTGAGCTGCTGGGCAGTGTTTCCGGTGGCCTCGGTCTACGGAAATACCTCGAGGCGCACGGCCACGAACTCGTCGTCACTTCCGACAAGGAAGGGCCGGGATCGGCGTTTGAGCGTAACCTCGTCGACGCCGAAGTCGTTATCTCGCAACCATTCTGGCCCGCGTACATGACAGCGGAGCGATTCAAAAAGGCCAAGGACCTCAAGCTGATCATCACCGCTGGGATCGGTTCTGACCACACTGACCTCGACGCTGCCATCGAGCACGGGGTTACGGTCGCCGAGGTGACCTACTGCAACAGCATCAGCGTCGCCGAGCATGTCGTGATGATGATTCTCTCTCTGGTACGTAACTACCTGCCGTCGAACCAATGGGTCCGCGACGGCGGCTGGAACATCGCTGACTGCGTCGCGCGCTCGTACGACCTGGAAGGGATGGCCGTCGGCACCGTGGCGGCGGGCCGGATCGGGCTCGCTGTGCTGCGGCGCCTGGCACCATTCGATGTCACCCTGAGCTATACCGACCGGCACCGCTTACCTCAAAGCGTTGAAAAACAATTGGGACTGACGTTCTACGAAACCACCCAGGAGATGGTTCCCAACCTGGACGTGGTGACGATCAACGCCCCGCTACACCCGCAGACGCGCGGCCTCTTCGATGACAAGTTGCTTTCGACGATGCGCCGCGGCGCCTACCTCATCAACACCGCACGCGGACTGATCTGCGACCGCGACGCAATCGTCAGGGCACTGAACAGCGGTCAGCTCGCCGGCTATGCCGGGGACGTGTGGTACCCGCAGCCCGCACCCGCGGACCACCCCTGGCGCACCATGCCCCACCACGGTATGACCCCGCACATCAGCGGCTCGTCCCTGTCGGCGCAGGCGCGCTACGCCGCCGGCACCCGCGAGATCCTGGAGTCCTACTTCGCAGGCACAAAGATCCGCGACGAGTACCTGATAGTGGAGGGCGGCAAGCTCGCGGGCACCGGTGCGCACTCCTACAGCACCAGCGCCAAGTGACAGTCCGGAGAAGGACGCAGCAATGAGTCAGACAGTGCGTGGCGTGATTTCACGGAAAAAGGGCGAACCCGTCGAAGTGGTCGACATCGTCATCCCCGATCCCGGTCCGAGCGAGGTGGTGGTCGACATCACCGCGTGCGGGGTCTGCCACACCGATCTGACCTACCGCGAGGGCGGCAACAACGACGAGTACCCGTTCCTGCTCGGCCATGAGGCCGCGGGCACCGTCGAATCCGTCGGCGCGGGCGTAACCGCGGTCGAACCAGGCGATTTCGTCATCCTGAATTGGCGCGCGGTGTGCGGCCAGTGCCGGGCCTGCAAGCGCGGGCGGCCGCAGCTGTGCTTCGACACGTTCAATGCCGAGCAGAAGATGACGCTGACCGACGGCACCGAGCTGACACCGGCGCTCGGGATCGGCGCGTTCGCCGACAAGACGCTGGTGCGCGCCGGCCAGTGCACCAAGGTCAACCCCGCCGCTGACCCGGCCGTGGCGGGTCTGCTGGGCTGCGGGGTGATGGCCGGCATCGGCGCGGCGATCAACACCGGGGCGGTCACCCGCGACGACACCGTCGCGGTCATCGGCTGCGGCGGCGTCGGCGACGCGGCAATCGCCGGGGCGGCGCTGGTCGGCGCCAAACGGATCATCGCGATCGACACCGACAACACCAAGCTGGACTGGGCCCGCAAATTCGGCGCCACCCACACCATCAACGCGCGCGACTTGGATGTCGTCAAAACCGTTCAGGACCTCACCGACGGCTTCGGCGCCAACGTGGTCATCGACGCCGTCGGCCGGCCGGAAACCTGGAAGCAGGCCTTCTACGCCCGCGACCTCGCCGGAACCGTTGTGCTGGTGGGTGTTCCAACACCGGATATGCGGCTCGACATGCCGCTGGTCGACTTCTTCTCGCACGGCGGTGCGCTGAAATCGTCCTGGTACGGCGACTGCCTGCCCGAACGTGACTTCCCCACCCTGATCGACCTCTACCTGCAGGGCCGGTTGCCGCTGGAGAAGTTCGTGTCTGAGCGCATCGGCCTTGACGACGTCGAGGAGGCGTTCCACAAGATGCACGATGGCAAGGTGCTGCGCTCGGTGGTGATGCTGTGATGGCCGACATCGAGCGCATCGTCACCCACGGCACCTTCGAACTCGACGGCGGCAGTTGGGAAGTCGACAACAACATCTGGCTGGTCGGCGACGACTCCGACGTCGTGGTCTTCGACGCCGCGCACACCGCGGCACCGATCGTGGCGGCTGTCAACGGGCGCAACGTGGTGGCAGTGGTGTGCACCCATGGCCACAACGACCACGTGACCGTCGCTCCCGAACTCGGTGAAACGCTCGACGCGCCGGTCCTGCTGCATCCGGCCGACGACGTGCTATGGCGGATGACGCATCCGGACAAGAACTTTCGCGCCTTATCAGACGATGAGACGATCAGTGTCGCCGGCACCGAACTGCGGGCGTTGCACACCCCGGGGCACTCCCCCGGATCGGTGTGCTGGCACGCCCCGGAACTGGGCGCCGTCTTCAGCGGCGACACCCTGTTCTCCGGTGGACCCGGCGCCACCGGGCGATCCTTCTCGGACTTCCCAACCATCCTGCAGTCGATCTCGGGCCGACTCGGCACCCTTCCCGCCGACACCGTCGTCTACACCGGCCACGGCGACACCACACGCATCGGCGACGAGATCGTGCACTACGACGAATGGGTAGCCAGAGGCCACTAACAACACCCGGGTCAGCCAAGATTCTTGAAGGCTGCCCGATATCCGACTTGCCTCAACGGCCCCTTGCGGGGACGCCCACGCTCTGTAGCGGCGACACGTTGGCGGCATACCGAGCTAGCTCACTTTCGTCGCGTCACGGCGCGACAGCTACGCATGTTCAAGATTGCTCAGTTGCGGAGCGACCTCGTGCGGTGGCGGCATGTGCGAGCAGCTGATCGACTGACCACTGGTCGCTGGCGTGGAGGCCGTACTTGACGGCTACTGCCTGGCCGCGAGAATCCAGAAGGAAGTCGCCTGGCAAGCCGAGCTGGCCACCCGTCGGCGTCAGCGGAGCGGCGCGATGGGAGTAGCGGACCGTGCGCGCCAGCTGGGCCACGACCGCGGGGGCCCACGGCCCTGGTGCACCATCGAGGAAGTCGAGCTGGCGACCGCCGAATGGGTCGACTGGTTCGCCCGGCGCCGACTCTACGAGTACTGCGGCGATATCCACCGGTCGAACTAGAAACCGCCTATTACGCTCAACACCGGAGACCAGCCGCCGGCTGAGTCCTCACACCAGGAAGCCTCCGGACTCACCGGGATGCGGTTCAATTTCATTTAAGAATTGGACACGGGACTTGAGAACCTAGCTACTACTACGGACGGGGGGGCCGATAATCGCCAACTACGTCGACCGTGACAGTTGCAGTCGGTGGACCACCCTGGCTGTGTTAGCAGAAGCCGTGCTGCCATCGGTTGAACGACAGCGCATTCGTCGCGGCCGGCAGAACATACGACAATGCGACCCGTCATCCGAGGACGGAACCCTCAAGCATCCTGAGGTGACCACAGCCAGCCGCACCCACACCTGCGGCAGTAGCCGGCTGAAGCGCATCCCACCCGCCTCCGGCCCCACTACAGCTTGGGCGCATCGCCGAGCGCGCCACGCCCACGGCTGTCCGGCGCGGCACTGGCCGCGTCCGATGCGCCGCCTCGCCCGCTTCGTGTGTCTGGAGCCACGACCGGCTGTGCGCCCGCCGATTTCAGCACCGCGCGCACATCGCTGACTTTGACGCCGGCCAGCTCAGCGATCGCGGTCAGAGTTTCGCCGCGATCCAGCATGCGCGACACCGCTGCCGCGCCCCCCTGGCGGTGCTCGTGACGGCGCCGCTCTCCCTCCGCGCGAATCTCGGCCACACGGCCCTGCTCCCACTCGTCGACCGCCGCCAGGCGGCCCAGCTCGACCAGAAACGACGCCGCGTCATCGACGTTGAGCCGCTCACGCTCCTGCCGAGCCTCGTTGGCCCGAGCCTGCGCTTGGCGAACCTTCTTGCGCGCTGCGTTTTTCGAGTTGATATTCGCCATGGCCGCACCTTACGGCGCGGTCAACCCGCGTCTCTACCATCACCCACAACATCACCATGTCCCCATTTGTCCCCCTACCACGTCTCCCAGTCCCGCACTCCCCCAACACAACCCGATCCACACCGAAGCGCGCTCACCAGAGCACTCCGCCACCAACCGTTTTCGACCAGCCCACGAACCACACACCTCTTGCTCGAAGGTGAACGCTATTCAACTGACACGCGTCGGAAGTCGTGGATAACTGCTGTTATCCATCAAGCCGGCATACGCGTGATTTGACCCGACCTGGTATGCTCGATGACACGAAAGTGAGACTGTGACAACGGTTTTGAGAACCGACACAAGTCTGTCGATTCTCAAAATTTCTGTCATCTCGCGCTTCTTCGACTTGCGGTAATGCGCGGTGTCTCACGTCATGTCATCAGGCTTTTGTCTCATATTCGTGTCATTTCTTCGGTGGCCGCATCTGAAGTCACTTCGGCATGCTCTGCCCCTCGGTGTGCGCGCCTTCCCGCAAGGATGGCATTGCGTCACGTGACAGCGACGGAAGTCGGCGCTGCATCAGTGCTGCAGATGGTCGACGAACTGCTCCGCTCCGAACCGATGTGCCTGAATAGGGCTGTCCGACACCACTTTCAGCGTAGCAACTCTTGGACAATCGTCATTATCAATGATTAACAGCCTTGCATTCCGTACCAGGCTGTCCGCCAACATCTTTGGCGTCTATAGCTTATGGTGTACAGCCCTCCAATGGCTCGGATGAGGCTCCACCGGACCGCCAGCCCGAAGGGGCTGGGGAACGGCCCGATCCGGTCCGGTTCTGGCAGGAGCCGTCCGACCCCGAGTTCGGCCTGTCGGGCATCGACGCGTGGCGTGTCCAGCTGGTGTGGGGCACAAATCTGCACAGCAGGATCTGACGGGGGCTCGCTAGGGTTTCGTCAGCGCCGGGCG
>NZ_JBKQQD010000222.1:0-18283 GCF_052144515.1 Mycobacterium sp. | reverse complement strand
GCCGTCTGATTGACACAGAGCCGTGCAGAACTGCTTCACTTTGGGTCCGGTCTTGCTCAGGCTTGGTTCCCATTGCCAACTGGTTTCGATAGTGCCCCCGGAGCGGATGCTGTCACGCACACCGACGCTGCAGTGCAGGGTCCGGTGGGCGATGTCGCAGGTTTCAACGAGCACTTCATTTTCGTTAAGGCCAAGCGGATTGCGAATCAGCCGTAGGCCGAATCGCTCGGTTTTGTGGTGGGCTCGTAGCCGTTCGGCGAGGCCGGCCAATACGGGCTCGTCATCGGGGCTCACCGACGGGGTGGAGCCGAAGTCGGCCGGGTCGGCGAACTCCATGCCGATCACGCCGACACCCGAGGTGACGGCGGGGTCAAACCGCATCGAGGTCGCGTTCAAACCCGGCGCGAAGCAATGCTTTACCGGTGTGGTTTTGGTTCCGCGCGGCGCGGTGATCACGCTTTCCACAAAGAGCTCTCCGGTGTGTGGCTCAAAATGCTTGTGCAGCAACCAGATTGCGAAACGCCGAAATGCATCGGTGGAGACCAGATAGTGGCCCAACTCGTCAAGACAGGCTCGGTCGTCCTTGCTCAACATACCCACGTCGGTGGCGTCCATGTCGCGCAATGCAACATAATCCTCAACGTCGTGATCCCGTGTCGTTAACATGACTGCTCTCCTTCTAACAACATGAGCCAGGCCAAGAGCTTTGGGATGGGGCGATCGTGCATACGCCGGGGTCGCCGCCACGCGTCGGCTGCGTCGAGCGGATGGCACTCGAGTTGTTCGGTTGTTTCATCAGTCATCGTTGTGCTTCATTGTTAGGTACAGCTGGGTAGATGCTATGGCTCGATTGTGAGACCACGCGAGGAAATTGTCCGCGATAACCGTGCCTGTTGCGGTGATGACGCTCGGCCGCGGCGCGAACCGCAGATCCGATGGATAGCAGCGGCCGGCACGGGCCCGCCATGCTTCGACCGGCTTCTCCGACGCGTCCGCGAACAAGTTCGCCGGCCCTGCTTGGAGCCAGATCAGCAGTGCGGCAGCCGGATTCGCGGGCCAACCGCCGAGATGGCTATTCCAGCGATGGACACAACGATCACCGCGGTGGCCGGCCCGTGTTGCGGGATAAGTTATTTCAGCAGACGTATCGCCGAGTCGGTGAAATCGCGGGACCGCCGCGGGGGCCCTGGACCATCCCGCAGATCGGCCCATTCACAGCTGGCCCCCGACCCCGGCACCCAACCATTGGAAATCGAGATACTCGACGTATCTCAAGATAACTTAACGATGCCAGAAGTAAGTTAGTCTGTTGACCAGTGGCCCACGGGATAGTGGTTATTCCCGCTATCCATTTGACACTGGTACGCGCAGTACCGCCTCACCTTGCATCCGGTCTTGCTCAGGCTTGGTTCCCATTGCCAACTGGTTTCGATAGTGCCCCCGGAGCGGACGCGGTCACGCTCATCGACGCTGCAGTGCAGAGTCCGGTGTGCGAGGTCGCAGGTTTCAAGGAGGACTTCGTTTTCTTTGAGGCCAAGCGGATTGCGGATCAGCCGCACTCCGAATCGCTCGGTTTTGCGGCAGGCCCGCAGCCGTTCGGCGATGCCGGTCAAAACGGCCTCGCCATCGGGGCTCACCGAGGAGGTGGAGCCGAAGTCGGTCGGGTCGGCGAACTCCATGCCGATCACGCCGACACCCGAGCTGGTGTCGGCGTCAAAACGCATCGAGGTCACGTTCAGACCCTGCGCGAAGCACCGCTTTACCGGTGTGGTTTTGGTTCCGCGCGGCGCGGCGATCACGCTTTCCACAAAGACCTCTCCTGCATCAGGTTGAAAATGCTTGTGCAGCAACCAGATTGCGAAGCGTCGAAATGCATCGGTGGAGACCAGATAGTCGCCTAACTCGTCAAGACAGGCGCGGTCGTCCTCGCTCAGCGTACCCACGTCCGTGGCGTCCATGTCGCGCAACGCAACATAATCCTCAACGTCGTGATCCCGTATCGTTAACATGACTGCTCTCCTTCTGCCAACATGAGCCAAGCCAAGGGCTTTGGGATGGGGCGATCGTGCGGCATACGCCGGGGTCGCCGACACGCGTCGGCTGCGTTGAGCGGATGGCACCTGAGTGTTTGGTTGTTTTCATCAGTCATCGTTGTGCCTCGCCGTTAGGTACAGCTGGGTAGACCCTATGGCTCGATTGTGAGATCACACGTGGTAACGATCCACAGTCCCCGGGGTGCACAGCACTACTCATTGCGGCATTGCTCACCAAACCCACAACACGGGCCAGATCGGCCCGAATCCGCGACACCTCGCTTTAGAAATGCCGCTATCGGCGCCCGGTGCTTTGGCCAGGTCGTCGGCCCCCGGGTCGAGGTGCCATGGTAGGCCTCCATGAGCACCGCGAACAGGCGCCGAGCAACCCGTCGGCGGCGCTCCAAGAGCGCCGGGAAGAACGAACCGGTGCGCATCTTGGATGTGGTATTGGCAATCGGACCCGGTGTCGGCCGCTCGCATCCCGGGGCGGTGCACCCGCACGACACTGCGCGTTGACTTGCGACATCCCGTCGCGCCTTAGTCCAGACGGTAGCGGATCAGCCGAGAACTGTTGGCCACCACCGCCACCGAGGATGCGTTGTGCAGGATCGCGGCCAGCACCGGTGACAACACGCCGCCGGCCCCGATCAGTAACCCCGCCGCGTTGACGGCGATGGACATGCCGTAGTTCTCCCGGATCACGTCGACCGCGCGCGCGCCCAGATCGCGCACGTCGAGCAGGCGGTGCAGGTCGTCGTTGGCCAGTGCCACGTCGGCGGTCTCGACCGCGACGTCGGTTCCGGCCAGCCCCATGGCAATTCCGATGTCGGCGGCCGCCAGCGCCGGGGCGTCGTTGATGCCGTCGCCGACCATGCCGACGACGTAGCCCTCGCTCTGCAGATTGCGCACCACTTCGAGCTTGTCCTCCGGCATCACCTCGGCGCGCCACTCGTCGATCCCCAGTTCGCCGGCCACGACCTCGGCGATGTCCGGATGATCCCCGGTAAGCATGACGATCCGGCGAATGCCGTTGGCCCGCAACTTCGTCAGCACCGCGGCGGCCTCGGGCCGCACTTCGTCGCGAAGGCTGATCAGCCCCACCAGGGTGCCGTCCACGGCGAGCAGCAGCGGGGTCTCGGCCTCGCCGCGCAGCTTGGCGACCCACTCCGACGCCTTCTTCGGCACCTTCACCTTTTCGGCGCGCAGCAACGACGGGCTGCCCAGCAGCAGGGTCCGCCCGTCGGCCCAGGTGCGCATGCCCAGGCCCACCAGCACCTCACACTCCTCGTGCGGCGGAATGCTGATGTGGCGTTCCTCGGTCGAGCGGATCACCGCTTCAGCGAGCGGGTGACGGGAGTGGATCTCCGAGCTGGCCGCATAGGCAAGCACCTGCTCGGGCTGCCAATCCTTATGCATGGCAACAATATTCGTGACCACCGGCCGCCCGACTGTCAACGTCCCGGTCTTGTCGAACACGATCGCGTCGACCCGGCCCGCCTGTTCCAGGTGGGATCCGCCCTTGATCAGGATGCCGCGGCGGGCGCCGTTGCCGATGGCGGCGCTGATCGCGGTCGGGGTGGCCAGTCCCACCGCGCAGGGGCACGCGATCAGCAGCATGGTCATCGCGCGGCGGACATCGCCGGTGATCGCCAAGGTGATGGCCGACACGATGAACGAGGTCGGAACGAAGCGGCCGGAGAAGTTCTCGCCAACCGTCTGGATGGGTGCCCGATCGTTTTGCGCCTCTTCGACTCTGGCGATGATGCGGCCGATGGTGGTTTGGTTGCCGACGGCCTCGGCGCGCACCACCAGGCGCCCGCGCACCACGACCGAACCGGCGTGCACGTGTGACCCGACGCCGACGCTGACCGGTAGGTTTTCCCCGGTGATCGCGGATTGGTTGACGATGGCCTCGCCGTCGACCACTTCGCCGTCGGCCGGGATCGCGACGTGGTCGTGCACCACCACCTCGTCGCCGATCTGCAAGGTGTCGATCGGCACCTGGACCTCGGTGCCGGCGTCGGGGCCCTCGGTCAGGCGAACCCAGGCCGTGTCCTGGCTGCCGCGCAGCAGCTCCGAGATGGCCCGCCGGGTGCGCCGCAGGGTCAGATCCTGCAGGTACTCACCGATGTTGAGCAACCAGAGCACGGTCAGCGCGACCACGTTCTCGCGCAGGATGAGGCTGGCCACGGTCGCCGCGGAGACCAGCGCATCGGTGCCGGCCCGGCCGGAGCGAAGCGAGCGCAGCGCGCCACGCAGGAACGGATACCCGGTGAAGATGGTCACGCCGCTGGCCACCACCCGGCCGCTGGGACCGAGCAGCGGCGGCCGCGCGAACACGTATCGGCGCACACCGAGCAGGGCCAGAGCGGCGCCGCCGATGACCATGCGAAGGACGTCGGTGTTGCGGATCTCGGAGGAATGCGGCGCGCGGGCGGGTATCAGGTCCGCGGCGACGTCTGCGGCGCAATCGATCGCCGCCAGCACCGCGGCGCGCTCGCAACGTTTCGGCGAGTACCAGACGACGACGGACCCGGTGCGCGGGTAGGCGTGCACCACCCGTACGCCGTTGCACTTGGCGACTGCCTCTTCGACCGCGACGGCGCGCCGGGAGTTGCAGCGGACCCATGCGACCTGAACCCGCATGCGCCCGGCCGCATCCGAAACCACCGCTGAGGCAGGGTCTTTGGTCAGGGCGAGGGTCACGTCAGGTGGTCAGTGGTCGTGCTCGTGCACGTCACCGACGGCCGGCGCGGGTGCCTCCTCGCCGATACGCTCGCGGGCTTCGGCCATCACGTCGGCGATCTTGAGCCTCGCCGACTCCGCCGCCTCCTCGGCCTTGCGGGTTCCGCGCAGCCCCAGCTCGGCCGCCGATACGGCGGTCTCGTGCAGCGGCGCCTTATCCAGGGCTTTGCGTGCCAGCTCGTAGGCGGTCACTCCGACCAATCCCGTGACCACCGCCCCTGCAGCTTTAGCCAACAGCCCGTACACCGCCATTGCCCTAACCTTCCGTGCTGGTCTGTCTGCGTTGTCCCGACGTTAACATCGAAATATAGCGATATCAATATGGATCGGGGCGACCGCCGCTGCTTGTCGGCGAGCCCTGGTACAGTCGAATGTATGTTCGAATCTGAGACGGGTCGGGCGCTGTCGCCGGAGGCGATCGCCGGGCTGGAGGAGATGTTCGAGCGCTGGCGGCTGCGGACCCCGACGACGGAGTCGACGGGCTGGATGGAACAGATCGGCACGGCGGTACGGATCGAGAACCAGGCAGTGGCCGCGCAGTTGGTGGCGATCGGGCAGTTGTTCGGCTACCGGCTTGCGCAGTGTTCGGAGACCGAGGACTGGGCCGTCGACACCATGGAAGCCGTCGCTGCTGAGGTGGCTGCGGGCTTGCGGATCAGCCAGGGGTTGGCCGCCGACCGGTTGCGGTCTGCCCGCGCGATGCGCGAACGGCTGCCCAAGACGGCCGAGGTGTTTATCGCGGGGGACATCGATTACCAAGCCTTTAATACGATCGTGTTTCGCACCGATCTGATTGTCGAACCCGACGTGTTGGCCCGGGTGGATGAGCTGGTGGCGGTCAATGTGGTGCGCTGGCCTTCGCTGACGCGGGGCCGGCTGTCGGGCAAAATCGACGCAATTGTGGCCCGCGTGGACGCCGACGCGGTGCGCCGCCGCAAGGAACGCCAAGTTGATCGGGAGATCTGGATCGGGTCCGACGCCGACGGGATCTCCCAGATCAGTGGCAGCTTGTTCACCGTCGACGCCCACGCCCTGGATAAACGCTTGAATGCCTTGGCGGCCACGGTGTGTGAGCACGACTCCCGCACCAAGGAAGAGCGCCGCGCCGATGCCCTGGGGGCGTTGGCCGCGGGAGCCCACCGGCTGGGCTGTCGCTGCGGGCGAGCTGATTGCGCAGCGGGGAAGCGGCCCGCGCCGTCGCCGGTGACCATCCACGTCATCGCCGAGCAGGACACCCTCAACGGGACCGGAACAGCACCCGCCTCCGAGATCAGTGCCGACGGGCTCATCACTCCCGAACTCGTCGCCGAACTCGCGAAGTCGGCCAAACTGGTCCCGCTGGTCCACCCGGGCGACGCCCCACCGGAGCCGGGCTACACCCCGTCGAAGGCGCTGGCGGATTTCGTGCGCGCCCGCGACCTGACGTGCCGGTGGCCCGGCTGCGACGTCCCCGCGGTCAATTGCGATGTCGACCATACGATCCCCTACGACAAGGGCGGCCCCACGCACGCAGCCAACACCAAGTGCTACTGCCGTACCCATCATTTGGTGAAGACTTTTTGGGGCTGGCGTGAGAAGCAACTTTCCGACGGCACGCTGATCCTGACCTCCCCGGCGGGGCACACCTATGTCACCACCCCGGGCAGCGCGCTGCTATTCCCCAGCCTGTGCCGCGCCGTCGGCGGGATGCCGGCACCGGAAGCCGACCCACCGCCGGATTACTGCGCCGAGCGCAGCGCCATGATGCCCAAACGGCGCCGCACCCGCACTCAAGACCGCGCCTACCGCGTGGCCACCGAACGCCGAGCCAACCACCAAGCCCGCATGGCCCGCCAGGCCGAGCACGCCGGACTCGCCCCACCCGACGACGACCCATCACCCTTTTAGAGGACTCGGGTGACCTTCTCGGTCTCGATCCGGCGCTGCAAAGCGGCCGGATCGGGATTGGCCACCTGCACCAGCGACGCACCGACGGCCATGATCGCCAGCAGCCCGTCCACCAATTCGCTGGCCCCGGACCACGAGGCGCTAGACAGCACCCGATCTTTTGACGTCAAACCCCTTGTCGCCGATGATGTTTCGCATGCGGCCAGGATTTCGTTCACCGATCGCCCGGCCAGCGCCGGCCCGGGAACACGTTCGGGAACTATCTGATCGCCGTGCACCCGCACCGCGGTCGCGTAGTCGGTGACGCCGATCGGCAGGTCGGGTGCCGGCCGGCCGAACGGGTCCAGCGAAAGCACCGCCACCTCGCCGCCGGACACAACCGTGTCGGCCTCGTCCAGCCCTTCGGCGGTGCACAGCGCGATGTCGGCTGCGCTTTGGGCCGGGGCCCCCTCGGTGTCAACGAGCACCGCCTCGGCGCCGATCCACCACACCCCGAACAAGACCGCCGCCGTCTGCCAATGAGCCGGAAGCAGGATTGCGATCCGGCTGGCCGGGCCGGCGCCGAGCTCGTCGCGCAACAGGTTGCCGGTTTTGGCGGCCCAGTTGGCCAGGGTTACCGCGGACAATTCGATGCGCTCGCCGGTGGCATCGTCGTAGTAGGTGATGCGCGGGCCGACCGGGTCGGTGCGCAGCATTGGGTCCAGAATCGCCCCGCTCAGCGTTGTCGGCGCGGTCAGTTGATGCACTCGGGCTTGTCGGAGCCGGCGGTGAGGACCGGTGAGGGCGGAGGTGCGTCGGGAGAACCGGGATTGGACGCACGCGCCGGCGTCACTTGACCGGTCAGGCCGCCGCCCGAAAGCCCGGAGCCCGGACCGGTGTAGTCGTTGGCCAGCACCACCCGGACCGATCCCTGCGGTATCGACGTATCGGCGACGACCGGCAATCCACCGAGTTCCTTGGACACTTGCTGCGCGCCCAGGTCGTCGGGCTTCGCGGCCCGCACCTGGCTGCTCTTCACGTGGCTGCCGTCGTTGTTGCCGACGGTTCCCGTGCTAAATCCCTTGGAGCTCAGCACGTCTGACACGGCCGCGGCCAGTCCGTTGATGTCGGTGTCGTTGACCACGTCGGCGCTGGTCTTGGCCGGTGTGTAGGCCAATTCCTCCGTCTTGCCCTGAGACTGGTCGTTGAGCAGGCCGGCGACCCAGTCCTGCACCTGGTGCGGGTCCACCCGGACCACGCTTTGCGTGCCGTCGTCGCTCCAGCCGGCACCGTCGAGCACCGGAATGGTGGCGAAGGCAACTTTTCCGCCGGCGAGCTTTTGCAGCTGCTGCAGGAAATCCATTACGTCCCAGCCGGAGGAGATCACCATCGAGCGTTGTACGGCCTGCTCCAACCGGCTCAGCGTGGACGGACTGGACAGTGTCCGGCCGGAGATGACCCGGTGGGCCAGCGAGGCCATCACCGCCTGCTGACGCACCACCCGGTCCAGGTCGCCGCGCGGCAGCTCGTGGCGCTGGCGGACGAAACTGAGCGCCTGCGGGCCGTTGAGCTTTTGCCGGCCGGCCGGAAAGTCGGCACCCGAAAGGGGTTCGAACACAGGCTCTTTGAGACAGACCTCGACACCGCCGAGCGCGTCGGTGATCAACGCGAAACCGAGCAGCCCGATCTCCGCATAGTGGTCGACGGTGACGCCGGTCAGGTCGGCGACCGTCTTGATCAGTGCCTCGCGACCGGCCTCGGTGCCGGACGCTTCGGCCTCGGCGGCCGAAGCACCGGCTCGCACAAGGCTGGCCCGCTTCGCCTCCCTGGTTTGGCCGTAGACGCCGTTGATCTTGGTCTTGCCCAAATTCGGGGCCTGGACATAGGAATCGCGCGGAATCGAGATCGCGGTGGCCGACTTCCCGTTGTTCGGTATCCGGACCAGGATGATGGTGTCGGTGTTGGTCGACGGGTCGTCGTCGAAGGCCCGCAATGTCGCCAGCTCTTGGGGCGACAACGGGTTGCCGTGGGCATCGGTGCGGCTGTCCAGGCCGACCAGCAGAATGTCGATCGCGCCGTCGTCGCCGCCCTTGCCCAGCGAGGGCGCGGACATGTGGAAGATGCCGTCCTCGAATGCCCGGACGTTACTCCACGCCACCCCGGTGATCAGAACGATCGCAACTGCCAGCGTCGTGACGAGCGCACGAACCACACGTTGCACAGGCATCACACTAGGTTACTTGCGACACACCGGCTTGCCGGGTAGCCAACCCCGGCGTGCCCGGGGCGCGCCGGGGGCATGCCAGACTCGAACCATGTCGGGCAGGATCGTGATCGCTGGCGCAGGTGGGCAGCTCGGAAGCGTACTGGCGGCGCAGGCCGCTCGTCGGGACTATGACGTGCTGGCCCTGACCTCGGCGCAATGGGACATCACCGACCCCAAAGCCGCCGAGCGGATCGTGCAAAAGGGCGATGTCGTGATCAACTGCGCGGCCTACACCAACGTCGACGCCGCCGAAAGCGACGAGACGACCGCCCGTGCCGTCAACGCCACGGGCCCGCAACACATCGCGCGTGCCTGCGCGCGCGCCGGCGCCCAGCTGATCCACGTCTCCACCGACTACGTGTTCAGCGGAGACTTCGGTGCGGAGGGCCCGAGGCCCTACGAGCCCAGCGATGAAACCGCGCCGCTGGGCGTATACGGCCGCACCAAGCTCGCCGGTGAAGTGGCCGTGCTGGAAGCGCTGCCGCAGGCCATCGTGGTACGGACCGCCTGGGTCTACACCGGCGGGACCGGCAAAGACTTCGTCGCCGTCATGCGCCGGCTGGCCGCCGGCGACGGCCCCGTGGACGTGGTCGACGACCAGTCCGGTTCGCCCACCTACGTTGCCGATCTGGCCGCCGCCCTGCTGCAGGTGGCCGGCGGGGGTGTGTCAGGGCCTATCCTGCACGCCGCCAACGAGGGTGCGACCTCCCGGTTCGAGCAGGCTCGGGCGGTATTCGAAGAATGCGGCGCCGACCCACAGCGGGTGCGACCGGTCAGTACCGCACAATTCCCGCGGCCCGCGGCCCGGCCGGTCTACTCGGCGCTGGCAGGCCGGGAGTCCGCCGAACACGGCCTGACGCCGCTAAGACCCTGGCGCAGTGCGCTTGTCGCGGCGCTGGCTGCCGTTACTCTCGACGCGTGACTGACGTGCTGCCGGTCGTGGCGGTGACCTACTCTCCGGGCCCGCACCTCGAGCGCTTCCTGGCCTCGTTGTCGCACGCCACCGAGCGTCCGGTGAGCGTGGTGTTGGCCGACAACGGCTCCACCGACGGGACGCCGCAGGCCGCGGTCGAGCGCTACCCCAATGTCCGGCTCTTCGAGACCGGGGCCAACCTCGGGTACGGAACCGCGGTGAATCGCGCGATCGCGGCGCTCTCTGCCGAAGAGGGCGCCGACGATGACTGGGTGATGGTGGCCAACCCCGACGTGCAATGGGGCCCCGGCAGCATCGACGCCCTGCTCGACGCCGCCGCCCGCTGGCCCCGGGCAGGCGCGCTGGGCCCGCTGATCCGGGACCCCGAAGGGTCGGTCTATCCGTCGGCGCGTCACCTGCCGAGCCTGATCCGCGGCGGCATGCATGCGGTGCTGGGACCGTTCTGGCGGCGCAACCCGTGGACGACGGCCTACCGCCAGGAGCGGCTCGAGCCCAGTGAACGGCCGGTCGGCTGGTTGTCGGGCTCGTGCCTGCTGGTCCGCCGGTCAGCTTTCAGCCAGGTCGGCGGATTCGACGAGCGCTACTTCATGTATATGGAAGACGTCGACCTCGGTGACCGGCTCAGCAAGGCCGGCTGGCTCAGCATCTATGTGCCGTCGTCGGAGGTTCTGCATCACTTGGGCCATTCCACCGGGCGCGACCCGGCAAGCCACCTGGCCGCCCATCACAAAAGCACCTATCTCTTCCTCGCCGATCGGCATCCTGGCTGGTCGCGGGCCCCGTTGCGCTGGACGCTGCGGGGATCGTTGGCCCTGCGGTCTCACCTGATGGTGCGCAGCTCGCGCCGCAGATCGCTCAAGGGAGAAGGGCGGCGCTGAAGTGGCAACCTCTGACGTCGATGCGGTGGTGCTGGTCGGTGGCAAGGGCACCCGGCTGCGGCCGCTGACGCTCTCGGCGCCCAAGCCCATGCTGCCCACCGCGGGGCTGCCTTTTCTCACCCATCTGCTGTCCCGGATCGCCGCGGCGGGCATCGAGCACGTAGTCCTGAGCACGTCATATGAGGCCGCGGTGTTCGAGGCGGAGTTCGGCGAAGGGTCCAAGCTGGGCCTGCAGATCGACTACGTGACCGAGGCCAGTCCCCTGGGCACCGGCGGTGGCATCGCCAACGTCGCCGGCCAGCTGCAGCACGACACCGTGATGGTGTTCAACGGAGACGTGCTTTCCGGCGTCGACCTGGGCGAGCTGCTGGAATTTCACCATACCAACCACGCCGACGTGACACTGCACCTGGTGCGAGTGGGTGACCCGCGGGCGTTCGGCTGTGTGCCCACCGACGAAAAGGGCCGCGTCGTCGCCTTTCTCGAAAAGACGCAGGATCCGCCTACTGACCAGATCAACGCGGGCTGCTATGTCTTCAAGCGCGCCATCCTCGACCGGATTCCCCGGGATCGCCAGGTTTCGGTGGAACGCGAGGTGTTCCCGGCGCTGCTGTCCGACCCCGACGTCAAGGTCTGCGGCTACGTTGATGCCACGTACTGGCGCGACATGGGCACGCCCGAAGACTTCGTTCGGGGATCGGCCGATCTGGTGCGCGGGATCGCGCCATCGCCGGCCCTGCAGGGCCACCGTGGCGAGCAGTGGGTGCACGACGGCGCGGCGGTATCTCCCGGCGCGGTGCTGATCGGCGGCACGGCCGTCGGGCGGGGCGCTGAGATCGGCCCGGGCGTGCGGCTCGACGGCGCGGTGATTTTCGACGGCGTCAAGGTCGAAGCCGGCAGCGTGGTCGAACGCTCGATCATCGGCTTCGGTGTCCGCATCGGCCCGCGGGCGCTCATCCGCGACGGCGTGATTGGCGACGGGGCCGACATCGGCGCGCGCTGCGAGCTACTGCGCGGCGCCCGGGTGTGGCCGGGCGTCGCTATTCCCGACGGCGGGATCCGCTACTCGTCCGACGTCTGAGTCGCCCGCTTGCGGGGGACACGCTGGCGTCACGTTCGTCGCGTTGCTCGAGCGACCAGGTATGCCAGCGCGTGATCGGTTCCGCGCGGTAATGCGTCGGCCGGCCACCACCGCAAGTCGTCCGACTCGTCGCTGACCTCGATCTGCGCACCGGCCGGCGCGTGCGCGACGAACTGCATATCGAGATGGCGGGTCGGCACGCCCAGCGAGCACGTCACCGGGTGAACATGGATCGCGACCAGTTCGGGCGCGATGCGCAGGTCGGCGACACCGGACTCCTCGACTGCCTCGCGCAGAGCCGCGGCCACGATGTCGTCGTCATCCTCGCAGTGCCCGCCCAGCTGTACCCAGCGACCCAGCCGCGGGTGCAGGGTGAGCAGCACCCGAGTGCCGCTGTCGTCAAGCACCAGCGCCGAAGCGGTGACGTGGCCCGGTACGCACTCGCGGAGGCAGGCGTCGTCGCGACCCTGCACAAAAGCCAGCACCGCATGCCGCAACGAATCTTGGGCCGCGTCGGGCGCTTGCCATTCGGTGAGGACCGCGATCGCCGACTCTCGAACGCTCACCGCGATCCCCGCTTCGTCCGGCGTTCGCGCAGCGCGACCCACGCCGACCGGCACTGCGCCACGACGTCCGGCGACCAGCCGAGCCCATCGACCAGAACGTGGCGGTCCACCAGGTCGAGAGCCTTGTCGATCTCGTTGGCCTTCAGTAACAGATCGACGTCGACGGCGAGGTCGGCGCCCGCGTAATCCGGCGGGGGAATGGGCAACTGCTCGGCTTCGCCCGGCTCCAGCTCGAGGATGCCTCCGCCGTAGCTGCGGCCCATGATCTCGGCGAAGGCGAATGTCGCGCTGTTGTGGAACACCGCGGCAAGCGCGCCCGGATCGACATCGGGCTTGACCCTGACCCGATGGACGGTGTCGGTACTCGTCGCCGCCGCGGCGTTCACGGTCAGGCGCGGGGCCCGGTGGATCTGGCGCAGCATGAACAGATCGGGAAACCACAATGACGGTGTGCTCCACCACGGCGTGCGGATCGAACACTTGTAGCCTGTGTGGACCCCGGCCGCCTCACCCGCATCGATATGCGCGAGAAGGGCCGGATCGGTCGGGTTGTGCGGTGCGTCGAGCAGCCAGGTCCGCTGGCCCGCGGCGATATCGGTTGCGCGGCAGTCACTGTCGTAGACGAGACCGGACAACTGCGTGCTGCGCGAGACGAGCGGGACGCAGTGTCGGGTCAGTCCCAACGCTTGGGCTTGGGCGTCGGTTAAGGTGAAGAAGCTGTTGCGGCCGGTCACGATGCCCACATCCACGTCGGTCACCCGCCCGAGTGAGGTCATGGTGTCGGACCGCCTGAGCGTTCGCAGCAGCTGGATCTGATCCGGCTGCAGGAAGTACTTTGTCCACTTCTCCGATTCGTGCAGCAGCGCGGGTCTTAAAGGAATGCGCTCGACGTCGAAGTCGGCGCCGGCCAGGGCGTCGGCATCGTCGAGGTGCACCGTGCGTATCCGGGCCGGGCCGGCGCCATTAGCGCCATTTGCGCCGACGACACCACAGAACAACATGACTTCCTGCAGGACGCCGTCGAACACCAACCGCTCGAACGTCACCAGGGTGATCTCGGCGAACCGGCTCAGCAGAAACTCGCGCAACTGGGCCGCGTAGGTGACCTGGAGCAACTCGGCGGGCAGCACCAGGCCCACCCGTCCGCCGTCGCGCGTCAGGCTGGTGCTCGCGACGACGAAGGGGACCCAGGCGTTGGTCAACCGGGTGGGCCGAAGGCCGCTGCGCCGCATCAACTCCAGGGCCGGCTCGCGTTGCTCGGATGTCCAGTTGCCGAAGCGGATGTAGGGCGGGTTGCCCGCCACCGCGTCCCAACTGCCTATTTCGCTGTCGCGCAGCCAGGTGAACAGATTCTCGGTGTCGACGGGCGCGTAGGCGCGCGCCTTGGCCGCCTCGGGTGCGACGAGCTCGACACCGCGGGCCCGGCCGCTGAGCGCGGCCAGCTCACGTAGGATCGCGCCGTCGCCGCAGGACGGCTCCAGGATCTTCGGCCCCGCCGCGCGAACCCAACCGGCGAGGAATCGGGCCACCGCGGCGGGGGTGTAGTAGCCGCCGCGGACCTTGTCGGGCGACGCGGCCGTCTTGCCCGCGAACGCTGTCATTTGCGGATCAGCAGGTCGGTGACCGCGACCGGGTCACGCAACCCAACGGCCCCAGCCGCTTCAGAGGCGTAGCCGATCGCGATGGCGCCCAACGGCTCCCAGTCGGCCGGCAGCTCCAGCTCGGTGCGGACCAGGTCGGCGGCGAAGATCGTGGAGCCGATCCAGCAGCTGCCCACCCCGCGCACCGCCAATGCGACCAGCAGCGCCTGCACGGCCGCCCCGACCGCGACGGTGAACATGGTGTGCTCAGCGTCGGTGCGGGCGGCGTCGGGGTAGGCGTGCGCGCCATCGGGGACCAGGAATGGGATGACGACTTCCGGTGCGTCGTAGAGGATCTGGCCACGGGCCAAGCGCCGCTCTACCGAGTCGGCCGGCCTGCCGTCGCCGCTGAGGTCGTGGCGCCACTTGTCTTTCATGCGGTCCAGCAGTCGGGTCCGGGTGGCCGGGGTCTGCAGCCAGACGAAGCGCACCGGCCGGGTGTGATGCGGGGCCGGGGCCGTGAGCGCCTCAGCCACCGCGGCCTCGACCAGGTCGGGCGGCACCGGCTGGTCGGCGAAGCGGCGCACCGACCTCCGCAACAGCTGGGCCTGCCGGCGGCCCTCATCGAGGGCTTCGGCGGTGCCGAGCCAGAACAGGTCTTCTTCGCCGGGGCGCAGCAGTTGTCGCGCCGTCGAACCGTCGTCGGTGACGGACAGCCCGCGCACGACGGCCACCGGCATCGCGGTCAATTTGCCCTTGACCAGATCGGCCGCCGCGGCCACCTCGTCGGCCACCGCGATCTCGGTGACCACCAACTCGTTGCCGTGTTGGTCGACGGCACCCGCGTAGCCGTGCAGCACGGCCAGCCCTGCGGAACCCACGGCGGCGTCGGTCTGGCCGTTGCGCCAGGCGCGGCCCATCGTGTCGGTGATCACCACGGCGACCGTGACGCCCAGCCGGTCACGCAGTCCGGTCCGCAGGGCAGCGGCACTGGCGTCGGGATCGACTGGCAACAGCGCGAGTTCGGCCCGGCCGACGTTGGACCCGTCCACACCGGCGGCGGCCTGAATCAGCCCGAGCCGGTTCTCGGTGATCAGGGTCCGCCCCTTGCGCGCCAGCACGCGCACCGCCTCGTCGTCGACCAGCTTGCGCCGCAGCTCGTCTCGGGCCTCGGCATCTTCGGGCGCCGGCACCAGCCGGCCCTCGCATTTGGACACCACCTTGCTGGTGACGACCACGACGTCGCCGTCGCGCAACCACGGCGCCGCAGCGGCGACGGCAGCACTCAGGTCGTCGCCGGGCCGGAATTCGGGAAGCCCCGCCACGGGCAGGATTTCGATCGTCGAGGCGGCACCATGCTCGATCACGCCGCCACGCCCGCAAGCTCCAGTCCCGCGCGGACCATCTCGGCGGTCGCCTTCGGGTTGCTCATCAACAGCGGTATCGACCGCACCGCGACCCCGTCGATGTCGGCTTTGAAGTCAGCCAAGTCCCCCTCGTTCACCAGCCAGCAGTCGAGTATCCCGGTGCCGCGTCTCGACCCATAGTGGCGGCCCACCGCCTCGGCGGTGGACTCCACGCCGATCACTGAAAGGCATTTATCGGCCATACCGCGCAACGGCTTTCCGCCGATGATCGGCGAGTAGCCGACGACCGGGCCGGCGGCCGCGCGCAGCGCAGCGCGAATGCCGGGCACGGCCAGCACCGCGCCGACACTCACCACCGGATTGGACGGTGCCAGCATGACGATGTCCGCGTCGGTGATGGCCTCTACCGCTTCGGTTGTGGCGTTAGCTTTTTCGGCTCCGACAAAAGCGAAGCTGTGCGTTTCCAACTGGGCGCGGTAGCGCACCCACCACTCCTGGAAGTGGATCGCCCGCCGGCTGTCGTCGGCCGGATCGGTGATCACCGCGTGGGTCTCGCAGCGGTCGTCGCTGGCGGGCAGTAACCGTGCGCCGGGCTGCCAGCGGTCGCACAGCGCGGTGGTGATCTGCGACAGCGGGTAGCCGGCGTGCAGCATCTGGGTGCGCACCAGATGCGTGGCCAGATCACGGTCGCCGAGTTCGAACCAGTCAGGCTGCACGCCGTAGCGCGCGAGTTCGGCCATGGCGTGCCAGGTTTCGTCGCGGTGGCCCCAGCCCCGCTGCGGGTCGACGCCGCCGCCCAGCGTGTACATGCAGGTGTCCAGATCCGGGCAGACCCGCAGCCCGTGGATCCAGGCGTCGTCGCCGATGTTGACGACGGCGGTCAGCTGGTGATCGGCGCGTGGAGCGCCGAGGTTTCGGTGCGCCGCAAACTGACCCAGATTCAGCAGCTGCTGCACTCCCAACAGGAAGCGGGCGCCGCCGACTCCGCCGACCAGAACGGTGACCTTCACATCGGACGACAGTACCCGCGACGAGTTTGTGAGTAGTTGCACTCCGACACGCCGGAAGGGCCACACAACAGAAACGCCGAAATTTGATCACGAGATGGTATGGAAATGCGCCGTAGTGCTTGACCGGGCTGGTCAACCCGTGTCTAATCACATCAGTGTCATTTCCCGGTTGGCCGGCCGGTTCCGGTGTCGCAGACCGAGATTCGATCACTTGTTCGAATTGTCTGTACATCAGAACAGCGGGAACCACATTAACTTCCAATTATAGGTGAGGAGGCGGACAAGCATGTCCTATGAGCACCTTCGTGGCGTAATGGGCGGCACACCGCACACCACTATCGGCGCGGCCCCGGCGGCTCAAACCTTAAGTGCCCGACCGTATTTGAGTTTGGTCACCGAGGCGCCGGCCGCATTCGAGCCCGCGCCGGTCGCATTCGAAGCCGAGGAGCTGCCGGCCGCAGACCAGTGGCAGGACCGTGCGCTCTGCGCGCAAACGGATCCCGAGGCCTTCTTTCCCGAGAAGGGTGGTTCCACCCGGGAGGCCAAGAAGATCTGCCTAGGTTGCGAGGTACGTAGCGAGTGCCTCGAGTACGCCCTGGCGCACGACGAGCGGTTCGGCATCTGGGGCGGTCTTTCCGAGCGCGAGCGCCGCCGCCTCAAACGCGGCATTATCTGATCCGGGCTGACTCGCCGGCCGTCAGCGGGTCAGTCGTCGTCGATCGTCGGGTCGATGACCGGCGGCTCGACGTCCAGATAGATCGCCACCTGAGCCACCAGGATCTCGTGCAGCAATTCGCCGAGTTCGATGGTGTCTTTCGCCCGTCGCTCGATTGGCTTGCGGAACAAGACAATTCGCGCTCGTGTGGCATTGCCGCGGACGTCGACGCCGGCGGGAATCAAGCGGGCGAGCGCGATCGGGCCGTCCGCGACGACCTCGGGGGGCCACTGCACCAAATCGGGGTCCTTCGCGGCGATGCGGGGGATCTCATCGACCGCGACGTCGAGTTCGGCCACCCGTTCCCGCCAGCGCCGCTCGATTGGCTCGTAGGCCTCCAGCACCGCCATGTCGAACCGCTCGGCCCGGCTGCGCCAGCCCGGCACTGTCGGCGGCAGCAGCGGACCGCGCATATCGCGGCCCCGTCGGGCGGCTCGGTGGGAGGCCGACCGGCCGGCCGATCCTCCATGCCGAGGGGAGCTGCGCGAATCGCCCACGGGCCGATGGTAACGGTTGAACATCGTGCCTCGAACCGATGCGCGTGTCCGGCGCTTGCTCGGCGTTTGTCCACGATAGCCTTTCGTTCGTGAACGTTCCCCGTCGCTGCTGCCGGCCCGGGTGTCCGCACTATGCCGTAGCGACGTTGACGTTCGTCTATTCGGACTCCACGGCAGTGGTAGGACCGCTGGCCACCGCGCGCGAACCCCACTCGTGGGATCTGTGCGTCGGCCATGCCGGCCGCATCACCGCACCGCGCGGGTGGGACCTCGTGCGCCACGCCGGGCCGCTGCCCACCCACCCCGACGAGGACGACGAACTGGTCGCCCTGGCCGACGCGGTGCGCGAGGGCGCCGATCGGGTCGCGCATGCGGGCGCACCCGGCCCCGGCGTGCACGGCTTTTCCGACCCCCTCGGCCCCTATTCCCCTGTTTCCAACGGCCACGTGCACCATGCGGGAGCACATGCCACCGCGCCGAGCGGCGGGGTACTCGCGCCGCCTGAGCAGCGTTCCGGACGGCGGCGTGGGCATTTGCGGGTTTTGCCCGATCCTGCCGACTAGTGGCGATCGCGAGGCGGCGCAGCCGGGCGAAGCGGGTCGCCACCATCGGGGCTGGTGGGGATCGCGAGGCGGCGCAGCCGGGCGAAGCGGGTCGCCACCATCGGGGCTGGTGGGGATCGCGAGGCGGCGCAGCCGGGCGAAGCGGGTCGCCACCATCGGGGCGAGGGGGGATCGCAGCC
>NZ_JBKQQD010000221.1:0-14409 GCF_052144515.1 Mycobacterium sp. | reverse complement strand
CCACGTTTCGGCGGTCGCGAGGTGGAAGCGAGGCTCCTGAGACAAAGTTGCCGTCATGTCTTATTGGTATGACAGTTGGCAGCTGATGTCAACCAACCCTTGCACGCTACTGGCCCCACACATCTCTCAGTGTAGGTTCTCAATTTGCGTGGCGAACTTCTCACAGGAATGGCGAATGAGTGGCGAATCCGCCAAGAAGTTGAGAAAGTAGTTAGTCGCGCTAGATGGTTCAGTGCAATTTTCTGGCGCCGTTCCCGCGCGAAAACCCGCAGAAGGTGACACGCTGAGTTCGCGGTTCAACCGCGTGGTGTATCGATGTCGGACATAGTCAGCGTCGACTTGAGTTCCGCGGCCGTCGCCTATCGGCCAGCGGCGGGGGAGCAACGCTGTGTGCCGGCTGGCGAGGTGTCGCCGACGGCATTATTTCGCGCAGCGCCTTGGCGCACCTTCCGCTGGTACTTCGGTCAGCGCCACTACTCGGGCACGTATTGGTCGGCGACTGAACGTGACCACGTCATCTACGAGTCACGCCTGGAGCTGGCGAACCTTATCCTCGCTGATTTTGATCCGAGTGTGCATCACATTGTTGCGCAGCCTTTTCAATTGACCGCCAACGTCGACGGGCAGAAGCATCGACACATTCTGGACTATCTCTGGGACAGCGATCGGGGACCGATCGTGGTGGACGTGGTGCGTGCCGAAAGGATGACGAATCCACGCATCGTGAGGTTATGCGCGTGGACCAAGGAGATCGTCGAATCGTTGGGCTGGTCCTATCTGGTGTTGAATGAGCCTGTAGCCGTCCGCATCGCCAACGTGCGGTTCCTGGCGGGTTACCGACGCGAGTGGCTGGCCAACCAGGATGTATTGGCGGATTTGCGCTGTCGGCGAACAGATCTCGTTGGTCGATCAATCGGTGAGGCCGAGGAGCTCATCGAGGGACACCCTCGAGCATTAGTCCGCCCGGCCTTGCTGAGCATGCTGTGGCGCCGTGAGTTCGAGGTGGATCTCGAGATTCCGCTTGAGCGATCGACAGTGTTGGAGTCGGGATCGTGAAGCCTGCCGCTGTGCGCGTCGGCGTTGGGACGCGATTCGTCTATGACGGCGAGGTCCTCGAAGTCATCGAGATGCATCCCGTGGCGGGCATGCCCGAGGTCCTCGCGAGAGAGCTGGGAAGGGATACGGTGCACCGTTTCGCTCTCGACGAAGTGAGACCCTCTGGTAGATGCCATCTCCTGACCGACGGCCTCGACATCGAAATCACCGAGTCCACGGAATATCCCCCATCGGTGAAATGGGCCGCCGTATCCGAGCAGGACCGCCGCGATGCACGTGATCGCGCCCCACACGTGCGCGAGGTTCTGACCGGATATCGATCCGGTTCCGCCGCAACAGCATTACCGCACGAACCGCTGTCATGTTACAAAAGCACAGCGCCGAAGATGAAACGTCTTGCCGCCAAGGCGAAAGAACTGGGCAGAGGTATACGTACGATCGAGCGCTGGGTTAGCGATTACGAAGCCGAGGGCGAGGTTGGATTGCTGTCTGCGAACGCGGTTCGATCTGCGCTGGGCAGCAAGAAGTTCGCGTTATTTGAGCAAACCGCATCGGACATCATGCGCGAATACACGGACTTGTCGAAGCCGACGATGGACCTCGTCATTCACCACGCGGAAGCACGATTGAACGCCACCTACGGCAAGGGTGCCGTCCAGTTGCCCTCACCAGCAACGGCTTATCGAATCCTGGAAAGGCTTGAGCTGACGCAACCACTGTTTCGGCAGAGCACCAAGCGCATCCGCGACATCGCGGCCCGGCCGGATCGGCCGTACGGAAAGTTGCACCCCACGCGGCCAGGTGAGTACCTACTGATGGACACCACCCCGCTTGACGTCTTCGCCATGGATCCAGACACGTTGCAATGGGTTGGAGTGGAACTCACAGTATCGATGGATTGGTACTCACGCTGCATCACCGGGGTGGGTTTGACGCCGACCACTAAGTCGATTGATGTAGCTGCCGTGCTCTATCAATCGTTCCGGCCAGTGCCGGCAGGCCCAGACTGGCCCGCTGAAGCCGTATGGCCGCCGCACGGCGTACCGCGATCAGTCTTAGTCGAAAAACAAGCGCTACATCCCGATAGCGGATTCGCGTCGACGCCCGCGATCGTGCCGGATACCTTGGTCGTTGATCACGGAAAGATCTACGTCTCAGAGCAAGTGACGAGCACCTGCCGGCAACTCGGCATCTCGATTCAGCCAGCACGGGTGCGTGTCGGCTACGACAAAGGCCCCGTAGAACGATTCTTCCGAACGATCCGTCAGGGGTTCTTGCAGGAGCTGCCTGGCTATAAGGGCCCGGACGTTTATTCCCGCGGCGTCGCACCCGAACAGGACGCTTTCTTCTTCCTCGACGAACTGGAGGCGCTACTCCGCGAGTGGATAGCCGCTGTCTACCACAATCGTCCGCACGACGGTGTCGGAGAGGTCGGCCTGTGGAAACTGGGAATGTCCCCGGCGCAAATGTTCGAGCACGGCATCGCCCGCGCCGGATACATCGAGGCACCGCGCGACCCGGATTTCGCCTACAACTTCCTCAAAGTGGCTTGGCGGACCATTCAGCCTTACGGGGTTGAAATCGACGGGCGCATCTACCGCGGTCCTGGACTGACGGGATATTCGCCGGGGGAGAAGAGTCCGTTCCGAGAACACAGCGGACGCTGGCCATTTCACGTCGATCCCAACGACGTGCGTTTCATCTACTTCTTCGACCGAAAGTCGACCCGACAGTGGCACGCGGTGACGTGGGACCATGCCGCGCTGTGTGGTGGCCCTATGAACGAGGACGGCCTGCAATTCGCGCGCGATATGGCGAAAGCCAAGCACCGCTACTTCGACGACAAGCTGGCGTTGTCTGAATTCCTCGAACGCCGCAACCTCAGTCAAGGACACACCATGGCCGAGCGACGAGTTGCCCTGCGCTTGTCTCGCGAGCAGTCCGGTCTGGCCTTGGACGTCAAGCAGGCGGTGCACGTTCCCGAACTGCCCACGGCGAAAAGGATCCTCGACGCAGCGATCGCGACGGAGATTGAGCCCGATGACCCGGCATTCGCCGACGAACTCGACGACGATCCGGCCGTCGACGACGGTCACTTCTATGAGGACGTGCTGGAGGACATATGACCACGACCGCGGTAGCCGCGCGCCCAAAGACCGCTAATCTGGACAATCTGACGCTGTCGCGTAAGGAAGGTTGGCGGGATTTCACCACCGCGCCGAAGCGGGAATGTCCCGATGCGTTGTCACAGGCGCAGATCCGACGTCTCAGCGATGCTGCAGCCGATCTCTATAACCAGCGACGAACACAGTGGCACAACAATATTGGTCCATTGAAGACTCCGCAGCTGGCTCGGCTACACGAAGACCTATGGGACATCATGGACAGCAACTCCCGAGACGGCAATTGCGCCAAGGGAGCCGTCGCCATCGATGGCTATCCCGGGCTGGGCAAGTCCACTGCCGTCGAAGCTTTTGCCAAGGAATTTCACCGCCGCGAGATCAGTCGCCACGGTCAATACACGGCCGCCGGTGATGAACGCTGGCCAGTGTGCCGCATCGGCATGCGCGGCAACACGAGCATGCGCGATTTCAACGCGGCCTTGTGCGACTTTTTTGCCGACCCTGCAATATACCGGCGCCGCCGAGATACGACAGAGCAACTGGGCGGGCGAGCCCTGGACTGTGTCTTAAGCTGCGAGACAAGGCTTTTGATCATCGACGATCTGCACTTTCTACATTGGCAGCGCAGTGGGGGCATCGAGATCAACAACCACTTCAAGTACATCGCCAACGACTTTCCGGTGACGCTGCTGTCGATCGGCATCGGATTGAGTGACCGTGGCCTGTTAACGGAAGACGTGTGCGCCATGGTTGACGGCGCCAAGTACGAGGACTTGGTGCTGCAGCAAACGACGCGGCGCACCACCATGCTTGACATGAACCCCTTCACCCTGGTGAACGAACGGCAACGCCGCCAATGGCGTCAGCTGCTACTGACCGTCGAGGAGCGTCTGGTGCTCGGCGCCAAGAGGCCTGGCATGCTGGCTGATGCCCTGTCGGACTACTTGTTCATTCGTAGCGCCGGGCACATCGGCTCACTGATGGAATTGATACGCCGCGGCTGCGCGAAGGCCATTCGAACCCGCGCGGAGAGTCTAGACCGAAAACTCCTGGACTCCATCAAGATCGACAGCGCCGCCGAGAAAGCGCGCGCCGAACTCGCTACCGCCTTCCGCACACGCAAATACACCACGAAACTTCGTTCACGGTAACGACCAGTGAGCGCCATTCGACGACTTCCGATACGGGTGGCACCGCTTCCTGGCGAGGCGATCGACTCGTGGATAGAGGCCATCGCACACCGCTATGACAGCACCTGGTCCCAACTTCAACTCGCCCTCGGCGGCGCCTTGAAAGGCGCTGAATACCCCGACACCTGGGTGCGGCGACTCACCGACGCCCAAGTCGCAAAGATTAGTGCCGCCACTGAAATAGACGGCGCTGCAATCCGTGAGATGACGCTGGCCGATCTTCCCGGCATCGTCGTGGGCATCGACCCGGGTAAGGGACATCCAGTCTCGCAGTTTCCGTGGCGGCACCTGCACGCCTCGCGTTACTGCCCATCGTGTCTGGCTGACAACGGTGGACGGTGGAGCCTGGGGTGGCGGACGGTGTGGTCATTCGCGTGCCTCACCCACGAGTGTTTGCTTGCCAGCGAGTGTCCGCGATGCGCTGGCGCGCCCCGCCGAAGAATCGTCTCCGACGTCGTTCCGCAGCCCGCCCGTTGCGCTGCGCCGTTGAATGCCGGGTCACTGCATCCAGTTGCTTGGTGTGGGGCCGACCTCACCCTTGCCCCGGTCGTGCACCTTGACCACGGTCATCCCTTCCTGGTTGCGCAAGCGACGATCAACGACGTCATCGACAACGGCACAGTCGATTTCGGCATCTATCGCGGGTCCTCGTATCGACGGCAGCAAGTTCTTATGGACGTGCGCGAGCTTGGCCAATATTTCCTCAATGATCGCGACGCCACGATCTTGACGACACTGGTGCCCAAGTCCCTGGTGGCGCAACTGCCGTCGGGGTGCGCCGCGAGGAGCGCCCGAGGCCGGCTCGTCGATCGTGCAAGCCCTGCCATCAGCACCGCCGTGGCAGTGACCGCAGCCCTGGGCGTCGTCGGACAACCTGACATCGCTTCTGCTGCAGAGGTTCTGCGTTCGGTGCGGTCCGCAGGCCACGGACACGCACTGTGCAGCCGCATCACAACCACCAACAACCGAAGCGGCCAGACCAGTGCGCGGCTGCGCGGTGCGCACATCGTGTCGCAGGCGCCCGAGCTCGGCGCCTCAGAGCAGCTGCGGGCCCGGGTAGGCACACCCATCGCCTGCCCCCCCGTCGGAGGCATTGCAGACGCGCAGCGCATGGCAACCTGCATACCCACGTTGCTGTGGCCACAATGGTCGGTGCGCTTCGCCGGCCCGCGGCAAACCCAACGCACACTGCGCCCCGCCCTCTCGGTCGCGATGCTGCTGATCGGCAACCATCTGAAGATCGCCCAAGCAGCGAGTTTGCTGGCAAGCCCCCTATCGGCCGCAGCCGTCAACGGCGGGCTCTACCAGGTGAAGCATTCGGAGCACTGGCCCGACATGCGCGAGGCGCTCTATCGCCTGCACCGATATCTCAGACGTTGCGCGCCCCCCATTGACTACGCGCGCCGCCGGCAACTCGATTACACCGCGTTGCTACCCGAGCCAGAGTGGAAGGCCATCTGCCGCAGCACCGGTACTCGGCCCGAGGGTCTATCGACGGCTCGTCGCTATCTGCTAGAACGCCTCAGCGCCACCTTTGCGTTTGCTGGGCCGATGACCAAGGCCGATCAGGACGGCTACGTGATGCTGCAAAGGTTTCCTGCACGGCTCACCCCGGACCTCAGTGTCGAACTGGCGGAGTATTCATTGCGATTTCTTGCTGGCCAAGGCATTACGGGAGAACCCGACTCCTGGTCCCCGCCGGTCGCACTGCTCAACGACTTGCACTTGCCCAATCGCGGGGTCGAAGACGTCGACATCAGTTGCTTGCATCACTTGATTCGCCATCGCGGCGTGCTGCTTGGGCGGGCCGCGGACGAGCTCGGAACCACCGTGGACATCGTGCGGGCGGCCCTGGAGCAAGACCCCGCAGCTCGGCTGCCGCGCCCGCCTGCCCGCCGACCGCTGACCCGTGCGCACCCGGTGTATCAGACGGCTAGCGAGATACTCACGCCGCAGCGATTCACCCAGCTCTACGTAACCGACGGACGCAGCCTGAAAGACATCGCCGCGTTATGTGGAGTAAGTCGACAGACGGTCACCCAACTAGCCCGCGACTACGGAATCACGCTCCGCCGGTCCCCACAGCGGCACGCCGTCATTGTCGACCCCACTTGGCTGCACGATCAGCAGGTCACCGAGGGCAGGTCTCCCTACGACCTCTCAAAAGAGTGCGGGCTTAGCCGCAGCACCCTGTCGAAGTGGGCCCGCTCGAATGAAGTCTCCGTGGGGGCGTCGAGTCTTCACAGCGCAGCCGCGCCGGCCCACAAGAAGATTCCGAAAATTCTCCTCTCGACTTTAGCAACCCCAGGAGGATGGGAACGCCTGCAACAGCTTCCGGCCATCGCCGAGCACCCGTCATATCCGGCCGCCGCAGTGCGCCTGAAGGCTAGCCCCAGCACCATCGGTGTGTGGGTCAGGGCCATCGAGCGGGACCTAGGGGGAGCCGTCCTCGTGCGAGCACACGACAAGCAACCGCAACGGCTAACTCGACTGGGCGCACGGGTCATCACCGCGGTGAAACGCCTCGATGCGCTCGGTGGCCCGTGACAGCCGACCACTTCCGATTGCAACCGCACGTCGCGGGCTAGGCGCGGACAGCGGTCGAGTTTGCCAACTGCCCGCGCGAACTGTGTAGGGCAACTAGCACCCGCCGCAGGGCGTCGAGCGCAGGGCTGTTCCCCGGACGCCAGTAGATTCGGTGGTCCGATAGTGACAATCCACGCCGGCACATTGACGAGGTCAGCCATTGCAGACGCTGGGTGGCGGCTTCGGTATCGGCAGCCTGGAGGACGGGTAACGCCATACATGCGATGGCTGCGTCGGCAGCGGGACTTGAGCACGTCATCCGCGCGCCGCCACTGGTGACTAAAGGCTGCAGAAACGCTTTCGTCGCGCGGAGCACAAACTGCTCAAAGAGCAGATCCGAAATGCGGGAGGCCACGTCATGGGCCTCCCCATACCGCAACATCCATTCTCCCAGCCTGCGTAGATCTCGCGTGAACATCGTCGAGGACACTGGCGACGATACGTAGATGCCACCTGACGCATGCCCCGCGCGCAGCACGCACAAAATCTCACGCTGGACCACGACCGCTGGGCCGGTTTCGAGGCGTATGACGGGAACATCCGACAACGGTTCGCTACACCCCCTTGCTTCGCCGGATCGGCCGACCCTCCGGGTGCACGAACCCAGCTTCGGGACGTCGCCGAAGCGGAGTGGCGCGGTGCGCTGGAGACCCCCGCACACGCGGCAGGCGTCGGCTAGTAAACACCCATGCGTCGGGCAGGCGAATGCCCACCGCAACCGCCACCACACCCGCCACCTTCCACTGCGCTCTTCAAGGCACCTAGGACAGAACCGCGAACCGGTGACGCGCAAAGACGCTACAGGCGGCCGTTGCCAGCTGGTGTCTTTGATCCACGGTTGCAGAGTCATCGCCTGAAGCCGACACGGTTCGACGCCCGTGCAGTAGCTGATGGTGTCCACCTGCCCCGGTGTCAGCGACACGTTGGCCCGTGTCGCCCAGTACGAGGCCGTATTGCCGTGCATTCCGAAAATGCCTAATGCGCGCAAGATTTCACCCCAGGTTGCATCCGTGCGGCTAGCCAACGCCTCCAGCCACGAGTCGAGGCTTTCTTCTGGCAGGGGTTTCACGCGGATCGGCAGAGTTCGCACTGCGCGCCGGGGCTCCACGCCGCCGCCGCGAGGGACGGCCTCCCGTGCGGACGCCTCGGCGACCATGCCCTCACAATGCACTACTAGTAGTGCATTGTGTGGGCGTTTCGCCTATGTTGTGATGCGCTTTTGCGTCGTCGGTAATCCGCTCCGGCGCCTGAAGTGTGCAGAGTCAAGCCCCGCCGCCGATCCGAACAAACTCCCGTATTGACGCCAGTGAACGCGTCGAATGCGCCGAGATCCAGGGGATCGGCGCCCGTGAGTGGTCATAGATCAAAATTTAGCACTACTAGTAGGGCAGACTTTTCCGGAATTTGCAGCAGTACTGGTATGCGTGCCGACGCGCCCCAGTCAAAATGACCCGAAACGGGTCGCTGTGTGGGAGAAGCGGCGCCGTCAGGTGGGCACGCGAATACAGACCCTGCGCATCGACCGCGGCTACACCCAAGAGCAGCTCGCGCTGAGGTCTGGTGTCTCACGCAACGTGTTGATCGACCTCGAGTACGGCCGGCGCGGCATCCTGCACGAAAGGCTATTCGACATCGCGAAGGCCCTTGGTGTTTCCGCTTCAGAGCTGCTGGAGGGTATCAAATGACGCGTGCCGGAGCGATCGACCCAACTCGGTCGAGATTTGTCCTCAACGGTGTTGCCTCAAGCTGAGGGCTCGCGAGATCGTGCGCGAGGTCTGGCGGCAGGCCAAGAATTCCTAGCTGCGCTCCGCTAGCCGCGTGAAGACCCTTTGCGCGAATCTGCTTAGCGCTGCGACAGCGAGACCGAAGGGGTCAAAACGCGCAGCACCGTGGCTTCATTCGTTTATGCGATGGGCAGTCGGCAAGCCGCACGGCTCGCCCTACTAGTGATACAGTAGATGCTCGTGGGCCCGGTCAGCTGGCTTATCTGAAGAGCCGGAAACGGGGTGACGATCCGGCCGCGCAAGAGGCGACACAACGCCGAGACGCCCCCGCGTGCCGCTGCCGGGCCCACCCGACGAAACCGGAAACAAGGATTCCGCTATGCAACTATCACTGGTCCCACCCTTTACGTCCGTGTCACCGGAGCAGCGCAAGCTCGTCTACAACGCCCTAGCGAACAACGAAGGATGGACAGCCACCGTGGACCAAGAACCCGAGCGGTAGGTGATCGACTTCTCGGATGATCCGCGTGCGGTCGACTACCGGGAGCGCATCGAGCGCGCCCGCAATGAGGCGCGCCGGCGCTACCGTGACCACCTGGCAGGGGTGTTCGCCCGGCACGATGTCGCCAATCCCGACGAGTTGGCTGATGTCACGCTTGATGCGCTCACCGTGTGGCGATACATCGACAGCGGCGAGCGCTGCGGTTGTTCGTGTCACCCCCGGCTGCCCGAAAGCGATCTCCACGACTACGGATTCGATTGCGTCTGTGCCCGCCCGCCCGAGGAACGCCGCCGCGCATTCCAGCAGTGGCGCGATGACATTAAAGCGTTCTGGCAATCACCCGAGGGCCAGCAGATCACAGCTGCCGAGAAGGCCGACGAAGCCGAGCTGCAGGCGTGGCTCACCGGACAAAAGGGGGTCATGGTGCACAGTTACGGTGGCCTGTGTCCTGAACAGTGGACCGGGGAAGTTGACGGCCACGGCTTCTACTTCCGCGAGCGCCACGCCGAGTGGCGCATCGAGCTCGATCTGCGGCCCAGCGGCCGCTTCATCCGGACAGTCGCCGGCACCGACAACGACGGCGCCACCCGCTACGAGCAGCGCGAATTGGACCAAGGTGACGTCATCGCTTACGGCACAACCGATATCGAGGGCTACGGCACCACCCCGCTCGAACGGGCACAATTCATCGTCGACACCATCCGTATCCACCTGACACGCCAGGCATGCACGCACCACCACGACGATCTGGCATCGATCCAAGCGATACTCGGCGCACCGGCCCGCTGGTGCCAGGTCTGCGGAACCCGCCTGCCCGCACCGTAACCACCTGCCGGCCACGGGTCCGTTACGCTAATCGCCTTTCGGCGACGACCCAACACCCGCGGGTGCGGGGAGGTTTGTGGCTCGGCGCGCCTCCAGAGCGCGCAGCCGAATCATAGTGCCCGGGTGGTTAATAGAGCTTCCAGTGACTGCTAGTTTCCCGAGGTCCGCTACCGGCCGCTCTGTGGTGGTAAGACTCTGGTCGACGCGATAGAGGCGGCTACGAACGGGTCTGATGGAAGCCGTGGAGCACGCCCATCAAATCGCCTAAGAGATCAAAGCGGAAGTGGCGAAACCTGAATCGAATCCAAGTCGGCTAAAGCAACTGTTGCTCTGAGCCGTCACCGCTGGCGCCGGCGTGCTGGGGCAAGCCGCCGCGACCGACTTGATACACCTGGCAAGCCACGCTCTGCTTGCAAACGTTTTGAGTAGCGACCTTTCTGTCGGTGTGCGGGTGAGACAAGAAATGAGACTGCCCGGCCTGCGACAACGCACCGATCGATGGACGCTCTGCTGCCCGTCTTGTTTCTCTGGTAATGGGCATGGGGTGCCGATTGCTAGGCTGGTCTGCGTGTGCCTAGCGCAATCGGCGGATGACGAAGACGACACGGACTTCTGGTTGGCAACACCGGGTTTCCGTGAATCGCTCATTGAAGCGGAAGCCGACATCGCCGCAGGCCGCACCTACAGCGCCGAGGAGGTCCGCGCTCGCTTCGGGTTGGCTCCGCGGGAAGCTCGCTGATCGATCTCGTTTCTTTAGATTTGAGACGGGCATGACCGGGGCGCGAGTCGGTCGATCTTGTAGCACTCGCCGCAGCGGCTCTTCCGGCGGGTGCTAACCACGGCTTCCCACTCGTGCCCGCGTGCACAGAGCCACCAGGCCCGAAAGTTGCTCGCCGCCCGTAGCTGGCTCGGAGTCAGCTCGCCGTTGCGCGTCGGGTGCCACTCATGTGCAGCCTCAGGGAACAGGTCGGCGAAGGACTCACCCGGCCGCGGCAGCGCCAGCTTGCGAGCCACCGTTCGGTAGCCGCATCGAGGGCAGCCGCTGCCTGTCGTGCGCAGGTGCACCGCAGTTGCCCACTCGTGCGAGCAGTCTGAGCAGGTCCATACGAACTTGGCGTGGCTACCGGGATGTATGCGTTCGGCGGTGATGCCGTGGTTCTTGTCTGGGTGCAGCTCGGCGGCGACGGTTGGAAACTCGCTGGCGAGGCTGACGGTGCGATACCTATGGATCGCATTGTTTGCCTCGGCCTCGGCCCACAGCTGCGGGTCGCTGATGTACTCGTCGAGGCGCTTGGCCGTGTAGCCCATATTCGCAAGTGCGCGTAGCACTTTCACGCTAACCGATTTGATTGGTTCGGTCGGCGTGACGAACACCTCGTGCCCGCCGAGGCCGTGCAGGGGCAGCTCGCGCACACGTAACAAGGTCCACCCGGCTGCGTTGAGTGCAGTGGTCTGCGAGCGGTCGCGGCTACCCAACGTGGCGTGGAATCTCACGCCGTCGTACTCGACGACGAGGTGTAGTGCGGGGGCGACGATGTCAGCGCGGACAGGTCGCCGCCGTGGGACAGGTATCGGTGGGTGGCCGTGCACCACGGCCAGGCCGGCCGCTGCTAGCTCGTATTCCAGGCGCAGCTGGCGCGCTGAGACGCCAATCGTCGAGCAATCGGGACAGCCGTCGCCCCGGTTGGCGCGCTTGTACGGTGGCGCAGCCCAAACATGCCCGGCTGCCTTACATTGCCACCAACGCTTCTTCCTGGCCCCAGGATTCACGTCAGTGGCCGTGATCGGAGCATTGAGCGTCGGGTGCCATTCGGCGGCAATGTCGGGATAGAGGTCGGCGAGCGACCGGCCAGGTTTGGGCGTCGCCTTTGCGATGGCCCGCCGCGCCTCGTCGCACTCTGGGCACTGCTCGTCCCGGCAACGATTCGCAGGCGATACATTCCAGACGTGGCCTTCCGTGCACAGCCACCACACGCGCTTTTGGCTGGCTGGCCGCACGTCGAAAGCTGTCAGTTCGCCGTTGCGCGTCGGGTGCCATTCGGCGGCCGCGTCGGGGAACTCGTGGGCGAAGCTGCGGCCAGGCTTGGGCGTGGAGCGCAGGATTGCGCGCCGCGCGACCGCGCACTTGTGGCATCCGATGCCGCCACGACCACGCTTGTTGACCGCGGTTTGCCATTCATGCTCACACTGTGGGCATTTCCACCAGGCGAGCTTTCCGCTGCCGACGCGGACCTGCTCGGGGGTCAGGTCGCCATTGAGAGTCGGGTGCCATTCAGCGGCGACAGCAGGGGCGGCCTCGGCAAGTGACTCGCCAGGCCGGGGCTGGGCCTGAGCCGCCGCGCGCCGTACTATTCCGCACCTCGGGCATCCACGGCCCGCTGTCCCACGCTTGTACACCTTGTTTGGCCATTCATTACCGCACGTCGAGCACCGCCACCAAACCTCGGCGTTGCAACCCAGTCGCACGTCGTAGGGCGTCAAGTCGCCATTAAGGGTCGGGTGCCACTCGGCGGCGAGCTCGGGGCGCAGATCAGCCAGCGACTGCCCTGGCTGCGGCTTCAAGATGGCGACCACGACAGAATTGTCCGCCAGACCCACGACATACGGCAGCGTCACGTTTCGGTTCGTTGGACGGGCGTTGGTGGCGGTCAGCCTCGTTGTCGCCGGGTGGCGGCCTGGACTCGGTGCGGCCAGATGTGCTGACGGTGGTCAGCACCCAGCTCATACCGGTTCATGTTTTCCCATGTCGCGCCGTGCTGACCCATTAAGTGTTCGTGCTGGTCAGGCGCATTATATGCGTCTTCGATTCCCGGCAGCTCTAGCAAAAGCCAACGCCGCCTGGCACTACCGAGCCGCGCGGCAACTACGCGTCGAGCAGCCTGGTCAGGTCGACTAGTTCGGCGATTTTGATGGCGATGTCCTCGATCGAATCCTCGTCAGTGCTCAAGCCGCTTCGCGAGGCCAGCAGGGGGCTGACCTCGCGGAGAGCGTCGTACGTCGTACCGTGCACAACGGGGACGAGTAGGTCGCGCGCCAGAAGCTCCGAAAGTTCCTTATCGGCGATTCCTTCCGCATCAATGCGTTTCAGTAGCGCAGGGGTGACCAGCACAATCCCCGCACGCGACTTCGCCAGGCCCTTGTCGATTGCGCGGAGCAGCGGCACGCCGAGGATGACGTCCTTCTCGCTGAACCAAACCGACACATTGTTGGCCTCAAGCAGGTCGTGCAACTCCTTGGCAGCAGCCTGCCGGTCATCCCAGGCGTGACACAGGAATACGTCGCGTAGGTCAGGGTGCGCGCGTGCCTGTGCCTCAATCTTGCTGCGAACAGGGGCCAGCGCTTGTACTTGCTGAGGGGTGTAGGTCACGGAGGAGCTGCTCGACGACCACCTCGGCCGCACGCCGCCACTGGACCCGCCCGAACTCCCACTCGTCCGTTGCTGATATGCGGGCGACGGGGAGTAGGACCGAGGCGGGTAACTGGGCGCGGTGTAGTAGGACCGACGTGAACCGTATCGGCCGTGAACAGGGCAGGCGGCGGCACCGCTTGCTGTCCGATGACCCTGTCTGGGCGCTGTGCATCCGCTCATGATCGCGATGGTACGTAGCACCACCGACATCACTTCGGCGACACGAGCGCAGCGGATGCGTCGGAGTAGGCAACCCTTAGTTGCGCATATATTGCGCGTTGGGTGCCTAGCAAGCTAGATACGTATCCTGAACTGCGGTAATACTGGTGCGCGATACTGGCGCCTCTCTGTGTCAAGTAGTTGGTTTTTGCCGGGTTGTAGGGTTTGGGGGCGGGCTCGGGAAGTGACTTGTCTGAAGAGCCGGTGTGCGGGGTGTCAGCTGGCCGCGCGAGACGATAGAGCCGCCCCCGAGTGTCCTCCCGGGCCCGCCTTTTGTTTGACTGCGTCGCCGATCAGCTGTCGGTACACGATGTCGGACAGGCGGCGTTTCAAGCAGCGCATGGCTTCGTTGTGATTTTTGCCTTCGGATCGTTTCCGCAGGTAGTAGGCCCTGCCGGGGGTATCGTGGCGGATTTGGGCGATGGCCATGACGTGGAGGCAGAAATTGAGTTGGCGATCGCCAGCGCGGGAAAGCCGGTGGCGCACCACCTCGCCGGAGGACACCTCGATGGGGGCGGTGGCGGTGTAACTGGCGAACGCGGCGGCCGAGCGGAAGCGACTGACATCACCGACGCGGCCGAGGATCTTGCCGGCGGTCAGCGCGCCGAGACCATGCAACGCGGTCAAGGTGGTGGCGGATGCGCTGACGGCCATCTGGATATCATTGGCGGCCTTGGCGATCCGGCGATCGAGCTGGCGCACCTCGCTGACCAGATCCACCGCCAGGGCACGCAGCGTCTTGGCGGCGGCGTCGCGGGGTCGCACGCCGCGCAAA
>NZ_JBKQQD010000220.1:0-4803 GCF_052144515.1 Mycobacterium sp. | reverse complement strand
ATAGTCTGCTGGCCGAGAGGGACACGCGCGGCTTGCCGCGCGTGTTCGTTGAGTACGCCAACCTTATGGACGATTGGTGCCGGGAAGTTAAGCGGATTTCCGTGGCGCTCGCGATCGATCTGGACATCCGGGACGAGGGCGCAATCGAGGATTTTCTCGCACCTGGTCTCCGGCACCACCGGCGCTGCGGCCCGGTGACTGAGCTTTTCGGCGCGGACTGGATTTCCGCGGCCTACCAAGCGCTGAGCGCGGCCGCGCGCGACGAGCCCTGGGACCAGCCCGCGCTGGATCGCGTGTTCGAGGCGTACCGGGCGAGCGAACAAGGTTTCCGGACGATGTTCGAGGATTTCCACCGCCTCCGCAAGCTTTACCGGCTCGTCCCGATATCGATCGTGAAACTGATCCTCGAGGTCAACGCGATCGCTCGCCGGCGCAGCGAGACCTGGGCCTAGACTGGCGCGCGGAGGCCGAGACGATGATTGGAATGCAGAGACCCACCAGTCTGTAGCGTTGCGCTAAGACGGTACTGGCCGATGACGTTCCCGGCGATCTGATCCAATGTGGAGCGCCGCGCGAAGGGGCATCCTGATGCGCGCGGTTCTGGCGGCCCATGGGGATGAGACACGATGCGTATGGCTAGCCGGTTCGCTCGCGGGCGCGCCACGCCCGGGCCCCGCAAATTACAAAGCAGATAAAGGGATGAGGCTGGACCGCTTTGCGCCCATATTGGCGGTGCCGGAAACCCCCAGCCAGCCTCACGCAGCATTTCACGCACGTCACGGGTTATCCGATCGGCAATGACAACCCGCATGCCAGGCTGACGACCTTGTTGGCGACGCCAGTGGTGCAGCGTTTCGAGGCCGTTTCGCTGTCAGCAGTGCGAATACGTTGCCCTCAGCACGGAGCCATTATCTACTGTTCGGCGTTCGGTCAATACCGATCACCGAACATGTGAACCCGTGGGCTAAGACGCCAACGATGGTCAGGAGGTGTTCGATGCCTCGGAAGTCGTCGACATTTCGTGTGTAAAGGGGGAGGTTGGCGGCTAGGGCGGTGGCGGCGATTAACAGATCGACCGCTCGGGCGCCGCCCGCCTTGCGCCCGGTTGGGATGACCGCGGCGTAGATGTGTCCGTACGCTCTGGCAGAGTCGCCATCAAACCGCAGCGGGGTCGAAGGCGGCCTCGGCTCGTTGTGGGCGATCTTGACGTCGCGCTCGCTCGCCGGCATCGCCCGTCGCATGGGGGCCGGCGGCGAACTTTGTCATGGTCAGGGCGCTAATCGCCAGTTCGCTTGGGAGCTGGCCGACGTCGATGTTTTCCAGGGCGATCACAACCGACGTGTCAATCTGGCCGTGCGACGGACGCGGAGCCTCAGCACGAGGCGTGGTCTCCTGGCCAGCGACCCGGTCGAGGTCCACTCGGAACCGGTCGAACTCTACTCGCGGAACGCCCCTGAACGTAGCGACGGCCGCCTCAGCGCTTACGAATCGATGCCGACGTAGTGGGGAAAGCTCGCCGACCGGGATTCCGTTCGTGGTCACGTACCCGGGATGATGGCGCAATCGAGGAGTTTCTCACACCGGATCTTCACCAGCGGAGAAGGCCCGCGGCATCTCTGATAGCGCTATCTGCTAACCGATCCCGCCCACGTGCCACACCTAACTATGAAATACTTTCTGCGGTGAGCCCACTTGCGATCGAGGTTGTTGGCCTCACGAAGACATTCGGGGGAGCCACGCCTGCGCTGTGTGGCGTGAGCTTTTCGGTTCCGGCCGGGACGGTGTGCGGTTTGCTCGGCCACAATGGCGCTGGCAAGACGACCACCATTAACATTCTGTCCACGCTGATCCGCCCGGATTCGGGCCGTGCCGTCGTCGCCGGATACGACATCGTCGGCCAGTCCGCCCGGGTACGCGCCAGCATCGCGATGGCCGGGCAGTTCACCGCGATGGACCCGCTGCTTACCGGCCGGGAGAACCTGGTGTTGTTCGGCAGGCTGCGCGGCCTGCGTCGGCGCCAGGCCAAGGTTCGCGCCGACGAGCTGATCGAACAGTTCGATCTTGTCGCGGTCGCTGACCGGCAGGTAAACACCTATTCGGGGGGCATGTGGCGGCGCGTTCATCTGGCTAGCACTTTGGTGGTGCCGTCGAAGGTGCTTTTCCTCGACGAGCCGACCACGGGGCTGGACCCGCGCAGCCGCCGCGACGTGTGGGCCCTGGTGAGCTCGTTGGCTCAGCAGGACGTCACCGTGTTGCTGACCACGCAGTATTTGGAAGAGGCCGACGTGCTGAGCGACTCGATCGTCGTCATCGACCACGGACAGGTGATCTCCAGCGGCACCGCCGAGGACCTCAAGCGCCGGGTGGGTAGCAGCCACTGCCAGGTGACCCCGGCCAATCCGGCCGATTTGCCTCAGGTCGCGGCGGCGCTGGCCGGGCTTGACGGGATCGATACTGAGGCCGACACGAACTCGGTGTCGGTGTTGGCCCCGGACGGGGTGGCCACGCTGGGTGAGGTGTTTCAACGGGTCGATGCGCTGGGCATCGAACTCGTCGACATCTCGCTGCGCAAACCCTCGCTCGACGAGGCGTTTCTGCACCTGACCGAACCGACCGTCGCCCAATCATGAGCGCCCTGGTCGCCCTGACCGAACGTTCGCTGATCTCCGCGGCGCGCGACGGCGGGATGATCTTCGAGATCCTGTCACCCGCCGGGTATTTGGCGGGCTTCACCGTGGCGCTGCACGGCCTGATCGACACCGGCCGCATGAGTTACGCGCAGTATCTGGTGCCCGCGGTGGTCATCCAGTCGGTGATCTTCGTCGCGCTGCTTACCGCCGGCCGTGCCACCCATGATCACCTGCTTGGGCTGAACAAGCGGTTGGCGACGCTCCCGATCGCCGCGGCAGTCCCCATGGGCGCTCGCGTGCTGGCCACCCTGATTCGGGCCGCACTCGCCGTGTCGGTGGCGATGGTCGCCGGCTATGCGTTCGGATTCCGGATGACCGGTGGACTGGGCTATGCGCTGGCCTTTGTGCTCATCACGTTGCTCCTGTGCCTGGCCGTGGCGCTGGGCGCCGACGCGGTGGGGTCCGGTACCAGCAGTGTCCAGGGGGTCGGCCAGCTACTGACGGCCCCCCAACTGCTGCTGTTGATGCTGTCCACCGGAATCGCCCCGGAGAAAACCTTTCCCCACTGGTTGCGCCCGTACGTGCGTAACCAGCCGGTGTCACAGATCGCCGAAACACTGCGCGGCCTGGCCACCGGGCAGGTGGCGGTCGGCAACTTGGCGGCCAGCCTGGCCTGGTGTGTGGGCATGGTGCTGGTCTTCGGCGCGACCACGCTGCGGTTGCAGAGGCGGGGCTAAGTGATACTACAGCCCGGGATGCAAGGCTCGCTGCTGACTCAGACCTGGGTGCAAGCCGGTCGACTCCTTACCCGGTGGCGGCGTGAGCGAGCGGTGATGATGGGGTCGCTGGTCGTGCCTGTCTGCATCCTGCTCACCTACCAGGCGGTGCTAGGCGAGCGGGTGCATAAGGTCACCGGGGTCGCCAGCGTTTACGGCCTGGTCCCGGTGTGCGCGGTGCTGTCCGCGGTGCTCGGCGCCCTGCGCACGTCGGAGGGCATCGTGGTGGACCGCCAGTGGGGGCTGCTCAGCCGGATGTGGGTGCTGCCGGTGCACCGGGCAAGCGCGCTCACCGGACGGCTGACCGCCGAGGCCGTGCGCGCGCTCATCGGGACGGTCCTGATCACCGCCCTCGGAGTGGCAATGGGACTACGCTTCACGCACGGCTGGCCCGCGGCACTGGTGTACATTCTGATCCCGCCGATCGTGGTGGCCGGGTTCACGGCGCTGGTAATGGCGCTGGCCGTCCGCACCAATGCCCGCACCGCCATGACGTTGCTGGCGACCGTGACCGTCTCGCTGGCGTTCGTCAATCCCGGTATCACTCCAATCGGGCTGTTCCCGGACTGGCTCCGGCCATTGGTCCGCGTGCAACCGATGTCGCCACCCATCGAGGCGATGCGGGCACTGGCCCACGACGGCCCCCTCGTGTGGCCTCTAGCGATGACTCTCATCTGGGCAATCGTGCTGGTGGCGGTGTTCATTCCACTGGCCGTGCGCGGCTATCGGCTCGCCGCCGAGTCCAGCGCCTAAGAGGCGCTTCGGCACCGCGGTCCGCGCCCGGGTGATAGACACGACCACATGGGGATCCTGGTGAGCCGGGTGCTGTTTTGACCCGCGGGCTAATACCCGCCGCCGGTCCAGATCACTCGGACGGGATGACGTTGGAGCCGCGCTCGGACCGACTGGCTGGCGCCGATCCAGATCACTCGGAAGGGATGGAAGCGCACCGCCGTCTCTGGGTGCCGGTCGAGGAACGCCACCTGCTTGCTCAGCTTCAGCGGATTGATCCAGTAGTGGTTTCCCTCGCACAGTGCGATGTACTCGCCGCGCAGCCGACAGGGCGTCGGTCAGGTTCGCGTTGGGGCCGACGTTCTCCGACCTGAGTATTGGCCGGAACAGGTGCGGGTACCGGCTGGCGTACTCCTGGATGATCGCCGGTGTGCAATCGGTCGAAGCATCGTCGGCGGCGATGATCTCTATGGGGGTCGATAGGGCCGGTATTGGGGTTAAACTGCTGGGCGGCTGAACCGGGGGACGCGAGGCTCCCGCTTTCATTTCGCAGAACGCGCACGGGAAGTAAAGGGCCAGGATCCGCGTTGAAATTTGTGCTGGCGTTCTATGGAACTCGCGGCGATGTCGAGCCCGGCATCGCTCTCGGTCGTGAGCTGCTGCGC
>NZ_JBKQQD010000219.1:0-3689 GCF_052144515.1 Mycobacterium sp. | reverse complement strand
CTAGTTGCCCGCCGAGTGCGGTGTGGCCGCGGTGGTGATTGTAGGTGTGCAGCCAGGTGGTAAGGGCCCGGCAGCGTTCGGTGTCGCCCGCCCCTAGCGTCAAGAGCGTCGATGACCATCTCGCGGGCCGCGCACCATCACCCCACGTCTGACTTGTACCAATTCCCGATAGTTGGAGGATCCTCAGAACGGACAGCTAGATTCGTTACCCCCTCCTGAGCGCCTGGGCCGTGGCCGCTTGCCGCCAGTTGTGCGACTCCCAAGCCCCAACCCCTGAAGCTGAAGCTCTCACCGGTGGTGGCATCGGTGACCTCCAGCTCCGCTGGATCGAAGACGATCGCGCTGTTGTTCACGAGATCCAGTCGCCAAAGTGGTAGCTTCGCGATTGCCTCGAGGTGAGCACGAACCCCCTCGGTAGTTGCGAACTTGGGGCCGCTGGCGACGGTCTGGTCCAGCCGATGAACCGTAAACTGCTGCGTGGATTGGTCTTCGACGCTCGCGGTCGCGGTGACCGCATACCCTAGCGGTTGCGACATCTCGTTGAGCCGATTGCACTCGCCGGCAACATCAGTCATGTGCTGCGCTTGCTCTTTGTCGATCATTCAGTCCCCCTCAGCGGAGTATCACCGGCCCGTGTTCATTATGAACTGCTGAGCGTGATCGGCGCCGATAATTCAGCCGCACCGCCCAGCGGCACTGGTCACGAGCTGCTCAACGAACCCCTAGCGCACCGTTGCCGTACCGGCGAGGTCGCATCAGCGATGGGTTTGTGGCGGCACATATATTGCGACGTCCCAGTAATACTGGCCGGATCCTAGATCTCCTCATATGCGGCCACGCACCCGACCGAGGACTGGGCCGAGACATTCGCGTACTACTTGCAGACACCGCTGATCGATTCCTCCGCGCGGCCCGGTTGGCCTGGCCGCTAGCATAATTCGGTTCTTTCCGGCTGGAGGCGAAGGGGTTCACATGTGGCATGACATGTTCGTCGAACAAATTCCGTCGGCGGAGAAGGCCATCCGCACGATCGTGGTGTATTCCCTGCTGATGGTATGGGAGCCACCGCGCTGCGCGGTTTTACGTGCTTAACACACTCAGCCGATGTTGGGCTTCTGATCGGCGCGCTCGGCATCGGTCGGGTCCTCAGCGGTGAGCGTGTCGAGGATGAATTGGGCGGTGGTGTGTCGATCGATGCCCGCGCTATCAGCTTGGGTGTCCAGTTCTTGATGAGCTTGCACCGGGGTGTAGCCGCGGCCAATGAGGACCCCGATGGCCTGATTGATGACCGACGTCGCTCGCAGATATGTCCCGCCGCTCGACCCGGCAGGGACGTTGAGGTGCTGATCGAGCGCGAAGTCGCTCGGCGGGCGGCCGGTTAGCCACGACAGGTCCGCGGTGAGGTCGACAAATGTTCCCGGCGTGCCCGCGTAGAGCGTGAGGGCAACCGACGGCGATGCCCGGCCGTCATTGACACCGGGCAGCGTCAGCCGAAGCGAGGTGCGAACACCGTCGGCCGCGCCGTCCTCAACGGTGGTGAACGTGAACGGCGGATCACTGCCGTCGACGGTCACGCTCAGACCAAGATAGGTGGGCACCGCCGCTTGGGCGTCGACGCCCAATTGGTGCAGACTGTGCAGCACATCGGCGCCGGGCTCATCCAGGACGGCGGTGAGGATGCCCAAATCGGCGGCCAGGGCCGCACCGATCTTCATGAGAGGATTGCTCCGCTGGGCGCTCCCGAGCGCGGATCGAGCCTGCCGATGCCGAACAGGCGAGTCGCCCTGCCCGGTGGGGAACTCGCGACGCGAGCCAGGACCCGTCGCGTTGACTGTTCCCCGCCCTCCAACCTACGCGCGTCACACCGTGCAGCGACAGTTCAGCCGTAGGTCGAATTGGGGTTCGCGCTCAGGTCGGGTTGTGCCGGGCGCGGGCGCGGCGCACGGCTTCATCGACGATGCGTTGCGCCACGTCGGCCAATTTGCGGTGTTCGGCTTGGCTGATCGCCCGCAGCTGAGTGAACGCCTCCTCGGCGCTACGCCCGCTGCGTCCCCGAATTAGGCCGATCGCCTGATCGATCACCGGGCGCGTCGACAGCGCCGTCTGCAACTGGGCGGTCAGCGCCAACGCGTGCGCGAGAATCTGGGCATTGTGCACCGCCACCGCCGCGGGTTTGGCGAACAGCTCCCCCAGTTCGGCGGCGTGCTCATCGAAGACGTCTTTGCCGTGGGCGTACACATTGATCGCCCCGATCGCCTGATCTGACAGCAGCAGCGGCAGCGACAGCGCACTGTGCACGCCCAAGCGGCCCACTCGCGGACCGAACCGAGGCCACATCTTCTCCCCACCCAACGACCCCGACCGCACCGTGCGCCGCTCCAGCGCCGCGGTGATGCAGGGTCCCTCCTTGAGGGTCACGTACTGAATCTCGTCGATCTCTGCGACAAAGGCAGCGCTGGCCGCCAACGCCTCCACCATGTTGTCCACCCGGTCGACCCGGAACAAGGTCACCCCGGCACCGTCGGCGCCCGGTATCGCATGCACCGCGAACGTCGACACCTCAGTCAGCAACTCAGGCAACCCCAGACTGCCGGCCACCAAGCCCGCCAAGTCGTCGATCCCGGCGCGCAAGTCGGCGGCATCAGCGATAGCCTGCTGCGCGCTCAGCGACCCCAACGGTAAGCCGTCGGCGTCCTCGCGTATCACCGTCATACCTGCACCCAACAATCTTGCCGGGACTGGGCACCACACCGAAGCCCAGCGCCCCAGAAGCGGCGCAACCGTCACGAGATGGTTGTCAAGGCAATAGTAGCGCCGGCAGCGGCGGCGTCGAATTACACTGTCGCGCGGGTAGTCTGCTACCCCGGCAACGGGACCAAATCACTGTTTCCCCTTGTTCGAACGCATACCGGCCCGTTTGCTCCCACAATTCGTCTCACAGTCGCCGTGCACGGGTCAATCAGCCCCACGCTGCGCGGGATTGATGAGTAGTTGGTCGATACGAGCAGTCCAACGGGCGTAGTGTCGAGGATGCCGAGAATTTCAGCTGGTCCGGGATGAGTTCAGCCGTCCGCCGCTTAACTCGAGGAGCTTTGGCTCCGAGCCCTCACATGCCGGTGATCAAATGGGCGCCTTTGATGAATGCGATCGGTGAACTGGGCGCCTTCCTCGCCAGAGAAAGTGCTGCCGCCGCGCCCTCACCCCAACCAGTCACCACCGTGAATGGAGGACTGCTCGAGTGTTCTGTTCGCTGATACCCAAGCTGTCGCGGTGGCATAGGACAGTGCAACGATAAGAGATTAATCCTCGGCCGCCGATTGGCAGCAGAGAGTGACGAACGCTGGGAAGACCCAATGACGATCAATGGCGACCGCACCTCCACAACCACCACAGCGACGAATGTGGCGTCGATGTTTCTTGACCGCGTCCAGACGTCGGTGGATAAGGAGGCCTTCCGCTACCTCGTTGCCGGCGACTGGGTCTCGGCGACCTGGCAGCAGACCGCGGACCGCGTCGAGACGCTGGCGGCGGGCCTGCTGGCGCTGGGCATCGAACCCGAGCAGCGAGTCGGTATCGCGTCGAGCACGCGATACGAGTGGATCCTGGCCGATCTGGCGATCATGTGTGCCGGGGCCGCCACCACCACCGTGTATCCCACCACCAACGCCGGCGGCATCGCCTACATCCTG
>NZ_JBKQQD010000218.1:0-12216 GCF_052144515.1 Mycobacterium sp. | reverse complement strand
CCACGCCGGCGCGCGCAATTCACCCCGCTCGATGTCACGCACAGTGCAGCCCTCGACTCGGCGCTGGTGTGCAAGCGCGGGCCGGCAATCTAGCGGGCGCCATATAGCCGCTCAAGCAGATGAAGGGCGAGCACGACGCCTTCTGCGGAAGCGTCGGCCTGACCAGGTAGCGCACGAGATCTCCTCACGCCTGTGGCTGACGTTCATATAGTAAACCAGAAGTTGTTGAAATCAGTGCTATGCATTCGCAAAGTACGTGACAGGCTTTTCCAGGAGGGTGCACGATATGGCATCCACCGACATTTCCGCAGAGCGGCAGGATACTCCGCAAGTGAGCCGTCCCCGGGTTTCTTTGGCGGCTTGGGGGGTAGGGACTCGACTGATCAGCCAGCCGCTAACCGGTCTGGTTCAGCCGGTCACATTGTCGCAAGCAGCACATCACGAGCAAACCCGCCCTGGAAGGTATGGGATTGAAGAAAAATTCGCCTCGAGCGCGGTCAACAACGCCGAACTAGCACTTGCCGCCTGACCGCGCCACGAATACGTCACCGAAACCCCGCCGCCAGACCATTCACGTCGCACCGGCTGTCGCAGACCCGCCGACCATTCGCGCTGGCACGCACAGTTCACCACGCTCGGTGGCAATCACAGCCCTTCGCCGCGTTGGCGACCGCGACTGCCGGCGATGTGGAGTGCTTGGGAAAGCCCTGGCCGACGACCTACCGAGCGCCGTACAGCCGCTCGATGAGACGGATGGCGAATACGACAATCATGAAGGTGGAATTGGCCTGGCCGGACGTCACGAACACCGAACTGCTCACGACGTGGACATTCGGGACACCATGGACGGCGAGATTCTCGTCGACCACGCCCTTCTCCGGATCTTTTGACATGCGGGTGGTTCCTACCTGGTGGAAACCGCCGCCGGTACGCGCGTGCACTGCCGTAGCAAGGTCGTCCGCGAGATATTCAAGCCGCCCCACGCCCCTGGCGCGCAGGTAGCTATCCCAGTGTCGGTGTGCCGCCAGTACGCCTTGGATGTCTTCGTCCGTGAACGAGATGTCGATGTCGAGTTTCGGCATGCCGAGGTCATCGACGTCCTCGGCGAGCCTTACGCAACTCTCGTAGTGAGGCAGATGTTCGGCGTGGTACTGGAATGGGTAGCGGTTCGCGGGATTTCCGACGAAAAAGCCCGGCGGTTTACGGCCCCGAGCGAACACCCGTTTGATGCCGAAGTCGACGAGGAATCGCATCGTTTCGATCGGCTGCCGCAGCACGTTACGAAGATGCGCCCACACCGACGATCGCTTTGCCATACCGTAAGGCGTTCCCGGGATGTTGGAACCGGTCAGTGAAAGTCGTTGCGCTGTCGGCGCGAACAAGAAGCCCAGGGGCGAGATCAGGGCCAGATACGTCAACGACAGATGCGCATTGCGGTGCGACGCGTCAGCCAGCTCCGGATTCGCGATCCATCCCGAGATATTGGGCAACCCGTGCTCGAGCAGATAGCTTTCGGCAAAAGTAAATCTCCGCCGGACGTAAGAACCGTCGATGTCGCGCTCGTACCAGTAGATCGTGTCCTCGGCAGGGGTCGTCAACACCAAGTCTGCGATCACACCCTCGAGGTGGGCCATGTACCAGTGACCCAACTGACCGGAATGGTCACCGATGCTTCGGCCTCCCCGACCCGGCGAACACATCAGCAATCGGGCGCTTTCCAACCCACCCGCCGCCACGATGATGTCCGCTGCGGTGACGGTGAACGAGCTCCCCGAAAGTGTCCTGCAGTCGATGTCCCTCGCGCGTTCTTTGTCGCCATCGAGGTTGATCCGCACACAGGTCGCATCGGTAATTACCTTGAGGCCGACCGCATCGCGGAGATCGTCGAAGTACACCTTGCCGAAATCGGTTGGGAGTGACCACCGCTCGAGCGATGACGTGGAAACTGCTCCGTCTTCAAGACCCGCGATCATGCGTCGGGGCAGGTGGTCCAGCTCGTTGACGTCGAAGATCGGGCGACCGCAGAGCATCCACTGGCAGGCTCGTTCGAAGTAGGACTGCAGATCCTCGTAGGTCACCGGCCACGTGGAATCCGGCGCGACGTCGCGCTCGACGAAGTCGACACGGTCATAGGGAACGCACCGTCCACCCCAGATGGAAGACGTACCACCGAGCTGGCGGCTGATCGCCAGCTCGACCGGTGCATGCACATCCGGGTCCTGCCGATGCGCAACCGACAGCTTCTGATACTCCGGGCTTGGTTTCCTGTTCCCGGTCTCGATCAGGACAACGTCGACGCTTCTCCTCGCCGCCTCGAGCGCACAGACGATGCCCGCCGGCCCAGCCCCAATGACAACAAGACCCGCATCCAGGCGCGCGCCGTCCAGCATTTCGCTCGCGGAGATGATCATCGCTCAACCCGCGTTCCGAGGCAGTTGTCCCGGATCATGCTCGCCACCTCGGCCTCGTTGCGGAGCGGTACCTCCACGCTTGCGTAAGCCATCTCGAGGTTTTTGATCTTGGTCGACGACAGCAGCACCGTTCCGCCCGGGTTGTGCCTCACCGCGTCACGCACGAGCAGTCTGAGCACGGTTCTCGTATCCGCGAGATCGGCATCGAGCAATTCGCTGCACTGCTGGCGGAATTCGGGCTCGCGACTCAGGACATCGTGTACGCGCGGTAGCGTTCCGGAGAGAAAGCCGAAGGTGATGATGGGCCGGCCTTGCTCCGGCGGCGGTCCTCCATATCCAGCAATCAGGTCGTAAGGAAACTGGAGTGCGGAGGCCCGCGCGCTGAGGTCGGCCACCACTGCGTCGTCCCCGCGGGATAGATCACCGGCCGGACCCCAGTATCCGATCACGCCCCGGCTGCGCTCGGTCTCGAGGTAGTCAAAAAGATCGCTGTAGTCATCGGCCAGCACGCCTGCCGGTTCGTGCAGCAGGAAGTAGTCGATTCGCTCGGTGCGCAAAGCCCGAAGGCTCGAAAGGAGCGCGTGCTGGGCGCTCGCCACAGAGTAGTCCCGACGGGAATAGAGAACACGGCCAACAGCCCCGGCGTCTGGCGCGGCACCTGATTGCTTGACTTTGGATTTCACCGCGGAGGACATCTGCAGTATTCGGCGGATCGGTGGCTGGACGAACCCGGCGAGGTGACCAATTACGGTCGGCCTGATGCCAAATTTCGTCGCGATCCGTATATCGGTACGCGTTTGCGCAAAATCTGCCAACTCGGCTTCCGCTAGCCCGAGGCCGTAGATTGGCGCCACGTCGAAATGTCTGATCCCGAGGTCGTAGGCGGATTCCAATACTGCGCGCCGGTCCCGACTTGCGGGCAGGCCATACAGGCTTGCGCAGCCGAATCCGAGGGTATGGCCGTGCGACGCGGTGGGCGGCTCAGTCGACCGGGAATCGATCATCTAGCTTGTCCTGTCCGATACATCGGATCCTGACCGAGGGTCGCTGTGCGGCCCGCCCAAGCTTGCACCGACAAACGAGTGCGAAGCCCACCAATTCCGTAGAACCGACTCAGCGAGCTTGCCGCCGATCGCATGGTCAAGCGGGGCGTAAACCCCGTTGTCGGTCCACCACGACCACCAGAACGCCCCGGCCCACCAGGGCTGGCCGCTGAACGTCGCGAGCAACGCCTCATAACCGGCTGCCTGCTCCGGCTGAGAGGGCGTACTGCTGTATTCGTTGTTCCACGGCTCGACCGCCGCACCCACCAGGCTGGGATAGCCGGCCTCGGTAAACAGGATTGGACGCCCGACTTCGACCGCGAACGCCGACATTCGGTCCCGTATCGGGATCCACACCGCCTCCAGCGCCGATATATCCGTTGTCGGCGTGGTGCTCAACGGGAAATAGGCGTCAATGCCAACAAAATTGAGCTGATCCCAGAATGACACGTTGGGGTATTCGACGATGGTGGCCGCATAGACGAGCGGACCGCTGTAAATGGCCTTCATTGCGTTGATGATCGTCAGCCACGCGCTGCGATCTGCGGAACCCGACATGGTGGCCAGTTCGCAGCCCACCGAGAACTCGTCGACGCCGTTCTGCTGGGCGATAGTGGCGTAGTGGGTCATCATCGATTGGTAGGACTTGAACCATGCTGCGCGGTTGGACGGGTTGATCGCCCAGCGGTTTGTGCCGTCTTGAGGGTCGACATGCGGCTTCAACAAGATCTTGAGGCCCTTGCTGTGGGCGAGGTCAATCGCCGCTAGCAAACCGGCGTCGGTGACGCTCCAGGCGACGTCGATACTGCTGGACGTTGCTATGGCCATCTTCCACGTCGGGGTGAACTGAATCCAGGTCGCGCCGAGCCCGGCGATGTCACTTATAGCTTGCGTGGTGGCCGTCCCATCGTAACCGTGGGTCTTCCAAGTCGGCAAAACGACTCCGCCCTGATGGACCGCCCCGCTCTGCTCGCTGACTGTCACCATGACCGCATTCGCAAAAGGCAGCGCAATCGCAGCAATGACGAAACCGGCGATAACCAGGCGCAGATGGCGGAGATTGTGCTTCGCGACCTGATCGCCGGCGCGGCGGTGGCGGCCACGATGGTGCGGCCTTCCCAAGCACACCTCCTACCGCTCGATAACAGATCGAATTAGGTCAGGAATCTGTCGTTCCTGACCACGGCGACTCTGCTCGGCGCCTATGGCCTGCTCATTAGACGACTTTCGCGCCTTATGGATGGTCGGCCAGAAGCATACTGCTTCTAACAGCACTGCCGCGCCAAACGCTATTCCAACGCCAGTTACGGCACCAAGCTTGAGCCCGAGCTCGGCAGCTCCGAGTTCCAGGGCCGTGCCAAGGGTTACCGCCAGCGCGGCCTTACCCAGCGCTCCTTGTGCTCTCCGTACCGGAATGTAGATCGATTTTATTGCGAAGGCGAATGTGCAAGTCGCGAGGGCGATGACGCAGTAACGGGCCTGTTCATACTCGGGTCCGAAGATTGCCAACACCGGACGTGCCAAGGCGGCAGCTCCCGCGGCAGCGAGAACGGATGCCACTCCTGACAGCCGGAGTGCGGTGCTGAGCCCAGGACCGAAGTGTTCCGCGTTCCCACGGTCGAGCGTCAACATCGCGGTAGCAAGATGGGTCGGAATCATCCAGATAACGCTTACTAAGAGAAGAGCCGCATAGAAACCTGCGTTAGCCTGAGCGCCCAGCTGAGCGGCAACCATGATCGGCATAATCAGTGCCGGCGCGTGGGTAGCAACGTTGATCCAATGATAACCTGCCACAGAACGCCATAGAGGAGAAAACCCTCGGAGGGATGGCATTGTCTTTAACCATTCATGCGGTGCCTTGGTTCGTAGTCCGAGAGTCAGCAACGAGACAAGGTTTCCCAGAAGCCAAACCGAAAAGACGACTTGCGGTGACAGGCCAATAGCAAATGCTGCGACGGGAAGCGCAATCAGCTTGACGAGCGAGAAAACCAGATTGCGTGACGTCTGCCGCCCGGCTTGCTGAACTCCAACCAGCGCGCCATCCAGCACCACCGTCACCGTAGTGAGGGCTGTGCCGACACCGAAGAGCGCTATGCCGGTTGGCGTGGCGTAGAGCCATTCACTGGTCTTAGTCGCGTTGTGATTGACGACCGCGTATCCCGCCGCAATCGCGAACGCCAAACCGCCGGTGATCCCCAGACTGGTAACGACAAGACGCTTCATCTCGGCACCGTCGCGCCTCGGAAGTTCGGCGCACAGCAGCGTTTGAAAGCCCAGCGTGGCCAAGGTTCCAATGAGCTGCATTGCAGAGATCACTGCAGACGCGCGACCTACGACTTCGGTGGTGGTGATGTGGGCGGCGAGAGCCCAAAACGCGAAGCCCAGCCCTGCGGTCATGAGGGTCGTGCTAAAGAGCGTGAGCGCAATCGTGGCGACACGACGCCCACCAGACTTCGAAGCGTTGCCACGCCCGAGTCCAAGGTCAAGCCACCGCTTGCGTGAGCTCTCAGCCGCGCGCCAGCGAGCGCCCACGTATTCACCGCCGGACAAACCACACCGTCCGATACGGAGGGTCTGCCACGCGGCCTCGATACACTGTGGCTACTGGTTTTTCGCCACCCACAGAGAACTCCTGGGTCCACACTTGGTTCGGCGCGAGTGTCACTCGATGCGTCGTCACCTGCAAGCCCGTGTTGATGACGGCTATGAATTCTTCACTCGACGCCTCATGGCTTTTGATACCCAATACAGCGCCCGTCGCATCCACGGGAGAATGTTCTGGGCCATCCGGGACAAACCACACTTCGGTGAAGGGCGTTTCCCCATGATGCGAGCTGCTGATGGATATGACAATTGCTGCGGCTACGACGAGGACCGAGGCAAAAAGTTTCGCGGCAGAAACCCACGTTAGGGTCGGAAAATCGGGGCGTTTCCACTCCAGTGGACCGCCTGCGCCACGCGCACGCGCTACGGCGTAGGCGATAAGAGTCGTTGCGAACGCATATGTCAGCCAATTGAATCGGACTAGGCCTGACGGAAGGAAATTGAGAATCAGGCCACCAACGATGCCCGTCCCCAACGAGCAGGCGACTATTGCGGTGAACCGCGCAGCACCGTTCGCGCCGCCGGGCAAGATCGCGCTCGCCCCAGCGACTCCAGTCAGAATGAAACAGAGAACTGTTCCCGTCACATTCGAGAATTCACGCGGAATGAATGGCAACACGGATGCGCCGTAGCAAACCAGAGCCGCCAATGCGACGAAATCGAGTTTGCAGAGCCTAGCGTCCATATACATCCGGCATGCCTCGTAGGTCGTAGAAATGGTCATAGCCTGAATCGTAGATTCGAGATATTCCGCGGAGATTATCGAATTTGGTCAGGTTGGCCTCGTATAGAGGCGCTTCCCTCGTGCCATGCATGACGTCCGCTTTGAATAAGTATCGAGTAATAGGAGCCTGTTGAGCCATTCGCGTGTCCACGTCTAGGTATGTGGCTAACAGGCCGCCGATAAGCGCAGAGTCCTCCGGAGTGAGGCGGGTGGTGTCGTAAAGCGATCCCGGGCCGCTGATGGGATCCAGCTGGGACAGTGATGACACGAGAACGAGCGATGTAAGGTCGCCAAAGTAACGGGAACCGGCTTGCAGGTTTGTTGCCGCCCATTCGCCTCTGGCCTTGCCTACGTTGTCTATTCCACTTACGTAACCGTCGACCAGAAACGAACCTGGAAGCCGCTGCCACCACTGCGGTAGACCGGTGGTGATTGAGTGCAGAAGGAGTGCGACGGCGATTGTTGTTGCACTTACGAGGCGGCTCGACATGGGGCCTGACCCACCGTGGCGGGCACCAGCAGTTGATACGAGACGGTCTAAAACTACAGCCACTGCCAGCGCGGTGAAGAGCGAAAAGTACGTAAGCGAGCGGATCGCCAGCTCAGCTGCGTCCGGGTGCTCACCGTTCGGTGGGGAACCTACAAATAGGCGTATCACTATCATCAGTGCATATAATCCGGGCGCCATACAGATAAATAACCGCTGCAACGGCGGCAGGGGGCGCGCAAGGCGGACGCTCACAGCGAGCAGTACTAGCATGAGCGCAACGCCGCCGGGGTTGCACAGGCGGTCGACAAGTGGGATGGAGAGGCTTGTCGGTAGCGCGGCCTTTCCGTCGGCGTGCCCAAGTTGGGCCAGGCCATTTAGGATTTGCGGGCCAGCACCACCGAGGTAGTCGGCGGTCTCGGGTGCGACGAAGAACATCCAGCATGCGACGATAAGTGCCCCTGACGCAGCACAGATCGCAAGAGGCAATGCAAGATTGCGGGTGCTACCGAACAGTGAAGTCGCCAGTGCAATGCCAGCCAAAATCCCAATTGTCACTAGTGCCGTCGAGTGATGCGTCATCACGGCAATCGCGACACAAGCCAACAAGCCGGCGAAGCTCTGATAGCGTCGGCGCTGATGGGTTGCGAAGCGGATTGAAAAGAAAATGGATAGAGCCAGAAATGGCAATGCCAAATTTTCATAGATGAATGATGTGTCGAAATAGTGAATCTGCGGGCTGAGCAGATAGAGTATTACGCCGATGCACGCTACGCGTGACGACTGAGACACCTCTCGGAAGACTAGCAGGACAGAAGCTGCGAGCAGTAGGTGCGAGGCACTGGCGACGACAATGCCGGCAACAAATGGGCTGGCCGATGACACCTGGGCTAGCTCGGCAGTGACATTCTCCAAGCCTGGGTATAAAGGGCTAATCGGCAGGTCATGATTCGTGTGGAAGAGATGGTGCGTCCTGAGGACGTTGAGAAGTGATCCCGAATGCTGCAGCTCATCGCACCACTGGAACGTAACTGGGCTGTATGCCCACCTAATCACAGACTGAGCACCAGCGTACATAAGCACCAAGAATTCGCGTTCGCGAGGCGACGTAAACGGATTCAGTACGCGAAAGACGACGAAAGCGAAGATGAGTACTTGCCCGGTCCAGAACAAGGGAGAGGCGAAACCTAAACTTTCTCGCGAGCGGGCATAGGCCAGGGCTACGAGGAAAATCCCCGTTGCAACGACCAGCAGTGCGTCGGGGATGCCGTTGCGGGCCTCTTTTTGCACCGGGTCCAATGAGCCTCCGTCGGGCCGGAGATCATCAATATGACCGGCACTAGACGGAGGTGGAGCCTGCTCAACGCTTACCATCAAGCCGTCGCTTGTTGTTCACAGGCGACGGCTTGAGAACCACGGGTGATGGCCTTATCGCTGTTAATTTTCGTTCGGGTAGCGCGCTCGGATGAGAATTCTTGCCGAATTGTCCGCGCTGCCCGCAGTTCGTCGGTGACCGGTTTCAGATTGCTTACCCCACGAACGCCATCAGACTCGTAGCCGCACATTTCAACAATTTTCAATCCGCTTATATACCTCGAGTACATTGATGCGTCCCTGCCGGTCATGAGTCGGGCGGCGCGTGTCCGTTGGTCGCCGCGTGGCCGTTGGTCGGCACGTATATGACCGCCGCCTGGTATCCAGGGGGCGTGCTTCCGTTTGTCGGGAATCCGGCGGGTATCGGCGGATACTTCGGGGTTGATGCGGCGACTACGCGCTCAGCGGCCGGGTATCCAGCGGCCGGCGGGCGCGCCACCACCTTGAGGCGCGACCCGTATTTGGCAGCAGCGCCCGCGACGGCGCCAGCGCCCGCCGCCACGGCCGCCCCCTGCCCTAGCCCTGGGAACATGAATGGGAAACCTAATCCAGCGCCAACATCCAACGGCGCAGCCGCAGCAGCCGCCATCCCCAGCGGAACCGACCCCAGCGTCGCCGGCAGACCTGCCGCGGCCCAGCCCCAGCTCGTCGGCACCGACAACCCCCCGACCTCAGGCGCTTGACCTAGGCCCGCCAAGCCGCTCAGGTCTGCGCCGAGGCCCCCGGCGAACCCTGACCCCGCCGCACCGTCGGCTGCGGCCGCCGCCGCCGCGTCGGCCGCACCCGCCGCCGCGTCGGCTGCGGGTCCGGCGGCATTGGCGGCGTTGAAGGCATTAGCCATCGGCGTACTCATAAGGGGCCCGAGCGCGCTTTCCGCCATAAACATGGAAAACCACCCCGGGATGGTGGCGTAGCTTTGCGCGAGGCCTCCGAGCGAGAAACCGGACGACGAAAGCCCGCCTAGGAACCCTGTCCCGGACGACCCGGAGGAAGACCCACCCAGTAGCCCACTCAAGATCCCCGAAAGTCCCGATGTCGACGAAGCGGGCGAAGTGAGGCTCTGTAGCGCGGTAGGAATCGCGGAGACCAGCTGCGACAGCGTCGACTGCACGCCGGCGGCAGTCGACGTGCCGGTGTTGGCACCCGCGGCCGCCTGCGCGGCCAACCCCGCCAGGTTGGTGGTCTCCGGCGCCGCGGTGAATGGTGTCACCGCCGCGGTGGTTGCCGCCGAAGTCGCGGCATAGCTGTACATCGCCGCAGCGTCCTGGGCCCACATTTCGCCGTATTGGGCCTCGGTGGCCGCGATCGCCGGCGTGTTCTGACCGAAAAGGTTGGTCGCGACCAGCGACATCAGTTCAGTGCGGTTCGCCGCGATCTCCGGCGGCGACACGATCATCGCGAACGCCGCCTCGTAGGCACCCGCCGCCGCGCGAGCCTGGGTGGCCGCCAGCTCAGCCTGGCTGGCGGTGGTGCTCATCCACGCCGCGTATGGCGCGGCCGCGGCCGCCATCGCTGTTGACGAGGGCCCCAGCCACGGCCCGCTGGTCAACTGCGAGATCGCCGACCCGTAAGAGGACGCCGCCGAAGCCAAATCGGCGGCCAACCCGTCCCAGGCCGCCACGGCGGCCAGTAGCGACTCTGGCCCTGGACCCGCATACATTCGGGCCGAGTTAATCTCCGGAGGTAACGCGCCGAAATCGATCACGGAAACCTCTGCCGCTCAGCGTACCGCGACGGCGTTGGCGGCCTCGGCGGCCGCATACGAACCTGCACTGGTCCCCAAGGCGCTCACAAACAGTTCATGAATCGCCATGGCTTGCGCACCTATCGACTGGTACAGCTCGCCGTGTGCGGCGAACTGCGCCGCCGTCAGCGCCGACACCTCGTCGGCAGCCGCGGGAACCACCCCGGTGGTCGCTGCTGCCGCCGCCGCATTGCCGGCGGCAACCGCAGAGCCGATGCTTTGCAGCTCTCCGGCCGCCGACGCCAGCATTCCTGGCTGTGTGGTGACGAACGACATGTGCTCCTCCTAGCGGAAGCAGGCCGACCCAGAGGCGGGCCGCGGTTATCGCGGTGCCTGGGTGCCCTGGGTGCCGGGTGGCACCGGATGCGAATATACCGATAGTACACCAGGACGCGACAAACGCATACTCTTCGGCATTATGTGCGACATTCGCCAAACCTACAGTCTTCGATAAGGCACACGACATGCATACACACGGGATGGCAGTCGGGGAACAGACTGCGCACTTGCCGAACACGGAGACGGAGGCAGCGCAGCCTCCAGGCGGGTCAGCACGGGGCCCGTGCCCAGCAAGACAACCACAACCACCCGCTCGACCCGCCTACCGGCTGCTCGGGTCGGCGAAGGCCACCTAGCCGATTAAGCGGATGCGTGAGCTGCGGGATGTAGCGTCACACGCGGCCTTTGACGGTGAACCGGATCTATCAAGGCACGAATCGGATTCAGCGCGTGGTCATTGTCGCGGGCGCTGCTGCGCTGATTCTCGCCGCGTTCGGCCTCGATTCGGTACCAGAGGTCGGCGGCCTTGGTGCGCCTGCGTTTGCGGCGTCATCGCCCGACGATGGGGTGCCTGGCGCCGTACGGGCGGCGGCGGTTCCGCGGTGGGCAGCGGGCGGGTTGGGAATGAGAAACGCACTGGCGAGTTTCGTGGTGTGGGTGCGCCAGCTTCAGAACCTTTGCGGTGATGCTCGCCGATCAGGTCACGGCCCGCCAGATCGAACGCGTCGATCACATGGAGCGGGACGACGAACGATACCCGACGACAGTCGAGGGATCAGTGCGGTTAATCGATTCGTATTGATGGTGTGAATCCGCAGGTGAGGGGCCGGCAGCTAGCAACAGCGGGGCAACCGATCGCCGCCCACTCCCGACTCGTGCTGATCGCTGCTCGCGGCAACCATCCGCACCGCGCGCTCACGCAGGTCAGGCGGATATCTCCTCGAGGAACTGCGTGACAAACCGCGCGGTCTGTTCACTACCCAGTCTTCCGGGGGTGCTGATGCTTTCTCCGTTCAAATATACTAACTATTGGCGATCTGCTTCTATTGTCGTCTAATAGTATGTAATCTAGGCCTCAGATGCATCATCGGTATATACATACCTCGCACTCAAGCGTCGGCGTAGCAACCCGGGTTGGGCTGCTTCCGTTAGGAGGAGCACATGTCGTTGGTGACCACACAGGCAGAAATGCTGGCGTTGACGGCTGGAGACCCCGGGCCGCCCGCGCACGTCACTGTCGCCATTCGCTCGTTATCGTCCGAAAGAAGCAGGCCGGGACTGTGATCGCCATGACGCCACATTGCTCCTTCACCAGCGACAACACCGCCGGTGGTGCACCCGAGATCATCGCAGCTGTTGCAGCGGCAGCCTTCGGGCAGGCACCGCCCTATGGCACCGACAGTTGGACTTCGAGCGCACGACGCCGCTTCAGCGAGATCTTTGATTGCGACGTCGATCTGCTCCCCGTTTCCACCGGCTCGGCGGCGAACGCATTGAGCTTGGCCGCGCTGACCCCACCGTGGGGCAGCGTGTTATGCCACCGCGACAGC
>NZ_JBKQQD010000217.1:0-35699 GCF_052144515.1 Mycobacterium sp. | reverse complement strand
TCTTCTTCACGGCGGTCCCCTTGCTGTTGGTGTTCTTTGGCGGAACGCCCGACACCTACCACACGGCAGGAATCAAGCGGGGGACCGCCACCTCAACTTCCACGAGACCCGGGACAACCTCAGCGTTACCACGACGAAGTCCATCGCCACGACGAAACACAAAAAGACAGCGGCTGTCTGCAGGGCAGCGGTGTAGTTGAACCGCGTGAAGTAGACATACGACACCGCCGCAAAGAAGAGCGGTGCACCAACGACGTGGATGATCAGCGCGTTGTGAAGCGACGTTACCGCCATGCCGATCCCCATCGTGGCCGCGCACAGTGCCCAGCCAACCACGGCGTGAACGAGGAGAACTATTACCTTTCTCATCGTCGAATGTCCCTTCCGGACGCCCTTCATCGCCACAGTATGTCGATCATCTGATCCTGTTGACGACGGGCGGTACGCAAAGGCGAATATTGCAGTGACCCCCGAACGGTAGGGTGCGCCTCCATAGGCTCAGCGGACCGATACAGACGCGACGAATTTGTTGCCGGCCGACTTGTCGTCCCCTCGAACAACTCCGCTACGCTGCTACTGCACCTACCGCTCAATGACTCTCATCCGTCGCGTGGACCAGTTCACGGGGTCCGGTCACAGGGTTTGTCGCTGAGACAACAGACAACACATTGAGACGCGACCACGCGGACTGTAAATCCGTCGGCGAGCTCCTGTAGTAACGGGAAGCGAGCGCTGCCAGAGACAGCTTTCCGTTCCGGTCGAGAACTGAGCAGGTGGGCAATTCCGGTCCAGAAGTGAGCACCCTTAAGCGACTGGACAGGTGTGAGCTCGGTGGTAAGGAGCCTCTAAGGGCGACCTCGGCAGTGCGCGTTACCAGCAAACTGATTCAGCCGAGATGCGTTGTAGTACAGGCAATTTCCCATAACGTCAGCTACATGAAGACGGCGCATATGGGCGGGACGTCGGTCGTTCGCCAGCATCGCGGTGCGCTGTCCAGGCGGTTCGTGGCTCCTGGCAGCCTTGCTGAGGCGATAGTTTACACCGCCGTCGACCGCTACGCATACGCTGTACGCCTACAATGTTGACAGGCCCTCTAACAGCGCGTTTAATAGAGATCTACCGGCCGGAAACCCGCCTTCGACAGCATCCATACGAATTTGTCGTCGGGTTCGATGTGTTTCCTGCTCTATGCCGGAAATCGGGTTCGACTACCGCACGACCACGACACGCGTCGGGACTAATCCCGAACACATGCGTGCTCACCTTTCAGTCAAAGGAGAACGACCCTGATGAACAAGCACAACCGCGCTCTGGCTCTCGCAGAGGCCACGACGGGTAAATCCGACAGCGAGCAACGAGATATCTTCGGAGAGCACGTGCTTCACATTGGTGCGGGTTTCGTAGCGAAGGAACACGCGCAGCTGTTGGAGGCGTTGTCGACCCTCGCGCCGCACCTGGGAAGGTGGGATCCGCGTGATGTGGATGTCGATGTCTCATTACAAGACCGCGGGGGCAAGGAGCAGCGCATCACATTGCGTACGAGCTTGCCGGGTCGGGCGACGCTAGTAGCGGTCGCTGACAACCCGGACCTGACCCGCGCGCTCTGTGAAGCAAAGCGCGAGCTAATCCGGCAGATTGAACACCAGAAATCCGGGCGCGAACCCATGAGCAACCGCCGGCTCAGGAGCAGGACCATCCGCCATCCGGCGCCGTCCACGCCGTTCGACATCGCCCAATTTAGCCAAGCACCCGCCGTCCGGCATCCGAATACCCCCACGCCGTGAGAGATCGCCCCATCTCCAACGTAGTCAGACGCCGCTGCACAGCGTTATCGCCGCCGACAATTCCGTTGCCCAGCTCCCTCAACCCCTCAGGCCCAACCAGCGGCTCGCTTATGCGGGCAGATAGAGACGAGATGACGCACATGACCGAAGCGCGAGTCATCACCAACCGTGCCGCCATGGGCAGATCAACGCCAGCAGCTACCGATCGGCCGTACCTAACCGTTGGGGAAGTCCTCCGTGCGGGCATGCGCCGCGCGGCCGGACGAAAAGAAATGGCTGCGGCGAAGTCGATGTGGGATTCCGAAGGCGGCGCGACCGATCAGCGAACGACCCACGGCGGGGCCGGGACTGGGCCTCTGGTGTCGCAGGCGCACTAGAGGCGCCGGACACCGCCCCGGGCTCATGCCCGCTTGGTCGCTACCCGCCCTAGCAAGTCGGACGGCCGTGCGCCACTGTTCAACTGCCGCTTGGTGCTTACCGCCGTAGGTCTACACTGAGGACAACAATGCTAACGATTAGGTGCTCGATGACGCAGCCAACTGGACCGTCAGGTTTCGGGCAGGCCGGCGAGCCTGACTCCAACGAGGACGAGGAGAGCGGCCCGATCACCCGCGCGGCAGTCCTGGCTAGTGCCCTCCAGATAATCGATCGTGATGGCGTTGAGGGGCTATCGATGCGCCGCCTCGGCGAGGCGGTTGGCCGTGATCCGATGGTGCTCTACCGCCATGTGCCGAATAAGGCCGCTGTACTCGATGGGGTGGTCGAGATGGTCTTCGAGCAACTGTCGCTGGACACCACGCGCCCGGACTGGGCGGCGGCGCTGCGAGATCTCGCCCACGACTTTCGTGATTTAGCGCGCGCACACCCAAATGTGGTGCCGCTGTTGGTCACCCGGCCCCTTGCGACGCCGCTCGGGATGCGGCCGCAGGGCATGCTTCGACAACTCGAAAACGTCCTCGCGTTGCTGATTGGGGCCGGCCTCCCCGGGGCTCACGCGGTGCTTGTGTATCGGGCGTTGTTCGGGTTCTTGTACGGACACGTGCTCACTGAGTTGCAGGAGGCCGTCGAACGCCCCGAGGAGACCGACGATGTGTTGCGTCTCGGCCTGCATCGGCTACGGATCAACGAATTCCCGCACTTGCGCGCGCTCGCGCCAACTTGGGCCGCCTACGACGGGCTCGTCGAACTCGACCGCGGACTCGACATTCTGTTCAGTGGGCTGGCCGCCCAACTCGGCTTACCCGGCGGCGCGCCGACGCAGGCGAGCCCAGCCACGCCCCACCTAACTATCGACCAGCAACGGACGTAACCATGATGCTGCAGGCCCCGAATCTGGCCAGTGTGCCCGTCGGGCCGCGGAGTCGGGCGGGCCGCCACGTCGCCTGGACTTCTGTGAGGCGTCGGTGGCGATAACCGACGTAGCCGCATACGCTCACTTGAGCCACGCGGACCTCAAGGCTTTTGGAGTCGAGTTGGATGCGATCCGCCGCGACATCGAGGCTTCGCGCGGCGAAAGCGACAGGGCATACATCCGGCGCGTCATCGCATTCCAGCGAATCCTCGACATAGCCGCGAGGCTGGTTATCGCCGGCAGCCGCGGCAAGATCGGCTGGGTGCTGGGCACCGGCGCGCTCGCCGCGGCCAAGAGCATCGAGAACATGGAACTCGGCCACAACATCGGCCACGGCCAATGGGACTGGATGAACGACCCGGAAATCCATTCCAGCACGTGGGAGTGGGACATGGCCGGCGTCTCATCACAGTGGCGGTTTTCCCATAACTATCGCCACCACGTGTTCACCAACGTCATCGGCGTCGACGACGACCTCGGGTTCGGTGTCCTGCGGGTCACCCGCGACCAGGAGTGGCGGCGAAGTCATCTATTTCAACCTCTGCGAAACATGTTGTTGGCCATCATGTTCGAATGGGGCATCGCGGCGCACGGCTTGCACTCGGAGTACGAGCGCGCGGCGACCGGCGCGGAGAAGTCCGCCATTACCCAAGCGCTGATCCGCAAGATGGCCAGGCAGGTCGGCAAGGACTACGTGTTCTTTCCGGCTCTCAGCCTTCGACGATGGCGTCGCACACTCGCGGCGAACGTCGCCGCCAACCTGTTACGCAATCTTTGGGCGTACGTCGTGATCGTGTGCGGGCACTTCGCGGACGGCGCGGAGAAGTTCACCCCCGCCGCAGTGGAGCACGAGACGAAACCCGACTGGTACTTGCGACAAATGCTGGGCACCGCGAACTTTGACGCTGGGCCGGTGCTGGCGCTTCTCAGTGGAAACCTTTGCTACCAGATCGAACACCACCTTTTCCCTGATCTGCCGAGCAACCGCTATGCGGCTATCGCCCAACGGGTTCGGGCGGTATGTGCCTCCTACGACCTGCCGTATACGACCGGTCCCCTTGTTCGCCAGTACCTGCTCACCTTCCGCACGATTTCCAAGTTGGCCCTTCCGGATCGGTTGCTGACCGCCACTTCTGACGATGCACCCGAGACGGCGTCGGAACACAAGTTCCACACTGTCGACACACACTACGTGCCGCGCGACGGCAATGGCGATACGCGGCGACGGGGACTGCTGACTGCGATACGGGACCTACAGATTCAGCACCGATCAAAAAAATTCGTGCATCCCGGCGGCGCTGTGCGCCACGCGCGGTCTGCCACGCTGTGCGGGAGTTCTGGGTGGTCGGTCCATTAACCTCCTCGCCGGGTGCGGGGCTGTCGCAATGAACGCCCACCGCTCCGCCGCTTACGATGCAACGCGAGTAGGTGTCGTGGTTGCTCGTTCACCGAATGCGCTTGCTGTTGAAGGAAATTCGTTCGACCATGGCCGAAACCCCTGAGGCCGACCAATAAGCCCGCCCATCAACAGACCGGGACGGCACCTAGTGCGCCCCAGGGGTTTTCATGCCGAATCGTTAGATGGCGGTCACTCCCACCGCCTGGGGCCCTTTAGGCCCCTGGCTGATCTCGAACTCGACTCGTTGATTTTCCTCTAGGGAGCGAAACCCGTCTCCTTTGATTTCAGAATGGTGGACGAACACATCTTTTGCGCCGCCGTCGGGGGCGATAAACCCGAAACCCTTATCGTTGTTGAACCACTTCACAGTTCCCTGTGGCATACCTAACTTCTCTCTCTTTCAAGTGGATGTAATTCAGATACATCCGCGACTGACCGTAGCACAAGCCAACCGACAAGATGGTCATCGGTCGAATTGAGCGATCCGCTCCGGGGCTGCTGGACCTCCTTCGATCACTCCTAGATGCCCTGGCAGACATCGGGTTCGGCGACGCGCCAGTCGCAATGATTGATCCAGTCGTTCAAAGAACGTTGTGGTCACCTGCGACATCTGGGCGGCCTTGTTGTGCATTGCCGCAAGTTTCTCTTTGAGGGACTTGCCCAAGGCGGCGGCCTAAACGGCGGTTTCCCGTTCTTCCACGTCTTCCGCGCTGGTCTTAAGGAGGCCGTCGACCGTCAAGGCATTATCTGGGCCGGCTGCGGTCATCAAGATGGCATGTGCCTGGTCTGGGTCCGCCTGCGGGGAAACCACAAGTAGTACGATTTTGTTGTGATCGAGCCCGACGACTTCGACGGTGTTGGCAGGCTGGAGACGGTATCCGTCGAGTCGTACCGTCCGCCCCCCGGTCACGAATTTTGCGGGTGGCCCTGCCCATTCGTTGACGTTGTAAATCACGCGGTCAATCGGCCCGAGTCGAACTGACAGCACCGACAGCAGATCTGGCAGCTCTGTCGTCAGGTCCGCACTGTGCGGCCACCATGCCCCATCGACATAGCCGCTCTGGGGCGCCTTGGGCTTTAACTTCAAGCGCGGTGTGTGCACCGGCGGGGTATGCCGGCGCCCGACATCCATGCGGTCCCTTTTCAGCGTCATAGCGACGCTCCCATCTTGACCGCGAAACCGGCCAGATCCCTGGAATCGGCGACGACATGGCTTTGAATAGTCACATACGAGGTATCGCCGATGCTTACAACCTTACTCGGGTTGTCCAGCACGAACGGGAGCGGGCAAGGGAACGGCCGCCGTTTCGTGACATCCGGATATGTCAACACGGGTATTGTCGCCCCGGTGGTGTGACGGCGGGCGTGACCCGTTCGTTGTCAGCGGTGGTGCGCCGCGACTCGGCGGGGACCGCACCCATGTCGTTCTCGTACCTCCGGGCTCGATTTTCATCACCACAAGCGGCAAGTTCAGACGAGCCGAGTGTGTACAGCGCTACCGACACGATGAGTTCAGGCCGCTTAGACGCTTAGCAGACCACCAATCTGCAACTCGCCCATCCGAATACGCCAACGGTCAGCCGAGTCGAACGGACGGCACACCAGGCGCACGCTCTCAACGGATGGAAACCAAGTCGTGGAGCGAATCCCGCGGTAAGTCGCCGTCAACGACGGCGGTCACAATCAGCTGGTTCAGCGTGATCACGCCTTTGTGATTATCGAGGAACGCGGTGTCGGAAGCGTCACGACCGGTGGCTATGCGCACCATGGTTTGCCGCGGCGCTAGCAGCGTCGCATCGACCACCCGCCAATGCCCCTCAACAAAAGCCTCAGCCACCGCGTGAAAATCCATCGGGTACACGCCCGGCGCGTACACCGACACCAGCCGGGCCGGGACGTTGACCGCACGCAGCAGCGCCACCACCAGATGTGCGTAGTCGCGGCACACACCTTCGCCGGAGAGCAAGGTGTCCACCGCCCCGTCGATTGGATCGCTTGAGCCGGGCACATAGTTGAGCCTGGTGCCCACCCATGAACTCACATTCTCCAACAGCGTCGCCGAATCACCATAGGTGCCGAATTCGGTTGCGGCGAAACCATAGAACTTATCGGCCTCGGCGTAGCGGCTGGGTCGCAGATACATCGACAGGTCGTATTCGGTCACCGGAGCCGGATCAGTCTGACCTACGATGGTCGCCGCGTAGTCGACTTTCAGTGTGCCCACCGCCGCGTCGAACTTATGGATGCGGTTGCCATGCGCCCCAATGACTTCCAAAGCCTCGGTGGGCCTTCCGTTCAAGGCGAAGCGCAACGATTCGAACAACTCGGTGCGCGGATGCGGAGCAACAGCAATCTGGAACTCCAGCGTCGTGGGCGCGGTGATTTCGACTTCGATCTCGGCGCTCACTTCTCTTCTCATAGCGCGATAATGCGCCAATCGCTGCGGATTCGCCAACCGTGCACGGTGCGGACCTTCGTCTTGACGGGCCTTTGGTCGGACAGTCGCCAATTCGAGGGATTGCTCATCTGTGGCGTCACGGCGCGCGACACATCTGGGCCTGGCGTTCGCCAGGCGCCGTGCCGGCAGCCTGCTCGTGGCGTCCCTGTCTTTCAGACCAGATTGGGGTAGAGTTGCCGGAGCGTCGCGATGACGCGAGAGCAAACGATGATGCGAGAACAAACCAGCAATAGCTTAGGGCGGGACGGCGTAATGGGTATCCGCGCGCTGTGATTTCGATTGAAACCCAAAACGGTCTGCAGGTATCCAACTTGGAGGAAGCGCGGCCAGCCGCCCAACACGGTCGAAGTCCTTGATGCCAAAGGCAAGGTGTTCTGGTTGGTTGTCCCGTTTGACACAGAGCTCGTCTTGAGGGCGTGCCAGCGTGCCCCCATCGGACTATATTGAGGGACAAAATGCCAATGACAAGTGACGACCCGGTATCCAAGGCCTTCAGCGACTTTAGTACTGACGACATGCCTCCCGAGGCAGCAGTTTCGCGACGCATGCTTCGGTGACTCGAGGACATCGACAAGTCGACAACCGCCGGCCCGACCGGCTCGGCTGCGCGCGCGGCCTTGGCGTCCAGTGTCGTCGCGCACGTCGTGGTCGAACTCAAGACCCAAGTCATCGAATTGAAGAAGCAACTGCCCCAAGCGAAGTAAGCAACTCCTCACCGACGAAGTTTGGGCGCCGCTCGTTGGGTTGATTCTGTTGGCATCACCGTTGGTGTCTGTTGGTGAGAAGTTCAGCTCAAACGGCTTCGTCGCGAAGGGGATGGTGCGCTGATGGTTACGCGATTGTCGGGGACCGATGCGCTGTCTCTGCACACACAGAGCTCGAAGATGCCTGCGCACACGGTTACCGTGGCCATCATCGATGCGTGCGATCAGCTCAGCCACCAGCGGCTACACCAACTGGTGGCCACGTCGCTACGGCAACTGGCGCGATTTCGCAGCCGACTGGTGACCAAGCCGCTGGGTGTAGGGCAGCCAGTGTGGGCCGAGATTGACGACTATGACCCTTCTCCGCAAATTCATTGCGCAACGGTTTCGCTCTCCCGGCGCCGGGCGCGAGTTCGCAGATCTCATCGCAGATCTGAGTTCCGGGCGAATGGATTGCCCTAACCGACTGTGGGAAGCGTGGAGTATCAACGGTCTGGCGGGCGGCCGGTGGGCGTTGGCGGTGAAGATGTCGCCTGCGCTGAATGACGGGACCGCGGGGGCAGCGTCCTTATGGCCGCGGTTGCTGACTACCGGACCACGCGCCGATCTGGCCAATGGTCTGCCGACCGAGCCGAGCCTAGGTTCGGCGCCTTCCGTCGTCGAGCTCGTTGCCGATGTGGTGACGGAGATGGTCGAGAACCACGTCACTGGCGTGTGGCTGATCGCCAGGAGCATGTCTGGTGTGCTGCAGGGCATGCGTGGTCGGTTGCTCGGCACGCGTGTACGGGGCCGGATGACCCCGCCGGTGTCTTCGATGAGCGGGCCGGTGCCCGACACAGTGTTCAACGCGCCGCTGACGACGCGACGTGCGGTCGCTTTCGCCTCGATCCCGCTGACAGACGTGGAGACGGTCAGCAACGCGTTCGGGGGCAGCCTCACGAACGTCGTTCTAGCTGCCTGCACGCTGTCATTGCGTGCCTGGCTGCAGCGGCACGACAAGGTGCCCAACGGTCCGCTGCTGATGCGGATGCCGTTCGAGTCGCCAGCCACGGATCCCCCTAGAATTGGCAAGGCGTTGGCTGTCGGGCGGCTTCGCATCCCGGTACATCTCGACGACCCTGTGCAGGTCCTCGCCAATCTCCATACCGCAACCGCAAGACTGAACGCCGCCCGGGGCTGCAGCAATGAAAGTGGTTCGGCCACAATTGATTTAGAGCAGATGGCATCGCTCATCCCGCCGGCCGTAGCTCACGTAGGTATGCAGCTCTACACCGGATCAGGGCTGCGAAACCGGCTCGCGCCGATCTGCCACGGCAGCGTCTCCCACATTGCCGTCGAGCCGGTGCCTGCGTACTGTGCCGGCGCCAAGGTCGTCGGGATGCATACCGTGGCGCCACTGGCCGAGAAGAGTGGGTTAAACATTGCGCTGACTTCCCGTGGTGAGCAGCTGGATGTGAGCGTGTATGCGTGCCCCGACAATGTGCCTGCGGTCGACGATATCGCGACCGGGATCGCGCACTCTGTCGATATTCTGGTGGCGGCCGCACAGGAATCTCCTCGCGGGCAAGGCCGTTCCGTCGTCACAGAGATGACGGCACACCGCGCGAATCGTTCACGCGGCCAGCGCTACTGACAGGCCAGATTTTATAGAGAGGAACGGACGGAAAAGGGCGATCCCCGGCCACTTCGCCAACCTCTGACCTCCTTTGGAAGGTCATCGCTGTACGGCCACCGTCACCGTCTCACGCGTGAACGTCATGGCCATGGATTACGGCAATGGTTTCGACCAGGCCGGAAACCCAGGCATGGGCGTGTACGCGATCGATGCCGCGACCGCAACCCACAGTCAGTTGATGACGCTGTATCCGTCGATGTCCAGCCAGCAGGCGTGGTCGATGATCGGGGTGACGCCCTTGATCGGAATCAATGACGACCCGAGCGAGATTTTCACCCTCGCCGACGCCCAACAGCTGACCAGCTTCGCCCAGCAGAACGGTATCGGTGAACTGTCCATGTGGGAGCTGCCCCGCGACGTCACGGGTACGTTGGGCGCAGTAGATGCCAACGACGGCAGCGGAATTGCACAAACCCCGTTTGAGTTCTCTGGGATCTTCGAGCAGATCGAAAGCGAATCTCAAACTTGAAGCCGACCTCGTCTGACTTGTAGAGAAACTGGAGTGATCAGACCTTGTCTCAATCGTAGGCGTCTGGGGTTGGTGCCTCGGATGCCCAGGGCGGTGGGGTGTAGCTGAGATCTTGTTGCCGTAGGCGTGGCTTCGCGAGGCTGGCTGCCCCACCGTGCTGGACGCTCCGACCGCTGATTGAGAGCTGATGCGGTTCGTCGCTGGTTAGGGACATGTCGGCTGAGTTGTCCACGGGCTTGACCGGCGAACACAGGAGAACAACGGTGACGGTGCGGCCACAGGTGTGGGTCGGAATCGACGTCGGCAAGACCAGTCATCACGCGTGCGCGGTGGATGAGACCGGCAAGGTGGCATGGACGCAGAAGCTGGCCAATGAACAGGTGGCGATCGAGGCGGTGATCGATCGCGCGCAGAAGACTGCCGAGCGGGTGCAGTGGGCCATCGATCTGACCAGCCCGATGGCACTGATGCTGATCACGGTGCTGCTAGCTGCCGACGAGTCGGTGGTCTACGTGCCCGGCCGGGTGGTCAGCACCATGACCGGCGCGTTTCGCGGCGAGGGCAAGACCGACGCCAAGGACGCTCGAGTGATTGCCGAAACCGCCCGCATGCAAGGCGATCTCACCAAAGTGGTGATGCCCGATGACTTGATTGTGGAGTTGACCCAGCTGACCGGGTACCGCACCGATGTGATGGCCGACTGGGTGCGCGGCATCAACCGGCTGCGGTCGCTGCTGGGGGCGATCTTCCCTGCCCTGGAGGCAGCGTTCGACTATTCCACGCGTATACCGTTGATCCTGGTGGCTGGACTGTGCACCCCGGCGGAGATCCGGGCCGCCGGAACCGAGGGCGTGACGGCCCATCTGGTCGCTCAGCGCGCGTGGGCACCCGGGATCGCCAGGACCGCAGCCACCGCCGTCGCGCTGGCCAACGACCAGCACCTGGCGTTGCCCGGCGAAGCTGGTACCGCTGCATTGATCAAGCGGATTGCGGTCAGGCTGCTCGACCTCGACCGTGAGATCAAAGACCTCGACAAGACGATTGCCGAGCGGTTCCGTGACCATCCGTACGCCCGGATCATCGAGTCGCTGCCCGGCTTCGGACCCAACCTGGGTGCGGAGTTTCTCGTCGTCACCCGTGACGACCTGGCGCCGTTCGTCACTGCCGGGCGGTTGGCGTCCTACGCGGGATTGGTTCCTGTGCCGCAGGATTCCGGTCGAGTCACGGGCAATCTTCGCCGGCCGAAACGCTACAACCGCCGATTGCGACGGGTGTTCTATCTGGCCGCGTTGTCCAGCCTGCGCACCACCGGACCGTCTCGGCAGTTCTATGACCGCAAACGCGGTGAACGCCTCATCCACAGCCAGGCTCTGCTCGCCTTGGCGCGCCGCCTCGTCGACGTGCTCTGGGCGCTGCTGCGTGACGGCCGCGAATTCACCACGCACAAGCCGATTCCCGTGCAATCGGCTGCGTGACGACGCGTCACTTGTTGACGCATGGCCAGGACGACGGCGTCGACGAAACGGCCGGGCCTCATCGGTGTCGAGGTTGGCACTGTCAATCGCGGTGAACGCCAGATCCTTGCGGCCGCCAAGATCGAAAGACGGTGGACCGCTTCCACTGAGTCACCTCACCGGTCACGGGATCGTGTTCGACGTCGTGCGCAGAGACGGTGGCCAGTCGCAGTTGGCGTACAGGTACCACCGCCCCGCGGATGATCGGCTCGGCGGCGTCGTCGAACTCCGCACAGGACAGTCCCCCGAAGAGGGTTCCGTCCAGCCAGCACACACTGTGTCGACTCGGCGTGGCATGGCTGTTGGCCAGCGTCGTCGCCGTGGCCGACACATAGCGGCGGATGACCTGCAAGAACAGGAGGGGTACGTCTGCACCCGCGGCCCCGAAGAGCCGATATTGGAGCTGACGCACGGTGTCGCCTTCGATGCGCTTGCGGAGGGTTTCCTGGTCAGCGTGAAGGACGAAATGCCATACTGGGATAGCATTTTGGGCGAGGCCCCAGCTGATCTCGCGCCAGTATTGCTCCACAAGCACAGTCATGGGCATCACTAGAGTGCCGTCGGTGTAGTCGAGGACGTGACGCCACAATCAGACGGCACGGGCCGCCTGACCCCTTGTCCCCCATCCGGGGGAACCTCATCCGACTCTATGTTCATTCGGGCGTGAGCCGCACTGTGGTGAGCGCTGTACACCGCGGTGACCAACGGCCCGAGCGCGGCGGGGCTTCCGTCCCTATCGCGACTGTTCGACCACATGATCGGATACACGTGCGGCCAACGAAGGCCGCTTCAACCTCGCGCCCCGGCGACACATTGCAGGTGCATGCAGGACGGGAGGACGAATCGTGCCTTTGATCGCGTATGTCACCGGGGCGGCGGGGTTCGTCGGTCGTCACCTGACCGAGCGGCTCGTCGCTGATGGTTGGCAGGTCACGGCGTTGTGCCGGCCCACCGACCGGGTCGAGGTCTTGCCGACTGGAGTGCATGTCGTGCTCGGCGATCTCACCGACCCCGGCACGGTGATGGACACGGTGGCGCCCGGCACCGATGCGGTATTTCATTTGGCTGCCAACACCTCGACGTGGTCAAGAAATCGGCGGGTGCAGTTTCGTGACAACGTCGCAGGGACCGCGGCAGTCATCGACGCGGTGCTGGCGCGTGGCGCCCAGCGGCTGATCTATACCTCGTCGATCTCCTCGTTTGGGTATCAGCCGGGAGTGGTGATCGACGAGCACACTCCGTCGAATGCTCGTCGGCGTGGAGACAATTACGGAAAGAGCAAATTGGCTGCCGAAGGGTTGATTGATGATGCGTGCGTCCACCGCGGGCTCAATGCCGTCATCCTTAATCCGGTCAACATACTTGGGGCCTACGATGTGTCGAACTGGTCGAAGCAGCTAATTCTGCCCATTGCTGATGGCAAGCTGCGTTTGGTGCCACCGGGGTCGGCGAGCTGGGTTTGGGTGCACGACGTGGTAGGCGCCCACCTGGCCGCGGTGACCGCCGGCGGTACCGGAGGGCGCATCATTCTCGGCGGAGTCCGTGCGTCGTTCAAGGAAGTCGTCAACACCATCGAGGATTTGTTGGGCAAGCCCCGCACCACCCGAGTGACGCGGAAACCGTTGCTGGCCATGCTGTGTCTGGCCTCGACCGCCAGCGCTGCCCTCTCTGGTCGCGAGCCCGAACTCTCCGTCGCGAAGTATCGGCGTGCTGTCGGGGACCTCAAAGTCGATGACCGGGTGGCGTGCGAGGAACTGGGGCTGGTCCACACCCCGCTGAAACATCAACTCGCCGACACCATCGATTGGCTGCGCAAGGTCGGGCTGCTGACATCAGAGACCGTGGTGCCGACGTGAATCTCACCAATCACGGCAATGATTTCGGTGTTGAGTGGGTGGACGTCACCATCGAGCCCCACCACGTCGAGCAGTTCGCCAACCAGGCTGTGCGAATCTACGAGGCCACCATCGCACCTGGGACAGCCACGCAGTTTCACCGCCACACCTACGACACGATCTATGTCGTCACCGCCGGCGGTCGATTCCGCTCCGATGAGCCAGGACATCAGATCCCCGGGACACGATTGGGACGTTCCACATCCTTGCCCCGACAGCTATGGTCCCTGGCCACCCGAAAGTTGGCCGGCGGATGGGTGACGATGCCAACCGGCACGGTGATCGTCCAACCGCACCGCACTCATCCCCTAATACACCGCGTGATCGCCCATCCCACCAACGCCGCCGCAATCCGCATGCTCGGTGTCGAACTGCACCGTGAACGGCCGGTGTCGGCCCCCCCGGGTCAGTGCACCGGGCATTGGCATCGAACTCGGCGGTCCGCCCTGGCCCGCCTATCGACTCAGTACGCTATCTGACCATCAGCCGCAGCAGATCACGCTCGCCGGCGGGGTGTGCTGGTCGTGGTAACGAACTCAGTCAGAGCGCAATGTCAGGGCCAGGTACACGACGTCGAGGCCGGCCAAGCGCGCGTGCTGTCGCCGGGACCCAGCACAATAGAATCGCGCGGGATGGATGCGCTGCTGATCCCCTTATAGTCAAGGCCGCCAGCCACAACCCGGCAAACGAAGACGGCCGGGCGCTTACGCATATCTGAGCACAGCGATCCCGCGTTGATTCCCGAATTGCTCGTGTCCGATCTCGATCGAAGCCTGGACTTCTGGTGCGGTCTGTGCGGATTCGCTGTTCGCTACATGCGCCTGGTCGAACGGTTCTGCTACGTCGAGCTGTTCATGCAGCCCGAGAGGAAGTGGTATCAGATCGGCGATGACGCGCTAGGGGTTGAGCAGTTCCTGGTCACGGACCCCGACGGTTATTTGCTTCGATTCCAATCGCCGCTCGGTCATGCAGATCGGGATCGTCGTCAGCTGTGAAGCGACGGATGATGCGCCGACCTGCGTACCTTCCTGCCTCGGGAGCCCGACTATCCATGAAACTCGACGCAAAGCCGAAGTAAGGAACCACTGAGTCTCGTTGCTACGCAGTTGACACCATCATTGAGAGTCTCAGTCGTAGATGACGGCATTCCCTCGCAGCTCAAGGTCGGCCAAGCGGTCCCGCATGGCCTGCAGCTGTTCAGGTGAATGCCCCGCCCAGTCTGTCAGCTCACCAACGACTCTCACGGGCTGCCGGGTGCGGAAGGAGCGAGTCGGATTTCCAGGAAATTTCTTGTCCGTCACGTTCGGGTCGTCCTCCAGTGCGCCTTCCGGTTCAACGATGTAGATGCGGCCCGGTCCTTCGCCGATGGCCAGTTCGGCTCCCCATACGGCGGCATCCAATGTCCGTGTCACGTAGACGTGGTTGGAGATGCGTCCTTTGCCGTAGTTCGCCTGGCGCCCGGGCACGAGTAGATCGCCTACAGAAAGGTCGGCCTTCGTGCCGTGGAGAAGCGCACCCGATTCGTGCACCTCAAATGGCTTCGGTGTATCCGGCACCAACAACCCCCCCATCGAGTTCGATTGATCGCGGCTCTGTCACGGAACACAATCGAATCATCTTCCCCTGCAGGCGATTTCAATTCTGGCCATCGCCGTAACAGGTAGCGTAGACCGCCTTCCCCGGTGCGACCAGGTCAATAGCTGATGTAGACCGCCTTGGTGTTGAAGTAGGCCTCGATGCCCTTCCGGCCACGCTCGCCGCCCCAACCCGACTGCTTGTGGCCGCAGATCGGCATCGAGTGGTCGGCCGCGAGAGCGCAGTTCACCCAGACCTGGCCGGCGCGGAGCTCGTTCGCGACGCGATGCGCCCGACCGAGGTTTTCGGTCCAGATGGCGCCGGCCAGCCCGTACTCCGTGTCGTTCGCGGCGGCGAGCACCTCGTCCTCGTCGTCGAACGGGATCACCGATCCGACCGGCCCGAAGATCTCCTCGCGGATGAGCCGCATGTCGGGCGTGGTGTTGGTGACGATCGTCGCCTCGTAGAAGTAGCCACGGCGGTCCATCGGCTTGCCGCCCGTGATCACCTGCGCGCCGCGCGAGACGCCCTCCTGGACGATGCCTTCCACGCGCTGGTGCTGCTTCTCACTGATCAGCGGCCCGAGCACAGAGTCGGGATCGTCGCTACCGCCCATCGGCAGCATCTTGGCGAAGGCGGCGAGGCCTTCTACGACCTGGTCATAGATGCCGCGCTGGACATAGATGCGCGAGGTGCAGGAGCAGTTCTGCCCCGACCCTGCAAGCAGGCCAAGGCCCGCATTCATGATCGCTTTGTCGAGATTGGCGTCATCGAACATGATCAGCGGTGACTTGCCGCCGAGCTCGAGGGTCAGCCGCTTGAGGTTGCCGGCGGCCGCCTTGACGATCAGTCGGCGCCGACCTCCGTCGACCCGGTGAACGCGATCTTGTCGACGTCAGCATGCGCGGCGAGCGCCGCACCCGCGGTCTCGCCGTAGCCGGTGATGACATTGAAGACGCCGTCGGGCAGCCCCGCCTCGCGGAAGATCTGCCTCCAGCTTCAGCGCGGTGAGCGGCGTCTCCTCGGCGGGCTTGAGGACGCAGCTGCAGCCCGCCGCGAGGGCGGGCGCGGCCTTGAGCATCGCGACGAAGAACGGCCCGTTCCAGGGGATGATCAAGCCGGCGACGCCGACCGGCTCGAGCTGGGTGAAGTTGTGGTAGTTCTCGTAGTGACCGAGCACCTCCGCGCGCTGCGCCGCGGGCAGCTTGCGCCACACCCCCGACTCGAACGTCTCGCGGGCCTGTCACTCATTGTCGTTCATCCTTTCGTCGAACCGCTCCGCCGCGAAGAAGCGCGATGCCTTCAATCGTTGGGCACTCGGTTATGCGGATTGTGTCGTGCTGCCGGACATCGCTGCTAGCCCTCCACTCCGTGTACGCGGTCGCCGTGCGGGCACGGTTACGCGCATAAAACGGCAGATTATGCGCTTAACCAAGAAGCGTCCAGTAGGTCCTCGAGTTCGTCTGCAGAGGAATTCACGGGTACGGTCGCGGTCTGAATCAGCACGCTGCGGCGCTGCGCCATAAAGGGTTGGCGACGACCTCGAAGGGCAGCCTTACGACGATCCTTCGCGAAGTCATTTCGGTCCCATCCAAAACCGCAGTCCGACTGTACTTTCGTCAACGATGACCGCACGTACATGACGCAATGGTCGAATACTGGTTTCCAACTCGCTGTCACTGGCCCGAAACCTGATTTAGTGCAAGCGGTCTCGCCCTCAGGGTCGTGGAGAGGACACTCTCCGAGTGTCAAGACGGGTGTCGACCGTCCACAGCGCTTGCGATTTCTGATTTCGATCCCTCCCGTGCACTGCAGCGCCATGCTTATCGCTGGGGCCAGTGAATAAGGAGGTATCAGCCGTGGATTTCGGGGCGTTGCCGCCGGAGGTCAACTCCGGGCGGATGTATGCGGGAGCGGGTTCGGGCCCGTTGGTGGTGGCCGCTTCGGCGTGGGATGGGTTAGCGGCGGCGCTAATTTCGGCGGCGAGGGCCTATCAGGTGGCGATCGTGGAGCTCACCGGTGCGCAGTGGTTGGGTGCGGCGTCGGTGTCGATGGCCGCGGCGGCATTTCCGTATGTGGCGTGGATGAATACCACTGCGGGCCAGGCCGAGTTGACTGCTAACCAGGCGAGGTCGGCGGCGGCGGCCTACGAGGCAGCGTTTAGCGCCACGGTGCCGCCGCCGGTGATCGCGGCCAACCGGGCGTTGCTGACGGCGTTGGTGGCCACCAACATCTTCGGCCAGAACACCGCGGCGATCGCGGCGACTGAAGCCGATTACGGCGAGATGTGGGCTCAAGATGCCGAGGCGATGTATGGCTACGCCGGCGCCTCTGCGGCGGCGACGACCTTGACGCCGTTTAGCACGCCTTCGCAGAACACCGATCCGGCCGGGGTGGGCGCCCAGGCCGCCGCGGTCGGTCAGGCGGCCAGCACGCCGGCCTCGTCGGTGCAGTCAACGGTGTCAAAGATGCTGTCTTCGCTGTCCGTGGTGCCCGACGCGCTGGGAAGCCTCGCCTCAGGATCATCATTCGACCCGGTGACGCGGCTGCTCGCCTTGTTGAAGAGTCCCCTGGGCACCGCTCTCAACACGTTTAGCACCGCGTTGAGCATTCCCCTTAACGATGTGGGCAGCGGCGGCTCGTTTTTGGCTGTCGACGCGATATACATGGTTGCTCCGTTGATCACGGCGGCCTTTCCAGGGCTGGCGCCGGTGGCTGGGGATCTGGTGCCAGGGGTGGCGCCGGTGACTGCGGCGCCAGCGGCTGCGGCGTTGGCTTCGGTGGGCGGCGCTGACGTCTCGGCGGGCCTGGGCCGGGCGGCGTCCGTCGGCGGCCTGTCGGTGCCGCAGGCCTGGGGTAGCGCGGCCCCCGAGATCCGCCTTGCCGCCAGGGGATTGCCGATGGCGGGCCTAGACGCGTTGCCCCAGGCGGAGGCAGCCGGGCCGCCCGGCTGGTTCGGCGGCATGCCCCCGATAGGCAGTGTCGTCAACGCACCCCGGATTGGCGAAAGTACTTCCAACCCCCGCTTCCGCCACAAAGTTATCCCGCAGATAGCGACGGGCGCGAGTCTGCTCGCGAGCCCACCCGATTCGCAGACGAAGCCAACCCGACGAGGTTCAGATGGCGAGTTGAGTGAACGCGAACGCCATGAGCTCAACGACCTGCGCCAGGAGATGGCGGAGCTAGCGATGGAGCGCGACGCGGTGGCCCGCTTGATCAAGGAGGCAATCCGGCCATGAGCATTTTTGATTTCGGGGCGTTGCCGCCGGAGATCAACTCCGGGCGGATGTATACGGGAGCGGGTTCGGGTCCGTTAGTGGCCGCCGCGTCGGCCTGGGATGGGGTAGCGGCTGAGATGAGTTCGGCGGCGAGGGCCTATCAGGTGGCGATCGTGGAGCTCACCGGTGGGCAGTGGTTGGGTGCGGCGTCGGTGTCGATGGCGGCGGCGGCCTTCCCGTACGTGGGGTGGATGAATACCACCGCCGTCCAGGCCGAGCAGACCGCTAATCAGGCCAGGTCGGCGGCGGCGGCCTACGAGGCGGCGTTTAGCGCCACGGTGCCGCCGCCGGTGATCGCGGCCAACCGGGCGTTGCTGACGGCGTTGGTGGCCACCAACATCCTCGGCCAGAACACCGCGGCGATCGCGGCGACTGAAGCCGATTACGGCGAGATGTGGGCTCAAGATGCCGACGCGATGTATGGCTACGCCGGCGCCTCTGCGGCGGCGACGACTTTGACGCCGTTTAGCACGCCTTCGCAGAACACCGATCCGGCCGGGGTGGGCGCCCAGGCCGCCGCGGTCGGTCAGGCGGCCAGCACGTCGGCCGCGTCGGTCCAATCGACGCTGTCACAGCTACTGAACACAGTGCCTAACGCGCTGCAAGGACTCGCCTCGGGCGGGCCGGCGCAGTGGCTGCTGGACCTGCTGAACAGCGCTCCGGTCCAGAATTTTGAAGGCCTGATTTTTGCCACCTCGGGTTACCAAAACGTTTTCGGCGCGGGATCTTTCCTTACATCGGGCGTGGCATTCCTGGTCGCCCCATTCGAAAACCCGTCGATCCAATCCGGATTGGTTATGTCGGCTGCTGCGTCGCCGGCGGTTGCGGCGTCTGACGTGTCCGGGATGCCCGCGGGTGCAGGATCGACCCTGGTGGGCCCCGTCGGCGGCGCCGACGTATCGGCAGGTCTAGGCCGGTCGGCGTCGGTGAGTGGGCTTTCGCTGCCGCAAGCCTGGGGTACTGCGGCACCGGAGATCCGGCTAGCCGCAAGGGGATTGCCGATGGCGGGCCTAGCCGCGTTGCCCGAGGCCGGGGCAGCCGGGCCGAGTGGCTGGCTCGGCGGAATGCCCGCGATAGGTCCGATTGGCAGCATTGTCAACGCGCCACGAAACGGCGCAGGTTCCCCCAACTGCCGCGTGCAGGCCCAAGCAGGGGGCGAACCGAGCCGGAAGGAGCGCGCGCCAGGACACTGGCGGGGCTTCGATCTGTTGGCCACGGAGGGGCAGTCCCCGTTGAGCGAGCGCGAGGAGCTCATCGCGCTACGTGCGGGCATCGCCGAGCTCACCAAAGAGCGCGATCTGCTCAAACGTTCGGCAACCCTGTTGATCAAGGAGGCTATGCAGCACTAGACGAGAAATATCTCAGCCCCGCTGCGCCCGCCGGTGAGTTCGGCTGTCACGGTGGTCATTTCATCAACCTCGTGATGTCGGTGGCCGTGCCCGAGTCGGTCTCAAACGTCTGCGTTCCAGGTCGGTGCGAGAGGGACTGCCTCGGTCTACGCTGAAGGAGAAATAAGGAAAGGTACGCGATGCTCGCAGCGTTCGGATTCGAAGCCCTGGGTGTAGTGGTCGGGGACATGTATTTCGTCGATCCGGCCCCGCTCGCTGGTCAAGAAACCCCGGAGCGGGGCGTAAGACTCGAACTTCGCCTCGTCGACCGGGACGAGCCCCAGGGGTCGATCTACGCCGGCGTCCCGATTGCCTTCACCCGCCCGGTGTGGCGGGTGGACATTTTCGGGTCCACAGAGAGCCCGCCCGGGACGCTGGACCGGGCCCATCACCACCCCCGTTTCAACGGTTGGGAACCCGGACGCCGGCACTTCGTCCCCGAGCTGTCAGCCGACCCGCTGGCTTGGCTGGCCGATCAGCTGGCCGACCCGGCCGCCGTGCTGACCAGGGCAGGCGTCGATCCAGATGAGGTCACCGAAACTGATAAGGCTGGACTTGCCGCGGCAGCCCCGGAGATTGTCGCCGCGGTGAAACGGATGCTCGACGGCGTCCGCGACGGGGAATTGGCACCGTCCCCTCCTGAGCCTGTTGCTGCCGCCCGCACCGGCTGGCTCTGAGTTCGACCCGGCCGGGTAGCTTATTTGCGCCAAGCCTGTTGAGCCACCCGAAAGAAGTTGCCGCCGAGGACGGCGCGGATGTCATCGTCGCTCCAACCACGCCTGTCGAGGTGCCCGCCGAGCGTAAGCAACGTCTCGGGCGCCATCCACTGGATCGGTCCCCAACGCGTGTAGCTGTCGTCAAACATGTCCGGGTTGCGGGTGAGCTCGTCGATGAAATCGGCTGCGTCAAAAGAGAAGTCACTGCTGACACCGACGTGGTCGATGCCGACCAGGTCGACTGCGTACTCCAGGTGCCGAGTCATCGCCTCAAGCGTGGGCGAGTTGGGTCCCAGGAAGATACCGACGCCGGTGATTCCGATAACACCGCCGGTGGCCGCGCAGGCGCGGGCTTGGTCGTCGCTGATGTTGCGCGGGTGATCCCAGATCGCGCGCATGCATGAATGACTGTAAATCACTGGACCGGTGGAGATCTCGCACATGTCTAGTCCCGTGCGAGCGCTGCAGTGAGAGCCGTCGGGAACGATGCCGACCCCGTTCATCTCATTGACGATCGAACGCCCCCACGGAGTAAGGCCACCATCGATGGTGTCCAGACATCCGCTGCCGGCTCGGTTGGCGCGGTTGTAGGTGGGCAACAGCGTGCGCACCCCAAGGTCGGCCAGAACGGCGAGGTTATTGAGATCGTCGTCGAGCGGACGCGAATCCTCGAGATCGAAGACCACCGCGATTCGGCCGCCGCTGGTGATTGCAGCGACATCGTCTACGTTGGCTGCCAGCTCCAAGTCCGGGTGGGCCTCGACCGCGCCACGGTAGTGCCGCAGCAACGCCAGCGTGTCATCGAGGCTATGGGGCGAATACCCTGCGTTGACCGATACGAATGCGCCGCCGGCACGCAGGTAGCGGGCCAGGGGAGCGACATCGGTGTCGGCCTGCAGCGGCAGGCACAGATGCTGGTCCCACAGAAGTGAGGTCATGAATACCGATCCTGCATCATCGGGCCCACGAGCTGGGAACCGATCCGCGCTGAACGTCTGACCATCCCGCGTCATTACCCGCCTTTGCTGCGGCGCAGGCCGAACATGACCTGGTGGATCGCGGTGTACCGGGCCACGCATCGCCGCCAGCCGTGGGCTCATGCTGCGTGGGCTAACTGCCGGCTATCGCCACCCGGGTCGACTTCCGCATGACGTGGTCGACGCCTACTGCGGTCCCGTCTTCGGAACACTCGAATCCTCCCGGGCTTTCGCTCGCCTGGCGGCAGCCATATCGTCGGCCGACCTGGCCGCGGTAAGACCCCGACTGGCCCAACTCAAGGTGCCCACACTCCTCGTGTGGGGAACCGACGACCTGTTCTTCCCCCTCAAGTGGGCGCAGCGCCTTGCCGACCTGATCGCCGGTACCACCACAGTCGTCGCGCTTGATGGCGCGCGGATGCACTTCCCCGATGAACGCGCCGCAGAATTCCTGCCACTGCTGCGCCAGCACTGGGCGACCCATCAATGAAGCCAGCTGCCTCACGTCAGGGTTGATCAAAGATTGTCGTCCCGACGCCGTTGGGGCTATTCGAGATGTACACCGGTTCCTCTACAAAGGGCACAGCCCCCGTATTAAACGCCCCGTAGCCAGAAGGGTCAGTTGACGTGACCAGCGGGCCGGTCGATGCCGTCGTCGTATACGAATACAGCAGCGTCGCACCGTCGCTGGTGTAGACGGAAATAGTTGTTCCGGCCGGCACCGTTTCGCCGAGCGACAAGAAATCGACGGTTATCGGGACGGTGTCGTTCCCGACGAGGGATGCCGGGAGGGCTCCGTACTGACCACCCGAATCGATAGCCGTGGAAACGGGTTGCGGCGGTGCGCCATTGACTGATACCTCCACGGTGGTCAAAGGCAAGCCCGGAACCGAGGCGTTGGCAATGGGCGTCAGCGGGTTGGGACCGAACTCCAGGTAACCTGCCGTGGGGCTAGTTGCGTTTATGAGCACGCCCTCATTCAGTTGGCCCGGCAACGACGCGGTCACAGGGCTGGGGTTCGGGCCTAACGCGTTCGGGCCAATACCCAAAATGCCGGTACCGCTTTCACCGTAGTTGGTAAAGGGGGGCACGTCAGGAAACGCCCATATGAAAGTCGGTAATTTCGTGATCTCGATGGGGGAGAGCGGTGCGGGGAGCGGAATTTCGATGGGATGGGCCAGGCTCAAGCTGATGCTGCGACTCGTGAAGATGGGGACGTGAACGTTGATCGGCGTGGTGACGATCCCATTCCCGAAATTCACCGTCGTGTCAAACGTGAGGTAGTAATCGGTCTTGAAATTCCCGGAGCCGGGTTCGCCGTACGTGACGTGATTGAACCCGGTGGGCAGGCCGAGGTGCTGTAGTCCGACGTCGGTGATGGGGATGACAAGACCGGCTGATCCGGTGTCAACGATCACGGGCACACTTCGCCCGCCGTTGACCGAGATGTCCACCATCTCTTCGATAGACCCTGAATTCACACCGGCTTCGGTCATCTGGTGCAGCGGGACGGTCGCGTTCACCGGCGTACCAGCGCCAGCGGCCCAACGTTCGGCGATCGTCATGCCGCTGATTGCGGACGACGCGGTGCTTGGTGTGATCGCTGTGGCGCGCGACCCGCAGCACCCGCCGTTCGGCAACGATTACCTCGAGCTCGTTAGTGACTTCGCCCGACACGCGGCGATTGCATTGGCGTTGGCGGCAGGTCGCGAACATGCGCTCAACCAGGAACTCGCGCAAGCCGACACTGTCGATGACGCCGTGCACGCCGCAGCCGAGGAACTGCGTCGACTCTGGCGAGCACGCCGCGTCCTTGCCGTGACCTTCCCCGCCCACATTTCCTACGCGGAAGCCGCGTCCGGCGCACCACGGCTGGTGTCAGTCGGCGAGCCCGCGCAGTGGTTCGACCTGCCATCCCACACCCGGCAGATGCTGGGCTCATTGCGCGACGGCGACCTACTCACCCCCAACACCACAAAGCCCGGGGCGGCGGCCATTGCACTGCAGCATCCCGACGGCGTGCTCGTCGTCTGGATCGATCTGGCGGAAGAACGGCCATTCACCCTCGAGGACCAGACCCTGCTCACCGTGCTGGCCGGTCGCCTCGGCCAGGGCCTACAGCGGGTGCACCAGGTTGACCAGCAGCGGGAAACAGCGCTTGCGCTGCAACACGCCATCCTTGGTCCCGCTCATCTGCCGCACGGGTTCGCGGTGCGCTATCAGGCCGCCGCGCGGCCTCTGCAAGTGGGCGGTGACTGGTATGACGTCGTGGCGTTGGAGGATGGCCGGATCGCGTTGATCGTCGGCGACTGTGTCGGCCATGGGCTGGTCGCCGCCACCGTGATGGGACAGGTGCGCAGCGCCTGCCGTGCGCTGCTTTTCCAAAACCCCAGTCCCGCTACCGCTCTCGAGTGGCTGGACCGCTTCGCCGCACGGTTGCCCGGCGCCCAATGCACCACCGCCGTCTGCGCGGTGCTCAACCCCGACACCGGTGAACTCATGTACTCCAGCGCCGGGCACCCGCCGCCAATCCTGGTGCACGCCGACGGGACCACCCAGTTGCTCGACGATGGCCACACCATTGCATTGGGAATACGCCCCCACCGGTCCCGCCCCGAAGCCAGCGTGACTCTGCCGGCGCGCGCCACCCTGCTGCTCTACACCGACGGTCTGGTCGAGCGCCGCCGCATTCCACTGGACGTCGGCATCGCCCGCGCTGCTGCCTTCGTTCAAGAGGGCCTCGAGTCCCCGCTGGATGACTTGGCGAACCAGATCATGTCCCGTCTCGCGCCGAGTGGCGGCTATGAGGATGACATTGCGCTCCTGCTCTACCGGCATCCCGCCCCACTGGAGCTGAAGTTTCCCGCCCACATCAGTCAGGTCGCCACGACCCGCATGGCCTTACGCAGCTGGTTGAAACGAGTTGGGGTGAACCCGGGCGAGACTATGAAGGTGCTCATTGCCGCCGGAGAAGCCGTCGCCAACGCCATCGAGCACGGACACCGCCAAAGTCCGGAGGGCACAATTCGTCTGGACGCGACCGCGCTGGTCGACCAGGTGCAGTTGACCATCACCGACACCGGCTCGTGGAAGACGCCGCAACCGGCCGCCAATGCCCATCGCGGTCGCGGTATCACTCTCATGCGAGGCCTCATGCACGACGTGACCATCAATCCCGACACAACCGGGACCACAGTTCACCTATCCGCGAGGATCACATGATGCCCACGTCGCTCACCCTCGACACCGCGCGCTGTTCCGACGGGAAGCTCATGCTGATCGCAGCGGGGGAAATCGACTTGAGCAACGTCGACGCATTCGACCAAGCCCTCAGCGCCGCCACGGCCGAGGTCGCTCGCAGCGGGGGAACGCTCACTGTCGACCTCACCGCTGTGGAGTACTTGGACAGCGCCGCCATCAATGCCTTGTTCACCCGCGCCGACCACATCCGTCTTGTCGCCCACCCACTCCTGATGCCCGTCCTCACCATCAGCGGCTTGTCCGAATTGGTCACCGTCGAATGTGCGCCGCCCGCAGTGCAACCCTGACCGAGTCGCAACGATCCTGTTGTGCGACAGGGCGATTACTCCGGCGGAGCGGGGCTCATCGATCCGATGTAGTAGGTTTCGTGCCCGGTTGGGTATCCGCCGCCGTCGGTGGCGATATGAACGTGGTCGTAGTGGTTGGCGGTTTCTGACCCAAGGTCGGCCGTCCAGCTCCCAGAAGCGGGGCCCAGGTAGATTTTCTGCCGCCAGATCACATGGTTGATTCCCCATCGCTTGGCGTTCGCCAACGCATAGCCGGCGATTTGGTTGCCGAGCTCGATGCCTTCGGGGGTGCCATGGTCCGGGATCATCACGTCGATCGCCAACCCGTTGGGATGCCACGGCAAGGGATCTTGCCGGTACCCATAGATGGTTTTGATCTGCGGAAACAGCAAGCTGATGGCACGCGCCGCCCAAATGGTCTTGACCTGCAACCTGTCCTCCGACGCGACGCCGGCGGGTAGCGCGACCTGGAACTGCTGGGCAGCGGCAGGAGCGCTGGCGGCCAACGACTCCACCTCCGCGGGACTGGCGACGTGTGGTCCACTGGCCGGTGCAGGTCCCGGGCCTGGCGGCGGATTCACTCGTGTGGTTTCAACGCGGCTCTGAGGCTCTGGGGCCTGTGCGTGAGGCTCGGTGACTTGGGCGTAGATCATGGCGGCAGACGCGATGAGCGAGGCCACCACCGCAGACCAGCGGCCCCGGCTCTTGACTAACGCGCCTTTGCCCACGAACAGCACTTTAGTGTCGCGTGCGACGCGTGTGGCGAACTTCGTCATCTCTGGCGCGGCAAAATGTTGCGCCCACCTCGGCTGGTCGAGGCCGTATGGGCGGCTTTGCACCGCCAATCACGGTTCCCGCGTTACACAGGCAGGCATCTGGTTACGCTGTATGCCCACGTCGGTCGGATGTCGACGCGAAGGAGGGCGGCGTGTCACTTCTGGCCGTGGTTCCCGACCTCTTGCAGTCGGCGGCAGCCGATTTGGTCAGTATCGATTCGGAGCTGAACGCGGCGCGCACGGCGGCCGCGGTGTCGACCACTGGGCTGGTCGCTGCCGGCGCCGATGAGGTATCGACGGCCGTGGCGGCGCACTTAGCCGGGCACGGTCAGCTGTTTCACACGGTTAGCCTGCAGGCCAGCGCGTTTCATCAACAGTTTGTGCGGGCGCTGAACTCAGGGGCGGGGTCGTATCTGGCCTCGGAGGCCGCGAACACTTCGCCCCTGCAGGCTGTTGAACAGGGCGCGTTGGATGCGCTCAATACGCCCGCCGAGGCGCTGTGGGGCCGCCCGCTGATCGGCAACGGCGCGAACGGGGGCCCCGGTCAGCCCGGCGGGGCCGGCGGATTGCTGTATGGCAACGGCGGGGCGGGCGGTGCGGGCACAGCCCCCGGAATGGCCGGCGGGGCTGGTGGTGCTGCGGGGCTGATCGGCAATGGGGGCCGCGGGGGCGCCGGCGGAGCAGGCGCAAATGGTGGGGCTGGTGGTCGCGGTGGCTGGCTGTTCGGTAACGGCGGAACCGGCGGGCAGGCTGGCAGTGGCGGAGCAGGCGGAACCGGCGGTGGCACGGGATTGATCGGCAACGGGGGTGCGGGGGGTGCCGGCATAAATGGCGTCCATGGCGGCGTCGGCGGCAGCGGCGGCTCGCTGTTCGGCAGCACCGGGGCCGTTGGCGCTGGTCCACCGGGAACCGCACCGTTGCAGATCCTTCATGGCGTTGAGCCGGCGATCGACATCTCCGTCAACGGCGGGCGGAGTGTGCCCGTCGTGGTTGACACCGGATCCGAAGGCCTTGTTATCCCCCTGCGGGACATCGGAATTGCGGGTCTCGGTCTCCCCACCGGGGTTACCGGTGTCGCTTACGGCTCGGGGGTGATCATCATCTGCTGCACGTTTCAAACGACAGTGAATTTCGGGAATGGCATCGTCTCCGCGCCGACGAGCGTTAACATCCCCGTCCTGACGATCCCGATCTCTGCCGACGGGTTGAACTTCATGCTCGCGGGCGAGACTTACGGTTACGCAGACGGCATTTTGGGCATCGGGCCGAACGCGGCGGCCCCGGGCCCCAGCAGTGTCACGACGGCCCTAGGTGAGATGCCGGGCAACCTCAACCAGGGTGTGCTCTTCAACGAACCCCAGGGTTACTTGCAGTTCGGTCCCAACCCGCTACCCGCCGGAGCCCCGGTCGTCGGAGCGCCCTTTACCACCCTAGACGTATCGATCAACAACGGGCCTGTACAAGCCGTTTCCGCCGTCATGGATAGTGGTGGTTAGCAGGGCTACCTCCCGTCATCCCTTGGGACCGGGCAGGCCTGCAGATCGGTGCCGGCGGGAACAACCATTTCGGTCTACACCAGCGACGGTCACACGCTGCTGTACTCATACACGACGACCGCGGCGAACAGCCCAACGGTTATCTCAGGGGACCAGATGAATACCGGCAATACGCCCTTCGCGTTGGGACCGGTTTACATCTCGTACAGCCCCAGCGGCGACGGGACGACAACCTTCGACACCTGACGCGCGACTTTCCGGTCAAAACGGGTCAGCGGGCCGATATGCGTTCCGCGACTTCGCCATATCGCTCGAAGCGCTCGCGATCGGCGAGGGCGTTGTAAAAGACGATGCGAGTTGCGATTCCTTCGTATTTGTCGACGAGCGCGTCTGCCAAACCGTCCCACGTCGACTCGGTGGCGAAGGTGGCGAGGTGATCGTCGGTGATCTGGGCCGCCATGCCTTTGAAGTCACCGGCCTTCTGCTTCTCACGCAGACGGGCGGTCGTACCCTCGAATCCGGCCTCGTCCAAGATAAATGCGTAGTTGGGCGTGCTTGCATAGAAGCTCATGCTGGCTCGCGCGAGTTCACGCTCGTTGCGGCGTTCTTCTTCGGTGTCGCCGACGATCGTCATGGCGGGCACGATGACCGCGAGGTCCGACGGTGACCGTCTCGATTTTTGTGCTCCGGCAGCGATATTCGGCACGACGTGGCGCGCGAGATATCCGGGTTCACCGAGCGGATGGACGTGAACTCCGTCGGCCACCTCGCCGGCCATCCGCAGCATCCACGGATTCACCGCGGCGACGTCGACCTTGGGGTCGGGCGCGTCGATGGGTCCCGGACTCCACTGCGGAGTGATGAAGTCGAGGTCGTAAAACTCGCCGTGGTGATCGAGCGTCCCCGTCCGGAACGCGGCGAAACACGCCTTCACGGCGCGCACGTAGTCGCGCAGACGGGGGCCTGGACGATCGAAGGTCATCCCGTACCGCCGCACGACATGCGTGCGAACCTGCGTGCCAAGACCCAGCCGGAACTTCCCGCTCGTCGCCTCTTGGAGTTCCCACGCCGTCGCCGCCGTAACGAACGGACTGCGCGGAAAGGCGACCGCAACGCCGGTCGAGAGTTCGAGACCGGGTGCGGCCTGAGCTGCCACAGCGGCGTTGAGATACGCGGTACGGCCAGTCTCGGTGAGAAGAAGACCGGAGAACCCAGATGCCTTGGTACGGCGGGCGATGTCGCCGATCTGCCCTAACGGCTGCGGAACTGCCATCACGTCGACCTGCACCGTCGAACGGTACCCCTTAGAGAGCCCTAGCGCCCCCTAAGCCTCAACGAGCGGACGCAAGAATTCCGCAAGAACTTCGCGATCGTGGCGCAAGCGGCGTGCCGCAGCCTGGGTGAAGTCGGCCGCGTGGTGCAGCCGACCCGCGTCTCTGTGGTCCTGACGGGACCGATAGCAACGCGGAAGGCCCCCGAATTCAAGGTTGCTGGTGCTATGTTGACGTCGCCGGTCCGTGATCTGGAGACAGCATTCTACGGTTCCGCGCTCGCTGGTCTGGCCCTTGACCCATCTCGAGTAGGCGGTAAGGAGAACGAGTGAGCATCAATCCATTCGACGACGACAACGGTAGCTTCTTCGTCTTGGTCAACGACGAGGAGCAACACAGCCTGTGGCCGGTTTTTGCCGATGTTCCGGCCGGTTGGCGGGTGGTTTTCGGCGAAGCGGGCCGGGCCGCGTGCCTGGAATATATCGAACAGAACTGGACCGATATCCGCCCGAAGAGTCTGCGCGAAAGGTTGGCGCAGCAGGGCACCGACTCCTGATTTGTGAGCCGTCCGGGTCGGCGGTCGGATGAAACGCAATGGGCAGCCACCGCATGCGGGGTGTGCTGATGAGCAGGTCAGGATCCGCGGCTACCGCGTCGAGCTGGGTGAAGTTCGGGCGGCGCTAGCGGAGCTGGCGGGCGTGGATCGGGCGGTGGTGATCGTCCGCGAGGACCGCCCTGGCGAGCAGCGCCTGGTTGGCTATGTCACCGAGTCGGCCGTCGGAACGGTCGACCCCGCCGGGGCGCGCGCCGGGCTGGCAGAGCGGTTGCCGTCCTACATGATTCCGGCCGAGGTGGTGGTGCTGGAAGCGTTGCCGTTGACGGGCGACAACGAAATCGACACCCGCGCCCTGCCGGCACCGGAGATTCCCATCGATCCCCGCATCAAGCAGGTCCTGCACGACATCTTCGCTCGCCTGCTCGGTGTCGAGCGGGTCGGGGTCGATGAGTCGTTTTTCGATTTGGGTGGGGATTCGCTGTCGGCGATGCGGGCGATCACCGCGGTCAACGCGGCCCTCGATGTCGATCTCAAGGTAGGCGCCCTCTTCAACGCGCCGACGATCGCCCAGTTGGCATCGCGCATTGACGGGAACTCGGGCGGCCTCAAGCCGTTGGTGGCTGCGCAACGGCCTGCGGTGGTTCCGTTGTCGTTCGCTCAAAGCCGGCTCTGGTTCATCGCCCAATTGCAGGGGCCCTCACCGGTTTACAACAGGTCAGTGGCGCTGCGCCTGCGGGGGCAGCTGGATGTCGAAGCGCTGGATGCGGCGCTAGTTGATTTGGTGGGCCGCCACGAGAGTCTGCGCACGGTGTTTTCGGCGGCCGAGGGGATACCTCAGCAGCTGATCGTCTCGCCCGACCGCGCCGACTTCGGCTGGGGAGTCGTCGATGCGACCGGATGGCAGGCGGCCCGGCTGAGCCAGACCATCGAAGAAGCGGCGCGCATCTGTTTTGACCTGGCAACCGAAATCCCCTTCCGGGCCAGGCTTTTCCGCGTCACCGACCAGGAGCACGTGCTGCTGATCACGGTGCACCACATCGCCGGAGACGGCTGGTCGATCGGTGTGCTGGCCGCCGACCTGGGCGCGGCCTATGTCAACCGGTGCGCGGGGCGGGGCCCGGGCTGGGCTGAATTGCCGGTGCAGTACGTCGATTACGCGCTATGGCAACGGCAGAACCTCGGTGATCTGGCGGACCGAAACAGCCCCCTGGCCGCCCAAGTCGGGTACTGGGAAGAGGCGCTGGCGGGGATGCCCGAGCGCCTGGCGCTTCCAACCGATCGGCCCTATCCATTGGTTGCCGATCACCGCGGCGCCAGCGTTGCGGTGGAATGGTCGGCCGACTTGCAACAGCGAGTGGGAAGTGTCGCCCGCGAATACAATTCGACCAGCTTCATGGTGGTTCAGGCGGCGCTCGCCGCGCTGCTGTCTCGGCTGAGCGGCAGCACTGACGTGGCAGTGGGATTCCCGATCGCCGGCCGCGGCGATCCCGCGCTCGACGGCCTGATTGGTTTTTTCGTCAACAGCCTGGTGTTGCCGGTCGACCTGGCCGGGAATCCGACCTTCACCGAACTGCTCGCCCAGGTGCGGAAGCGAAGCCTCGCCGCCTACGAGCACCAGGATGTGCCCTTCGAGGCGCTCGTCGATCGGCTCAACCCGCCCCGATCGCGGACCCATCACCCCCTGATCCAGGTGATGTTGGCCTGGCAGAACTTCACCTGGCCATATGACGACCCCGCCGCCGGGCTGGCCCTGGGTGATCTGCAAGCAAGCCCCATGCCGCTTGACACCCACACCGCCCGCATGGACCTGGTGTTCTCCCTGGCCGCACGTTTCACCGACAGCGGTGCGCCCGAGGGCATCGGCGGGACGGTGGAATTCCGCACCGATGTGTTTGACGCGGCCAGCATCGAGGCGCTCATCCGGCGTTTCGAAAAAGTGTTGGTCGCGGTGACGGCCGATCCGGTGGCCCGGGTGTCGTCATTGGATCTGCTCGACGAGGGTGAGCGGGTCCGGCTGGAAGGCTGGGGTAACCGGTCGGCGTTGACCCGGGCCGCGCCTCCTGGGGTGTCGATTCCGGAGGTGTTTGCCGGGCAGGTGGCGCGCACGCCCGAGGCGGTGGCGCTGGTGTATGGGGTCGAGTCGTGGACCTACCGGGACGTCGAGGAGGCGTCGAACCGGTTGGCGCGCTTGCTGGTTGACCGCGGCGTGGGCCCGGGCACGTGTGTGGCGTTGCTGTTTGAGCGTTCGGCGCATGCGATCGTCGCGATCTTGGCGGTGCTGAAGACCGGGGCGGCTTATCTGCCGCTGGACCCGGGCCAGCCGGCGGCGCGGACCGACTTCGTGCTCGGGGATGCCGCGCCGGCGGCCGCGGTCACCACCGCTGCGCTGCGTGAGCGGCTGGACGGGCACGACCTGATCGTCATTGACATCGCCCACCCGCTCATCGCCGGCTATCCGTGCACGGGCTTGCCCGCGCCGTTGGCCGACGGCATTGCGTATGTCATCTACACCTCGGGCACCACCGGTGTGCCCAAGGGCGTGGCCATCACCCACCGCAACCTGACGCAGCTGATTGCGTCGTTGGACGCGGGCCTTCCGGCGCCCTCGGAGCAGGTTTGGACGCAATGTCATTCCTATGTCTTCGACTTTTCGGTGTGGGAGATCTGGGGCGCGCTGTTGCGTGGCGGCCGGCTGGTAGTGGTGCCCGAGGCGGTGGCGGGCTCGCCGAGCGATTTCCACGAACTGCTGGTCTCGCAACGGGTCAACGTGATCACCCAGACTCCCTCTGCGGTAGGCGCGTTGTCCGTGGAGGGGCTGGAGTTCGCGGCATTACTGGTCGGCGGCGAGGCATGTCCGGCCGAGGTGGTGGATCGGTGGGCGCCGGGGCGAGTGATGATCAACGCCTACGGGCCGACGGAAACCACCATCTATGTGGCGCTCAGCGCGCCTTTAAAGCCGAGGCCGGCGGGTTCGGGGGTGCCGCCGATCGGTGCGCCGGTGGCGGGGGCGGCCTTGTTCGTGCTGGACGGGTGGTTGCGGCCGGTGCCGCCCGGTGTGGTCGGTGAGTTGTACGTGGCCGGCGCCGGCGTGGGCGTCGGGTATGTGCGCCGAACGGGCCTAACGGCGTCGCGGTTTGTCGCCTGCCCGTTCGGCCTGGCCGGAACACCGGGAAAACGTATGTATCGCACCGGGGACCTGGTGTGCTGGCGCGCCGATGGGCAGTTGGCTTACGTGGGGCGCGCGGACGAGCAGGTCAAGCTACGCGGATACCGCATTGAACCCGGCGAGATCCAGGCGGCGCTGGCTGGGTTGCCTGGCGTGGAGCAGGCGGTGGTGATCTCCCGCGAGGACCGTCCCGGGGACAAGCGCCTGGTGGGTTACATCACCGGCACCGCGGACCCGGGCGCGCTGCGCGAGCTGGTGGCCGAGCGGCTGCCCGCCTATATGGTGCCGGCCGCGGTGGTCGCGGTTGAGGCGCTCCCGCTGACGGTCAACGGCAAACTCGACACCCGCGCCCTGCCGGTGCCGGAATACCACGACGATGATCGTTACCGCGCCCCGTCCACCCTGATTGAGGACATCCTGGCTGGCATCTACGCCCGCGTCCTGGGCATCGAGCGCGTGGGTGTCGACGACTCGTTCTTCGACCTCGGCGGGGATTCGCTGCTGGCGATGCGCGTGGTCGCCGCAGCCAACACAGCCTTGGACGTCGGCCTCAAGGTGGGCTCCCTGTTCGATGCGCCGACGATCGCGCGGTTGGCATCTCGTGTCGACGGCGGTTCCGGTCGGTTGGCGCCGCTGGTCGCGGCGGAGCGGCCCGCGGTGGTCCCGTTGTCGTTCGCCCAAGGCCGGTTGTGGATCATCGACCAGCTGGAGGGTCCGTCGCCCGTCTACAACATGCCGGTCGCGCTGCGCTTCACCGGGCAGCTGAACACCGAGGCGCTGGGTGCGGCGCTGGCTGATGTCGTGGGCCGGCATGAAAGCCTGCGCACCATCTATCCGGCTACGGCGGGGATACCCCAGCAGGTCGTCGTACACGCGGAGCGGGCGGACTTCGGCTGGGAGGTCGTCGACGCGGGCAGCTGGTCGGCCGCCCGGCTGCGTGCGGCCGCCGAGGAGGCGGCCCGCGACACGTTCGATTTGGCTGCCGAGATACCTTTGCGGGCAAGACTTTTCCGTGTCAGCGTCTCCGAACACGTGCTGGTGGCCGTGATCCACCACATCGCCGCGGACGGCTGGTCGATCGGTGTGCTGGCCGCCGATTTGGGCGCGGCCTATGCGAGCTGGTGCGCGGGGCAGGCCCCGGGGTGGGCCGCGCTGCCGGTGCAGTACGCCGACTACACCCTCTGGCAGCGCGCGCGGTTGGGTGACCTGCAGGAGCCTGCCGGCAGCGCAGCCGGACAGCTGGCCTACTGGGAGCGGGCCCTGGCGGGAATGCCCGAGCGCCTGGAACTGCCGACCGATCGGCCGTATCCGTTGGTGGCCGACCACCGGGGCGCGAGTGTGGCGGTGGAGTGGTCGGCGACGCTGCAGCAACGGGTGGCTTCGGTTGCCCGCGAGCATAATTCGACGAGTTTCATGGTGATTCAGGCGGCGCTGGCGGTGCTGTTGTCTCGGCTGAGTGGCAGTGCTGACGTGGCGGTGGGATTCCCGATCGCCGGTCGCGGTGATCCCGCGCTGGACAAGCTGGTGGGTTTCTTCGTCAACACCCTGGTGTTGCGGGTAGACCTGGCCGGGGACCCGACCTTCGCCGAATTGCTGGCCCAGGTGCGACAGCGCAGCCTGGCGGCCTACGAGCATCAGGACGTGCCGTTCGAGGTGCTGGTCGATCGGCTGCAGCCCCCGCGCTCGCTGAACCACCATCCGTTGATCCAGGTCTTGCTGGCCTGGCAGAGCAACGCCCCCGGTGAGCTGAGCCTGGGCGACGCGCGGGCCACCCCGATGCCGATCGAAACCCAGACCGCACGAATGGATTTGGTTTTTTCCCTTAGCGAACGCAGCACCGGCACCGGTGAGTACGCCGGGATCGGTGGGACGGTGGAATTCCGGACCGACGTCTTCGACACCGCGAGCATCGCCGCCTTGGTCGAGCGGCTCCAGCGGATTCTGGTCGCGTTGACGGTCGATCCCGCGCTGCGGTTGTCGACAGTGGATCTGCTCGACGAGGGTGAGCACACCAGGGTCGACGGTTGGGGCAACAGGGCGGTGCTCACGCAGCCCGCGCCACCCGCGCTGTCGATCCCGGCGGCGTTGGCCGTGCAAGTCGAGCGCACCCCCGACGCGGTCGCGCTGAGCTTCGGGGATCTCTCGATGACCTATCGGGAGTTCGACGAGGCGTCCACCCGGTTGGCGCAGTCGCTGACCGGCCATGGCGTGGGCCCCGGTTCCTGTGTGGCGCTGCTGTTCTCGCGTTCAGCGCACGCTGTCGTGGCCATGGCGGCGGTACTCAAAGCCGGCGCGGCCTATCTGCCGATCGACCCCTCGCTTCCGTCGGCGCAGGTGGCGTTCATGCTCGCCGACGCCGCGCCGGTGGCCGCGATCACCGTCGCAGAGTTGGGTTTCCGGCTTGACGGCTGTGACCTGCCGGTGATCTTCGTGGACGATCCCCGGATCCCCGGCCCCCCGTGCACGGCCCTGCCGTCGCCGGCCCCCGATGACCTCGCCTACATCATCTACACCTCGGGCACGACCGGTGTGCCCAAGGGGGTGGCCATCACCCACCACAACATCACGCAACTTTTCGAACTCACGAATTTCTTTGAAACGGGCGGCGAATCAACGTCTTTCAGCGTGAGCCAGTGGCATTCCTATGCATTCGACGTCTCGGCGTGGGAGATCTGGGGCGCGCTGTTGGGCGGGGGCCGCCTGGTGGTGGTGCCCGACGAGGTGGCCGGCTCGCCGAGCGATCTGCACGCGTTGCTGGCCGCCGAACGAATCAACGTGGTAAGCCAAACCCCTTCGGCGGTAAGAATGTTGCCGCCGGTGGGTCTGGAATCGGCGGCGCTGGTGGTGGCTGGTGAGGCCTGCCCGGCCGAGGTGGTGGACAGTTGGGCGCGCGGGCGGGTGATGATCAACGCCTACGGCCCGACCGAGACAACGATCTATGCGTCGATGAGCACGGCTCTAAAGGCGGGGCCGCCGGGCTCCGGAGCGCCGCCGATCGGTTCGCCGGTCGCCGGGGCGGCGTTGTTCGTCCTGGACGCGTGGCTGCGGCCGGTGCCGCCCGGGGTCGTCGGCGAGTTGTACGTGTCGGGTCGCGGCGTGGGCAGCGGATATTGGCGTCGCTCCGGGTTGACGGCGTCGCGGTTCGTGGCCTGTCCATTTGCGGCGGGACAGCGCATGTATCGCACCGGGGATCTGGTGCGGTGGCGCTCCGACGGCCAGCTGGACTACCTCGGCCGCGCCGACGAACAAGTCAAGATTCGCGGCTATCGCATCGAGTGCGGTGAAGTTGCCACGGCTCTGACCGGCCTGGACGGGGTAGCGCAGGCGGTTGTGATCGCCCGCGAGGACCGCCCGGGCGACAAGCGTCTGGTGGGTTACGTCACCGGAACCGCGGATCCAGGTCGGCTGCGCGCCGAACTGGCCGAGCGCCTCCCGTCGTACCTGGTGCCGGCCGCGGTGGTGGCACTCGAGGCGCTGCCGCTGACGGTCAACGGCAAACTCGACAAACGCGCGCTGCCGGCACCCGAGTACGGCGACATAGATGCCTATCGCGCCCCTTCAACCCCGGTCGAAGAGATCCTGGCCGACATCTACGCCGAGGTGCTGGGCATGAAGCGAGTCGGGGTCGAGGAGTCGTTTTTCGATCTCGGCGGCGACAGCATCCTGTCGATGCAGGTGGTGGCGCGGGCGCGGGCGGCCGGTG
>NZ_JBKQQD010000216.1:0-5229 GCF_052144515.1 Mycobacterium sp. | reverse complement strand
AACGAGCTGTTCCTCGCTCAATACCGGGACTGGGTGGCGGAGATGGGGCGGATCGCCTCCAGCCGTCCCGGCACCGGCGCCTGCACCCTGGCGACTGCCATGAAGCTCTGGTTGTGGTCATCCTGGCCCTGTGGGACAGCCCCCGCCAGCGACAGGCCTACGACTGGTTCACGATCGAGCTGGCCAATCTGCGCACCGCGTTTCGCTGGGCCGCCGACCACGGCGACCTCGACGCCGCCGCCACCATCGCCAGCTATGCGGGGTTGCTCGGCGCTTTGGTCCAAACCCTTGAGCCAATAGCCTGGGCCGAAGAACTCATCGAGCCCGCCCGCGCCATCGACCACCCCCGGCTGGCAGCTCTGTACGCGATTGCGTCGCTGTGCTACTGGACTGGACGGATCGAGGCGGCTGTCGGCTACAGCGAGGCCGGCCAGATCGTTCTCGGCAGGAGCCGCGAGGCGCTGCCGTACGGCATCGAAGCCTGGCTTGGAACTGTATACCTAGCCATCGGGCAGCCCGAGCGGTTGGCCGAGGTGTGCCGCGCCCAGCTCGCACGCCGCCGCGACACCCCCGTCCTCATCCGGTCATGGCTGGTTAGCGCCCTTGCAGTGGCCGGTTCCGGTGGGGAGGCGATGGATTCCGCGGATGGCCTGATCGAGGCTGCGGAGGCAACAGGCAACCCGTCCTTGCTCGGGTTGGCGCTCTGGGCCTACGGTTTGGCTTTCCGTGACGCAGATCCCGTCGGGGCGCTTAACGCCCTCGGCCGGGGTCTGGTGATCGCTCAAGACAGCGGCAACCGCGCCGTCGCGTCATTCCTGGCGCTGGATCTGGCACGACTTGAGGCCGAGCACGGCGACCCGGTGGCCGCGTTCGATCACCTCACTCTGGTAATCCGCAACTGGCACAATGACGGCAACACCACGACGATCCGCGGCCCGCTGGCCGTCCTCGCCGCTCTTTTCGACCGGCTCGGACGCTACGAACCGGCGGCCACTATCGCCGGGTTCGCGCTCAGTCCTTTCTCTGCGGCGGCGTTCCCCGAGATCACCACCGCGATCGCCCACCTGCGCGACGTGCTGGGCGACGAGACCTACGACGCACTCGCCCGCGCCGGTGCCGCCATGACCACCCCCGCCATGGCCACCTACGCCTTCGACCAAATCGACCAGGCCCGAACAGAACTCGAACACCCCAGCTGAATGCCCCCTCAGGAGCCGAGGCGCTCAGCGAGGGGTAGAGGTGCAAAAGTCTGTCCGAGCGCCGTACCCATTCTGACGGCCTGTCAACGGTTTTAGGCAGAGGCGACGGCGAACAGGCGCCACTCGCCGGGCACGCCCTTGAGCTCGTGAGCGCCGCGCTCCTCGAACTCGAGTCCTGACCCGATCACGAGGTCGCGCAGCGTGCTGGACACGAGCACGTCGTTCGGCCCGGCCAGGGCGCTCACGCGCGCGCCGATGTGCACGCCGATCCCACCAATGTCGTCGCCCCGGACTTCGCACTCGCCGGTGTGCAACCCCGCGCGCACCTGAATGCCGAGGGACTGCACGGCGTCGCGGATCGACATCGCGCAGCGGATCGCTCGCTGAGGGCCGTCGAACATCGCGAGGAAACCGTCTCCCGATGTGTTCACCTCGCGACCTCGAAAACGGGCCAGCTGCGACCGGACGACTGCGTCGTGCGCATCGAGCAGGGCATGCCAGTCACGGTCGCCGATCTCGGCGGCCCGGCGCGTCGAGTTCACGATGTCGGTGAAGAGCACGGTGGCAAGGACACGGTCGTCGGCAACGTCGGGCTGCTCGCCGGTGAGGAACTCGGCGATCTCCTGAAACGAATCGCGCCACGGTTCCACGAACTGAAACATGTTGCGCCCCAGGAGTTCGACGTACTTCGCGCCCGGTATGTGATCGGCGACATCCTTGCCCATTGCAGGTGTGACGAATGGGTCGTCGGTGTGCTGGACGACAAGGGTGGGCACGCGGACGGTCGGAAGGATCGCGCGCACGTTCAATTCGACCACCAGAGGAAGCATCAGGGCGATGGTCCGTGGGCTTGCTGCCAGGCGATTATGTCGTCCCCACGCTGCGCGGATCTCCTCGTTCCACGGCATGTCCGGATTCATCACATGTTGGAACTCTCCCGTCCCCCACATGGCGTCCATTGCGGCGACAACCTCCTCTCCAACCAGCGCGGTGCGGTCGCCCGCATCTGCGTAGCCTTCGAGCACGAGCAGCGCCGTTGTGCGGGACGGATATGTTGCTGCGAACAACGCCGCCGTCGCGAGTGAGCCGTCGATCGTGAGGAGAACCGCTTCAGTGCTCCCGAGATCGTCAAGCACCGCGGTGATGCTGTCAGCCCATTGCTCCAAGGTTGGCAGCGCGCCAGGCTCGACAGGATCGGACGCTCCCGTGCCTGGCTGGTCGAAGAAGATCAGCCGACCCAGGGATGACATCGCCTCGACCCACCCTTGAAGCGACGGCAGGTCCGGAAAGACCTCGCAGTTCGTGAACCAGTTAGTGACGAACACGATATCGCGAGGACCTTCACGCGAGGTGCGATAGGCCACGCGCAAGTCGCCGTTTCGCGCATAGCGCGTCTCCGAGAACATTGCGGAAGTCTAAGCCGAGGAGGAGGTCAAATTTTCGGTGTCACGCAAGCCTGCCAGGACGAGCGGCCGGCAGTCTGCGGATGAAGTGTACTTTCTCAAATCGGTAACACAGCCCATGTTGGCATTTCATAGATCGCCGGTAGTTACGGTCGGCACGCCACGGGTCGCCTACGATCCTGGAGCGGGGCGCCACGCGCGAAACGGATCGAGGATTAGTTCATGCCGACGCCTCAACGGGGACGCGAGAGCATAGAAATAGCAGCGCCGCCAGAAGTTGTCTACGATCTGCTCGCCGACATCACCCGCATGGGTGAGTGGAGTCCTGAGTGCTGTCGGTGCGTATGGCTGGACGGGCTACTGCCGCTGAGGTGGGCAAGCGATTTCGGGGTTACAACCGCCTTGGACCCTACCGATGGGAGCGGACGGCAGTAATCACCGCCACTGATCGCGGCCGCAAGTTCTCCTTCACCACTATTGATGACCGTACCGGACGCGAACAGACAGAATGGCACTACGTGTTTGAGCCGCTAATGCCTGGGACGCTCGTAACAGAGTCCTTCCAGTTCTTATGGTGCCCTGCCTTAGACCGAGTGGTGGAGGCGTTTGTTCCTCGTGGCCGCCAAGTTAATCGAGGCATCCAAGAAACGCTGCGGCGCTTGAAGCAGGCCGCCGAGTCAACTCGCCGCACACATTGAGAGGGGCTGGGTGAAATCTCTCGCAGGTCACAGGAGATTCTGGCGGCGGGGTCGCCGAGATGGGTGGTGAAATGTACTTCGGCCAGTCGGTAACACGACCAAACGACAACCTTCGAACTTGCCCAACGCGGCTACGTCGCAACGTATTACTGCATGCCCGGCGGCGGGGTGACCCACCTACCGTCCCACGCGACGTGTGAACCGGTGCGCCTGACCACAAAGACACGCAGCGATCAGGATGTGGTGGACTCCATTTCGCGTAGGCGCTTGAGCGATACCTTTGCAAATCGCATCGACAACGCTGGCGCCGCTCCAGGTACCACCATGCTTTCCACCAGGCTGGCACCACAATGATCGCGTCACCCCGCAACACCGCACGAAGGGCGCGCTCGGCGAACTTTTCGGGTGCCATCGGCCGCAACCGCTCAAAAAATTTGAGGAGTTCCTCATCGCTGACGCCAGCTATGTTTATCCGTCCGTACTGGCCGCCTGTCATTATCGGGGTCCGGATCACGCCCGGACAAAACACCGACACCTGCACGCCGTGGCGCTCGGCCTCCATCCGCAACGCCTTCGAGATCCCGACGACGGCGTGTTTGGTGGCGGTGTAGCTCCCCAGACCCGGACTGGTGACAAGACCGGCCATCGAGGCTGTGTTCACGATGTGACCGGAGTGCTGCCGAATCATGATCGGATAGACCGCTTGGATGCCGTGCACCACACCGCGCAGGTTCACGTCGAAGACGTCGTTCCAGTCATCGAGCGTGTAGGAGTCGATTTCACCGCTGACCCCAATGCCCGCATTGTTGAACAGGTAGTCGATCCGCCCGGACTGCCGCACCGCCTCGGCGACGGCGCGCTCAAACGATGAGTAGTCACGCACATCGAGCTCGATCGCGTGCGCCTGTGCGCCACCACTATTGAGGCGTTGCGCCAGCTCCTGGGCCGCGTCGATCTGACGATCGGCGATCCAGACCTCGGCGCCCCCGTCGACCAACTTGGTCGTCAACGCGGCGCCGATGCCGGACGCGCCGCCGGTAACGAATGCAATCTTCCCCGATACGCTCGACGCCATTGGGGAAGGATAATCGCTCGCCTTTGCAGGTGACAGGAGATTCTGGCGGCGGGGTCGCCGCGATGGTGGTGAAACGTACGTTAGCCAGTCGCTGCCATCACCAAGCCAACACACGCGGAAGCGCCCGCCTACTTTTTGGATGGAGGTGCGGATTTTTTTCTGAACCCACCTCCGACCGCTGCGTGTACGTCATCGTGGAGTAGGTGATCGAGCTCCACTACGACGGGAAAGTTACCTGCGAATTCGGCGAGGTGGCGACAGTTTTCGGCAGCAGTAGGACGCCGGGCGTCGTTCACGATGTAGCGCCGCTAATCCTTGTGGATGGAAATCGCGGGTGGGATGACATTGCTCGTGGTTGGGCCGTCGTCGGTGTCGATGTGAAGTGTGATGGCCGCTACCTCCGTGTGAGCGCTGACAATGGTTCGTGGGTGTGGGAGCTGGTGCCTGCCCGTTGGGATAGTGGCTGGTCACCGTTGCCAAAGTGGAGCAGTAACGTTCTGGTCGGAAGGTGGCGTGACTGATGGTTGATTCCGTCGCCCTAGAGTGTTCTTTAGCCAGTCGGTAACATCATTTGCTCAAAACGTTCTGGGGCTGGCGCGACGAACAGTTGCCTGACGTCACCATCATCTGGACCTCACCCACCCTGTACGGGTTATGCATTTTCGGGCGACCGGACTGCTACAGCCGTCCGCGCTGCGTCTGTGTGCCGGTTGACGACGGTGCGGTCGGAGTCCAACTGTCTCCGGCGTCAGCCGACACGTACACCTGTCCGCCCGTGGTACCGAAATACACGCCGCACGAATCAAGCGAATCGACGGCCATCGCGTCGCGCAGCACGTTTACGTAGCAGTTGC
>NZ_JBKQQD010000215.1:0-7885 GCF_052144515.1 Mycobacterium sp. | reverse complement strand
ACCCTGCCCCCTTGACAAAATGCTCCCCATATCAGTACAGGGGTGACCAGTCCGACGTCCGCAACAGACGGCTCTCCCACTGAACGCGATACTTGAGGGCCTCGACCATGTAACTGCCGGGCACCCGGTGCTCCGGCGCGGTCTCGGTGGTCAGCAGGCGAACGAGCGCCGCAGAGTTGTTGGCGTCGTCAATCTTCTGCCACAGTATCGCTTCTCGTCGTCGGTAGCTGCCGTGCGCGACCTGGAAGCACGCCTGGATATCGAGGATCCGCATCCCGCGTGGGGCTTTGGAGAGCAGCCGGTAGTAGATCTCGTCCCACATCCGGATGTAGTCATCGAGCGGAGCGTAAGGCCAGCCGGTGTCCTCCATGAACAGGCTCAGCGGATGGGTCGCGCCATCGGTGGGCACGGTTGCCAGGTCGATCGTCTGAAGCGGCGACCAGTCGACCGGCAGCAGCATCTTGCCGGTCACGTCGTGACGCAGGTGGTCCAGCTCGCGCATCCATGGCTTGAGATCCCCGGTCTGTGTGCGGCGGGCGAGCCGCTCCCACGCGGCGCCGTCGGTGATTCCGGTGATGGTGACGACGTTGTAGGACACCCCGGAGCCGTGAGCGTGGTTGGTGTACCAGAGCAGCCGAGCGTCGTCATCGGCGGCCAGCGTAGGCATCCAGCCTTCCCGGTAGGCGGCCTCGAACTCGACCTCGCGCGCGCCAACCACCTTGTGGGTCTCGTGGAGGAACAGCACTGTTACTCCCTACGTTTCGGAGATCAACGCGGCGATCTGGTGGCGGCTGATCTTGCCGGTCGCGCTATAGGGGATCTGGTCTACGATCGCCAACCGCTCCGGCAGTTTGAAGTAGGCGATCAGATCGCGACAGTGCGACCGCAGCTCCTCGAGCGTCACCGGCGCGCGAGCCACCACCGCGGCCCCCACGCGCTGGCCCAGTTCCACGTCGACGACGCCGGCGACCGCGACGTCGGTGACCGCCGGATGGGAACGCAGCGCTTCCTCGACCTCGATCGGCCCGAACTTCTCTCCCCCGCGGTTGATGGTGTCGCTGAGCCGGCCGCTCGGGAAGATGTAGCCATCGGCATCCTGGCGGCCCAGGTCGCCGGTGTGCAGCCAGCCGCCCGTGACGTTCTGGTCGGTGTTCACCCACAACTCGCCGACCGCCCCGGGCTCAACGTCGTCGCCGGTGGCGGGGTCCACCACACGCACCTCGACCCCGGGTAGCGGCCGGCCGACGGATCCCGCGCGGGCAGGATCGCGGTGGTCGGCGGGCAGCAGCGTCGTATAGGCGCCGAGCGTCTCGGTCTGGCCGAAGACGTTGGCAAAAGCCACCTTTGGGAGCGCGGCCATCGCCCTGCGCACCAACGCGATCGGCGCGGCGGCGGCGCCGTAGGCGATGGCGACCAACGACGTCAGATCGGTTGCGGCGAAGTCGGGATGATCCAGGATCCGTTGCAGCATGGTCGGCACCAAGAACGTGGCGGTCACCCGATGCTCGGACACCAGGCGTAACCATTCGCCGGCATCGAAGCGCTTCTGCACCACCGAGGTGTTGCCCGCATGCAAGCTGCCGAGCATGCCCAGGGAGCCGCCGACATGGAAAAACGGGACGCACATCATCCCTACCGACGGTGCCACATCCGCACGGAATGATCCCGACATTCCCCGGATCCGCCTATTCAGTTGGCCGCCGGTGATGCTGACCGCCTTGGGGAGTCCAGTCGTGCCGCTGGTGAACAGAATCAAAGCGTCTGCGGCGTCGGGGATTTCGGCGGCGTCGGGCACTGACGCCGGCTGAGGGTCGCCCGCTAAATCGGACTCCGTCACAACCGTGGTCGCCCCCGCGTCGCGGAGCCGGTCGGCGTAGGCCTGTCCCGCGACGCCGACCCCGGCACAGCCGGCGTTCTTCAGCAGCCCCTGCAGCTCCGGCGGGGTCAGCGCCGGGTTCATCAGCGCCGCCGCCGCACCGATGCGCGTCGCCCCGAGCAACATCGCGATCGACAGCAGGCTTCCGCCGTCGACGACGGCGACCCGGTCGCCGGCCCCGACGCCGCGGGCGACCAGGCCGGCCGCGCACTGCCGGACCGTTGCCGCCAGCTCACCGTAACTCGTTGAGCGCCCGTCGATGATGAGCGCGGCCCGGGCGGGATCGCTTGCCGCAGCGGCCTCGAGGATCTCGCCCGTGTTCATGGGCGGCTTAATACAGGGGGGACCACTCGGACGTCCGCAGCAACCGGCTGGTCCACTGATCGCGCAGGTCCAGGGCGTCGTGCATCCAGGTCCCGGGGGCGCGGTATTCGGCGGGGATGTGGGTGCGGAGCAGATCGAGCAGCGCCTCCGGCCGACTGATGCGCTGCATCAGGATCACCTCACGGCGCACGTGGCTACCGAGCGCGGGCTGAAACGCCGCGTGCATCGACAGCATGGACGAGGGCTGCTCGAGGCTCTTGGCGTACACCTCACCGCATCTGACGATGTATTCCTCGAACTTGTCCTCGTAGGGCCACATGGTGTCTTCCATGTAGAGGCTCATCTCGTGCTCTCGCCCATCGACCGGCACCTCGTCGAGCGGCACCTCCAGCAGTGGCGACCACGGGAGCGGAACCAGCAACTTCGCATCAACCTCATGACGGAGCTCGTCCAGGCCGCGCATCCATCGCTGCAGATCGCCCTTCTGAACCCGCAAAGTCAGGCGCTCCCAGGCCGCTCCGTCGCGAACGGCCGTCACGGTGATCACGGTGTAGGCAGGACCGCTGCCATGCGCCTGGTTGGCGTACCACAGCAGGCGGGCGTCGTCGCCGGCGGCCAGCATGGGCATCCAGCCCTCGCGAAATGCGGCCTCGAAGTCGTCTTCTGCGCGGCCGCGCACCTTGTGCACCTCGTGCATGAACAGCACGCCCGTGACCTTTCAGACCGGGGCGCTGCACCTCTGAACGCCCGTTGCTCCACGGACCGTATACCGCGGGTCTACGTATGCACAATTAGGCGGCGCGGACGACCTAGACAGTCGTGCCGAGAATCTGGTTTCCTCAGATCGGTATTGGTCTTCACGGAGCAGGAGTCCGCTCATGGCCCGACTCGACGTGCCGGATGGCCCCGGCGGCGAAGCCGCCATGATCTGGACGCTGCGGCCGCAGCTCGGTGGCATGGTCGAGCGGATGATCCGCGGCGCATACCAGCAGAGCATCTTGCCCGCCGACGAACGTGAGCTGGCCAGGATGCGAATCGCGCAGATCAACGACTGCGTCGCGTGCTCGGGCTTTCGGGCTCCCTCGGTGCTGGATGCCGGTGTCGCACAAGAGCTCTACGACAACGTCGCGGCCTATGCCAGCTATCCCGGCTACACGCCGCGCCAGCGCCTTGCCATCGAGTACGCCGAGCGCTTCGCCACCGACCACGCGTCGATGGACGACGCGTTCTTCGAACGGCTACGGGGCGTGTTCTCCGATGAGGAAATTCTCGATCTCACTTTGTGCGTCGCGGTATTCCTTGGCTTGGGGCGGTCTTTGACGGTGCTCGGCGTCGACCAGTCGTGTCCAGTTAGCTGGCTGTAAGGTCAACGGGTACGATTAGTAGCGTACCCGCAGGTAAAGCCCCTAATCTTCCGGAATCTCACGGAACCTCACGGTAAGCTGCGGAACCAGAACGAGTTCACGACGAGTTCACGGAGTTCACGAAAGAGAGCCGCAGATGACGCGAGGAGAAGGCCGCCGCGACCAAGACCGGGGCGCGTTCGGCACCGCAAGCCAGTTGCCATCAGGACGGTGGCGGGCGATGTATTGGCACGACGGCATCCGCTATAAAGCACCGACCACGTTCACCACGAAGAAGGTCGCGCGGCAGTGGTTGTCCACCGTGCAGGCCGACATCATTCGCGGGAAGTGGTTGCCGCCTGTGGATCCGGTGCCCGCCGCCAAGCCGCAGACACTCACCGAATACGCGAACGTCTGGTTGCCGAACAGGTTGATCGACGGTGAGCCGCTGAAGCTCCGCACCCGCGAGATGTACAGGCGGATGCTGGACGCGTACATCCTGCCGGTGCTCGGCGACAAGCCGATTTCGTCCATCACCGGAGACGACATACGCGCGTGGCACGCCGTCACGCTGACCAAGCAGCCTGCCTACCGGGCGCGCTGCTACGGCCTGTTGCATACCCTCCTGGCGACCGCTGTCGACGAGCGCAAGCTGACGTTCAACCCCTGCTCGATACGGGGTGCGGGCAGCGCCCGCCGCCAGATCACCATCCAGCCCGCCACGATCGACGAACTCGCCAAGTTGGTGGATGCGATGCCCGCGCAGTACCAGGCGATGATTCTGCTCGCGGGGTGGTGCGCGCTGCGGTTCGGCGAGTTAACCGAATTGCGCCGCAAGGACATCGAACTCGACCTCGACCGGGAGATCGGCGTCGTGCGGATCAGACGCGGCGTCGTCTACATCCGCAAACAGGGGCGCATTGACCTTGGGGTCGACCGGTTTGTCGTCACCACCCCGAAGTCCAAGAGCGCCGGTAAACGTCCCGTGGCGATCCCACGACACCTGCTGCCCGTACTGCGGGACCATCTCGCCGACCACACCAAACCGGACCCGGAGGCGTTGCTGTTCCCCGCATTCAAGGGCGGCCACTTACATCAGGCCACCATGCAAGGGATGTTCCGTAAGGCCCGCGAAGCCGCTGGCAGACCCGATCTGAGGTTTCATGATCTGCGGCACACCGGCGCGGTGCTGGCCGCGCAGACCGGGGCCACGCTGGCCGAACTGATGGCCCGACTTGGGCATTCGACTGTCAGCGCCGCTATGAGGTATCAGCATGCCGCGCAAGGCGCTGACCAACGGATCGCGGAGGAGCTGTCGAAAATGGCCGACGCCTCGAATAGGGTTGGTGTTTCCGCGTGATGCCGGTACGTTCATATGCTCCGCTTTGCCCGTCCGCCGGTCGACCTTTACGGCGTGCGGCTGGCGCTGGTCGTCAACGGCCCAGACCGTTGACGGGGCCGGATGCTCGGACCAGAACGACAATCCCAGCGCCGCGCACGCGGCAATGTTCTCGCGGGTCCGCACCGGCATCACCCGCCGCTTGGTGAAATCCTCACGCGGCAGGAACGATTTGCCGTCGCGGGTTCGGCGCATCCCGAAGTAGCGCAGGCTGCCATCAAGGTCAGCACCACCGGGCTCATGGAAGCCCCCCGCGTGATGGCAGACCTGATGGTTCTGCTCGTCCTGGCAGACCGGCGGTGTGTAGTGGACAGTGGTTCCGGCGAATTTCGCGCCGTAGTTGTGTTCGTGCATGGCTGTTTTCCCCAATCTCGTTTGTGCTCAGATGAACCGGGCGCGGACCCGCGCACCGGTTACGTTCGCGGTCCCGCGCATGCGGTCCCGCTTGCTCGCTGTGATCCCGTGCCGCGCATACATATCGGCGAGTTGGCGCTCCGCATGCGGCAGGTCGGTAGCGGTGCGTTCTGCCCGCATGCCGCCGTATTCGATCCGCACCGTAATCACGAGCAGCACCCGCAGCACGGTGCATCGATGCACCGACCGCGACTGTTCTGGTGCACGACCGCACCGGAGTTGAAGCGGGTCACAATCACCCGTGCGGGTACCGGCGCAGCGGCACCGATGCGGTGATCCGTTCGCACCCGCAGGTCTGTCCGGGTGTCCCACGGACCGGTTAGCGGTGACTCTGTGGTCAGCCCGTCAGCGTCTGCACAGTCGATCCACTGGCACGTGACCGTTTTCGCGGACGCGTCCCAATAGGCGGACGCGCCAGCCGGAACCTTGCGCCCGCACACTTTGCAGGTGCCGGCGAACCGCAGCGCCATCCACCGGCTACCCGCGCCCGTGCGGGTGCTGCGGCGGTAGTTGCGGGCCATCAGAGCACCCGCCCTAGTTCGCGGGCCACGTAAGCCATCGCCTCGTCAACGCTGTCCAAATCGTTGGCCTCAGCCATGATGTCGCCGCCGTCGCGCCCGGTGATCCGCACCGCGACACCACGGAACGTGACGGTGATGCTGATGTCGAACTCGACACCCGCATACACCGAATCGGCTGGAATCGTGAACATGGTTCTGTCTCCCATCACGCGTACGGCAGTAGGTCGGCGGACACGGCACCGTAGAACCGCGCCCGGTCAAACCGGGTGTTCTCTTTGGCGAACACGTCCGCCAGTGAGAACGTGATCCCGCGAACCACCAAGCGCTCCGAATCGCTTGCCGCGCTGGCATAGTCGCCCGCCAACACGCGGGCAATTTCGATGTAATGCTTTCTGCTCATGTGATTTCCAATCGTTACGCGCACCAGCGCAGCCAATGTGGTCAGGCGAAGAATCGGCGGACCCAAGCCGCGCTGAGGTCACCGAACCGGGCCGGTTCGTCAACCCACGTCTCCCACGTGTTGTCGACCATCAGGACCGGCCCGCCATAGACGGAACCGACGAAAGTGATCTCAAACGGGTCATCGCCGTAGGTCACGCGTGCGGTGTAGCTGACCTGACCAGCCACCCCGTCACGGCGGGTGATGCGGTGAACCTGCGGTGCGTACGCGCTTGTGCTCATGAGTTGGTGCTCCCATCGGTAGGGGTGTAGGGGTTCGCTGCCCACGTCGTTTCCAGCGCGAACCACTCCTCGAAGCCCGCACGGGCAGCGGTCTCATCGGCGTAGGTGCGGATGGTCAGCCACTCACCCACATCGGTGCGATGTAGGTGCGGGCGGTGATCACGGACGCGCACTTCAAACCAGCTCGCCCGTGTGCCCGTGACCTCAAATAACGTGACGTCGATGCGCCCCGCGTCGGTCGATATCGTGCGTTCAATCTTGGTGGTGTACATACTACTTATCGTAGTCGATAAAGTCTGCTTTGTCGACATTTTTGGTAGTCGATAAAGTGCACCGTGTCACCATTTTTTGGTAGTCGGTTTAAGATGGCCATGTGACAAGAACCGGTCGGCCACCGATAGACGCCGAGAAACGGCGCAGCGCGCCAGTCCCGGTACGCTTCACCGACACCGAACGCGAGCTAGTCGAAGCCGCCGCCGCAGCCGACGGAATGAGCCTCTCCGCATGGATTAGAGCCCGAGCTGTCGCAGCGGCCAAACGTAAGCGCTAGTCGGGACCGCAAGCGGCATGGCCCTGGTGAACAACCAGCAGGCATTCTGGTAGTCACTGCCAAACGTGTACTTTTAATTAACACACGTGCGCCTACGCAACCGTCGTCTATGGCAACCATTGCGCCAGCGCATGCACCATCCTGCTACTTAGTTAGCAACGCTAAAGTCCGGGCGCGCAGCGCCCGGCACGTGCGAAGCCGGTCGTCCCCCTACGGGGTTATCACCTGAAATTTTTAGTCCCCCGACCTGGCATGGAAAAAGCCTGGTCAGAGGCCTTATGTGGGCTCTTTGCGCTTGAGCGCAATCGCCAAGTGTTTTAGAATCTGATTCTGATATAGAGTTGTGGGCATGTGCGACGCCGACCGCGGTTATCAACCGCTCCTTTTATTACGACGGCCATGAGCGCGTTCGAGCGTGACGAGAAAATCGTCGAGCTGCACAACCGCGGCCTCTCGCAGAGCCAGATCGCCCGCCAACTGGGCAACATCACACAACAAGGCGTCGGCCTCGCATTAAAGCGCATCAAGGCGGGCCGCGTGGGTGCCGGCCCTCGCGGCTGACTCATTGGAGCCGAGCTGGTTGGCCATAACTTACCCGATGAGTGCTAACTGATGAGTGCTAACCGCTCGCCGCCTGCGGTCGACTGGTCCTAGTGCTCCGTCTGCGATTTGATCTGGTGAAGGGTCTCGCGGCCACGTTGGACTTTCGTGATGATGTCGTCGGCGCTGGCTTTCCAGATGAACGGTTTGGGATCGAGGTTCCAGTGCTGGGACCAT
>NZ_JBKQQD010000214.1:0-2715 GCF_052144515.1 Mycobacterium sp. | reverse complement strand
ACCTCGCCGACGACCTGCGCGGCCAGCCCCGCGGCCGCGCGCCGCGGTGCGGCTAATCGACGAGGACCTCGCAGACCCGGCCGCGGCTACCAGAAGCGTCGGCCCAGCCCAGAAACTATGCCGATCCTTGGGCACTATTGAAAGTCGAACCATCCGGTGATGCTTGGTCTTTCATATCGCGCCGCCCGAGGATCGGCATAGTTCCACGGTCGGGACAGGTCGACCCATGCCGACATCGGCGTGGGTCGATGAAACAGGCTTCGCGGCCCTCGACCACACCAACCCCCAGTTACTATTCTGGCTGGTCGCCGCCTAGGAACGCCGCTGCAGCCGAAACCAACGGCGAACGATCAGCCGAGGGCCGATGGCGAATGCCAGCCGAGAGTCGAAGACCAGACATAATGACCGATAGCTATGCCATCGTCGACGCGCACGACAAGCGAAAGGCTGGGTCCGCGGTGAAATTTGTCCTGTCAAGCTATGGAACTCGCGGCGATGTCGAGCCCTGCGTCGCCGTCGGCCGTGAACTGCTGCGCAGAGGGCACGAAGTGTGCGTGGCCGTCCCGCGCGACCTGGTTGGCTTCGTCGAGTCGGCTGGGCTTGCGACGGTCGCTTACAGGCTGGATGCGCAGACAGGAATTGAGAAGCACGTCCACTTGTGGAGGTACTTTTATTTCTCCCGCAACCTCTGGAGGATCCGGGATCTGACCAGGTTGTGGCGCGAACTTGGGGAGATCGGTAACCAGTCCTGGGCGGAGACGAGCACGACGCTGATGTCGCTGGCGGACGGGGCCGACCTGCTACTCACCGGCGTGAATTTCGAGCAGCCCGCTGCCAAGGTCGCGGAGTATTACGACATTCCGTTGGCCGTGCTGCATTACTCCCCGATACGGGCCAATGGCCAGATCGTTCCGTTCCTGCCGTCGCCGCTGATCCGCTCCGCAATGACGGTGAACCAGTGGCTGGTTTGGCGGCTGACGAAGAACCACGAGGACGCGCAGCGCCGTGAACTCGGCCTGCCGAAGACAAAAGCCCCCTATCCGCGACGGATGGCCGAACGCGGATCGCTCGAGATCCAGGCCTACGACGAGGTGTGCTTCCCCGGGCTGGCAGCCGAGTGGGCGAAATGGGACGGCCAACGGCCCTTTGTTGGCGCGCTGACGATGGAGTTGCCGACGGATGCCGATGAGGAGGTCTTGTCGTGGATTGCTGCGGGAACACCGCCGATTTTCTTCGGCTTTGGCAGCATGCCAGTCGAATCCCCGGCCGACACGCTCGCGATGATCAGCGCGGCCTGCGCGCAGTTGGGCGAGCGGGCGTTGGTTTGCTCCGCTGGGAGTGACTTCAGCCACGTCCCACATTTCGACCACGTCAAGGTGGTGGGTGCGGTGAATTATGCGGAGATCTTTCCGTCCTGCCGCGCGGTCGTTCACCACGGTGCCATCGGCACCACGTCCGCAGGCCTGCGCGCCGGACTCCCCACGCTGATCCTCTGGACGATACGCGATCAGGCGATCTTGGGAGCTCAGGTCAAACGACTGAAGGTGGGCGCCTCCCGGCGCTTGTCGACCGCTACCGAGAAATCGCTGGTCGCGGACCTCCGCGCCATCCTCGCCCCGCAATACGTCGCCCGGGCCCGCGAGTTCGCCACCCGGATGACCAAACCCGCCGAAAGCGTTGCCAACGCCGCTGATCTTGTGGAAAATCTCGCCCGCTTGCGGCGTGTTGGCTAGTCGGCGGAGGCGGGCCGTTGAGGTCAGATGCAACAGTCCCTCTTTGGCGGTAAATCCATCTCAGGCATGCGCTTCAACACAGGCCGAGAATGGCGGCGAGTTGATCGCCGTAACGGTGGTCGCGTTGGAAGCGCTGCGCGGTTTCCATCGCACGAGAAGCGAGGCTGCGCCGCAGATCCTCATCCGATTCGAGTGCCATCAGGTTGGCTGCGAGTGCGTTCGCGTCGCCGGCGGAGCTTAGCAGTCCGTTGACTCCCGGATCGATGATCTCCGGGGTGCCACCCGCGTTCGTCCCGCACACCGGCAGTCCGGCTCTCATCGCCTCCACGGTAACGAGGCCGAACGCCTCGCATTGGCTGCACATGAGGCCGACATGGGCGGCGGACCAGTAGGGTCCGAGGTCGCGGGTAGGTCCGTGAATGCTCACCAGGTCCTCGACGCCCAGGCGTCGAGCAAGCTTGCGAACTGGTTTCTGGTTGCCACCACCGATTAGTGCCAACTCGATGTCGACCCCGGCCTTCCGGGAAATAGCAACAGCCTCGACTGCAAGGTGTTGTCCCTTGGATTCAGCGAACCTACCGGCAAGCACAGCTCGCATGGGCTCGCCCGGGTGCCGCTCTGGCGGCGTGCCGAGCGGGGTGTCGACGATCGGGTATACCTGGAACGTCCTCATCTTTGGATCGTGCGCGAGCATGGCCTTCTCAACTGCCTGTGAAAGGCAGATCACCGACTCCGACAGCTGGCTGATCAGGCGGATGCTCCTGTGATAGCCCAACAGGAACCGAAGCTGATGGTCGTCTGTTCCGAACTCGTGGACCATCCAGTAGTGCGGGATGCCGAGCAGTTTGGCAGCGATGGCGTGCGCGGGAATGAGCATCGTGTTGCTGATCACCATCGTCGGACGCAGTCGAACAAGCAGCAACACTGCTTGCAAAATGCCTAGAAGGAGAAGCGCGCCGCGGGGAAGCGCGCCGATGAGCGC
>NZ_JBKQQD010000213.1:0-4142 GCF_052144515.1 Mycobacterium sp. | reverse complement strand
ACGTCGGCGGCAGACCGCTCTTCTTGCTGACCAGCGAGATCGTGGTGCCCTCGTAGCCACGCTCGGTGGCCACCTCGGTCGCCGCGTCCAGGATTCGCTGACGCGACGCCTCGCCATTGGCACGGGTACGCCGCCGGCCGGCCGAACTGGACTCCGAATTCTTGCCTGCAGTGGTTGCTGTCACGTTGCCTCCTTTCGGGTGTTGACGATCACGTAACTCATAGCTTACTGTATGGATCAATACATTAACAACTCCCAGTTAAGGATCCCGCAATGACTGACCAGACGACTTATGACGTGGCGATCATCGGCTACGGACCGGTGGGCGTCACCGCGGCCAACCTGCTGGGCCAGCAGGGCCTCAACGTCGTCGTGGTGGAACGCGATCCCAACATCTATACGCGGGCCCGGGCCATCTCCACCGACGAGGAGGTGGTGCGCATCTGGCAGCAGGTCGGACTGGCCGACCAGCTCAACGCCGACATGCAACCCGGCAACGGGGCCAGCTTCGTCGACGCCAACGGCGTGCCGTTCGTGCAGCTGCTGCCGGTGTCGCGGGGCAACGGGCACCCGCCGCAGCAGTTCATCTACCAACCCGCGCTGGAAAAGGTGCTGCGCGCCGGGGTCGACCGCTTCCCCAACGTCGCTGTTCTTCTCGAGCACGAATGCCTGCGGGTCATCCAGCGCGAGGATCACGTGGAGTTGATGCTCGCCGATCTCACCGTCGACGAATTCCGGCGCATCCGGGCCTCCTACGTGATCGCCGCCGACGGCGCGTCCAGCTCCATCCGCGGCCAGTTGAGCGTCGGCTATTCCGGGCGCACCTACGGCGAGCGCTGGATCGTCATCGACACCAAGGTGCTCCAGGAATGGCCCGGCCATGACCGGCTCCGGTTCCACTGCAACCCGGCCCGGCCCACCGTGGACTGCCCCACTCCGCTGGGTCATCACCGCTGGGAGTTCCCGGTGCGCGACGAGGAGGACGAGAAGGACCTGCTGTCCGAGGACGCGATCTGGAAGGTGCTGCGCGACCAGGGAATCACCAAGGACAACGTGAAGATCCTCGGCTTCGCCTGCTACAGCCACCACGTCCGGTTCGCCGACCGCTGGCGGGTGGGCCGGGTCTTTTTGGCCGGCGACGCCGCGCACGCGATGCCGCCGTGGATCGGTCAGGGCATGTGCGCCGGCGTGCGTGACGTGGCGAACCTGTGCTGGAAGCTGGGCGCCGTGCTGCGCGGATCGCTGCCCGAATCCGTGCTCGATTCCTACCAGGCCGAGCGGCTGCCGCACGTGAAGGACGTGACCAACCGCGCGGTCAAGACCGGCAAGTTGATCATCCAACGCAACCGCTATCGCGCCGCCGCACGCAACCACATCTTCCGCACCGCCAGCAAGGTGCCCGGCTTCTCCACCTGGTTACGCCAAAACCGCTGGCTGCCCGATGCGCACTACCGCAAGGGACTGCTGGCGCACAACGGCAACGGCGCCGTCGGCTGGCTGATCCCCCAACCGTGGGTCATCGACGAGAAGGGCGACGCCGTGCGCCTCGACGACGTCATCGGCGGCCGCTGGGTGGTCGTGCATCTGGGCCCCGCGTCCGATTGCCAGGCCTGGCGGGCAGCCGGCGTGCCGGTGGTGAAAATCCTTGTGCCCGGCAGCAAGCCGAACACCGACAGCGTCGTGGACGCCGACGGCATGCTGACGCGCTGGCTCGACCAGAGGGGCGCCTCGATGGTGGTCGTGCGACCCGACGGGTTCGTCTACGCCGGCGCCGCCGAAGGCCAACCGCTGCCGGCGCCCCCAACCGGCTTCAAGGCATAGAGGAACAGCAATGACCAGCAACACCATGACCGAACGCACCGTCCGCGTACACGGCAAGGACATCTTCGTCGCCGAGGCCGGCACCGGTGCGCCCATAGTTCTGCTGCACGGCGGCGGACCCGGCGCATCAGGGGTGTCGAACTACTCCCGCAACATCGACGCCCTGGCCCAACACTTCCGCGTCCTGGTGCCCGACATGCCCGGCTACGGCCGCTCCGCCAAGGGTGTCGACCGCAGCGACCCGTTCGGGTATCTCGCCGATCACATCCGCGGGATGCTCGACGAACTCGGCATCCAGCGGGCGCACCTGGTCGGCAACTCCTACGGCGGCTCGTGCGCACTGCGGCTGGCCCTGGACACCCCGCACCGGGTCGACAGGCTCGTGCTGATGGGCCCCGGCGGCGTCGGGACCACGCGCGGGCTTCCCACCCCGGGCCTCAAGAGCCTGCTCGGCTATTACGGCGGTGAGGGGCCGAGCCTGGACAAACTGCGCACGTTCATCCGCACCTATCTGGTGTTCGACGGCGATGCTGTACCTGAATCGTTGATCGAATCCAGGTATGCGGCCTCGATCGACCCAGAGGTCGTCGCCAACCCGCCCCTGCAACGCCCGGCGGGACTGGGCACGCTGTGGCGAATGGATTTCACCCGCGACCGCAGGCTCAGCACCCTCGAGACGCCGACGCTGGTGATCTGGGGACGCGACGACAAGGTCAACAAACCAAGCGGCGCAACGATGCTCGCGAAGCGGATACCCAACGCCGACGTCCTGATCACCGCCAACACCGGCCACTGGGTGCAGTGGGAACGCGCCGACCTGTTCAACGCCGTCACCACCGCATTCCTCACGCCCTAAAACTATTCAAGGAGATTCGATGTCCACTGATCTGTTCGGCAATGTCCACCTGGGCTATGCCGTGATCGAAACGAACAAGTTCGACGACTGGCGCCGCTTCGCCCGCGACGCGATCGGCATGCACTGCGACGACATGGCACCCGACACGATCCGATTCCGCTTGGATGCCAACGAATGCCGCATCCTGCTGCGGCGGGGACCGGCCGAGGACGTCGTCGCGCTGGGTTGGCACCTCGATGACCACGCGACCTTCCACGAAATCAATCGCCGCGTCATCGACAACGGGGTACCCGCCGTTGAGGGCGCCGAGGAGGAAGCCAAGCTGCGAGGAGTCGAGCGCTTCCTGCGCTTCCCCGGGCCCAACGGGCTGACCCAGGAGATCTACACCACCGCCCACACCGCACCCCTGCCCCTGCTAATACCCGGCACCGGATTCGTCACCGGCGCAGGCGGACTCGGTCACGTCGCCCTCTTCACGAAGAAGCCTCACGAGGTCCGCGGCTATTACAACCACGTCTTCGACGCACGACTGAGCGACTACATCGACGAGACCATCAACGGCATGAAGCTCAAGATCAGATTCCTGCGCGTCAACGAACGCCACCACTCCGTGGCGATCGCATCGGTGAACGCCTTGCCCATCAACCCGATCCGCACCCGAGTCCAGCACGTCAACGTCCAGGTCGCCACACTCAACGACATGGTCACCTCCTACCAGCGGGTCAAAGAACTCGGCTTCCACATGGCCCTATCCGTCGGCCAACACACCAACGACAAAGAACTGTCCTACTACGCGCACACGCCCTCCGGGTTCGAATTGGAGGTCGGATGGAACCCCATCCTCGTCGACGAATCCACCTGGAAACCCACCACCCACCAAGGCATCAGCATCTGGGGCCACACCCCAGAAGGACAAACCGTCATCGACAAACTCGACATGTTCGCCGTCGCCGCACGATCGTTGGTCCATCACGAAGACACCATGAAGGCGCTCAGCTCACCCGGGATCGCCGATAACTAGTGGTGGAATAACCGAATACAAAGTCAACCGCATAGCGGTGCCGCGCGCCGCCGACCCGACGCCGCCGAGCAGGCGGCAGCCTTCCTCCTCGGCAACGCTTGGGGGTACAGCCGAAGAACCCGACCGTTAGATGATGAGCGAGGCGACATGGTTGATACCCTCACCGGATACGACGCCAGCGCACAAGGCGCCAATAGATACTGGTCCCAAAAAAGCTCACCAACGGCTGGGGCCGGGCACCGATTTGCTGTCCTACACCATGCAGCCAAATCGCCGCTGGGTCTTGTTCTGCAAGCTTCGAGAAACATCTCTAGCCTGCTAACCGGTGGTCGGCGAGAAGCCCTCCCAGGCCTGTCGACGGATCGCGTGCGGGTCGTACTCGACGCGTGACTCGCGATCGAAGACCATCACGGCCCGGTCGGTGGTGCTGTAGGTCGGCCAGTC
>NZ_JBKQQD010000212.1:0-2771 GCF_052144515.1 Mycobacterium sp. | reverse complement strand
ACGTTCACCAGGCGAGCGTGACCGCGTGCGTGCGCGTCTGGCAGGGCCGTGAGCTGACCGAGCATGTGGAGGAGTTCGCCACGACCGTGTATGGCCTGCTGGCGCTGCGAGACTGGCTTGAGGCGTTGGGGGTTCGGCAGGTCGCGATGGAGGCGACCGGTGTGTATTGGAAATGCGCCGCGAGGCGCCCTGTTGTATCCCCGGCACAGCCGGGATGAACTCGAAGGAAGGTTCTTGGGTCCAATGGCTTACCCGGATCCGAAAGGTGAAAGGAACAATCGCATGTCAGAAAAGCGACGGTCATGCCCAGGTGCAGGGATGAGGCGTCGCGGGACCCGCGTGATATGGCGAAAGCTTGACTGCCTGAAGCCGAATCTCCAGAAGATGCAAAGACCCATCCGCCGGAAAAGCACCCGTTACCGGCGCCACGCTATGCGACGGCATGCTTCCAGGGCTGTCGCAACCTTCGGGGCGTGGAGCGTTGCCCAGTGAGGGCAAGCAAGGAGATGAGTCGGCCGCCTAAGTCACGCTCGGACGTACAACAGGGACGAACGCGGGATCAACCCTCGGGGCGCGAGCCCCAGGGTGACGGAGTGCCCATAGTAGTCGTGGGAGTCGCGACCCACCAGGGAGGACGGGAAAGCCGTCCGCAGGGCGAAGGGGCACAGGTGGCTGGATGTCTGATGGCCTGGAGGTATGCGTAATGCAGAGCGCCAAAACGGTCCTGGATGTCCTCCGTGAACGCGGCAGGCGCGGCCTGCCGTGTGATGAGCTGTATCGGCAATTGTTCAACCCGCAGCTGTACTTGCTGGCCTACGGGCGCATCTACTCCAACCAGGGAGCGATGACGCCCGGACCCGATGCGGAAACCGCGGACGGCATGACGCTGGGCAAGATCGAGCGCATCATCGACGCGTTGCGTCACGAGCGCTACCGGTTCAAACCCGTCAAGCGGCACTACATCCCCAAGAAGGACGGGAAGCAGCGCCCGCTTGGTCTGCCATCGTGGTCGGACAAGCTCGTCGGCGAAGTGATACGCCTGCTGCTTGAGGCGTACTATGAGCCGCGGTTCTCCGAGCACTCCCACGGTTACCGTCCCGGCCGGGGTTGCCACAGCGCCTTGAGCGAGGTGGGGATCAACTGGACGGGAACGACCTGGTTTATCGAGGGTGATATCTCCCGGTGCTTCGACGAGCTTGACCATCAAGTCACGCTCCAGACGCTGGGTGAAAAGATCCACGACAACCGGCTGCTTCGGCTGGTCGGCCAGATGCTGCGAGCTGGGTACTTGGAGGACTGGGTGTGGAACGCCACGCTCAGCGGCGCGCCGCAGGGCGGGGTGCTCTCCCCGTGCCTGTCCAACATCTACCTGGACCGGCTGGACGCGTTTGTCGAAACGGTTCTACTGCCGGAATACACCCGAGGTGTGCGCAGGAGCCCTAATCCTGAGTACCGCAGAGTCAAGAACGGCATCTATCGTGCCCGCAAGCGCGGCGATCACGCCACGGTTAGGGCGCTGCGCAAGCAGCAACGTCGTCTCCCTACGGTGGATCCACAGGATCCCGCGTATCGGCGGCTGCGTTACGTTAGGTATGCAGATGACATTCTGCTCGGGTTCACCGGACCGAAGACCGAGGCCGAGGAAATCAAGCGCCGTCTCGCTCAGTTCTTGCAAGAGGATCTCAAGCTCGAACTGTCTGAGACAAAGACGCTGATCACCCACGCCCGCACCGGGGCGGCGCGGTTCCTCGGCTATGAGATCACCGTCAGGCACGATGACCGGAAGCTCACCGCTGGGCGCAGGTCGCTCAACGGGGGAATCTGGCCGCGCGTGCCGATTGACGTGATCAAGGCGAAATGCGCCCGATACATGCAACGGGGAAAACCCGCGCATCGACCCGAACTGATGAACGAGCAGGACCACGCGATCATCAGCCGCTACGGGTCCGAGTATCGGGGCATCGTCCAGTACTACCTGCTGGCCGGAGACGTCTACCGGCTGAATCGGCTGCACTGGGTGATGGTCACATCGCTGCTCAAGACGCTGGCTGGCAAGCACGGCTCGTCGGTCTCGAAGATGGCCCGCAAGTATGGGGCCACGACCGACACTCCGTACGGGCCGCGCAAATGCATACAGGCCAGGGTGGAGCGTGGCGAGGGCCGCAGGCCGCTAGTCGCAACGTTCGGTGGTATCCCGCTCACGCGGCAAAAGAACGCAGTCTTAGCTGACCGCGAACCAATCCCGGGCACCGCCCGACACAAGGAGGTGGTTCGCCGTCTCCTGACCGGGCGGTGCGAGATCTGTGGGGAAGCGGACAAAGTGCAAATCCACCAAATCCGCGCACTCGCCGATCTCAACAAACCCGGACGGCCGCAACCCGAGTGGATGCAGATCATGGCACGACGGCGACGCAAGACCCTCGTGGTCTGCGCCAGCTGCCACGCCAACATCCATCCCGAGAAGCCAACCGCGATTAACACGGAATAGTCACTAGAGAGCCCGGTGATCAGAAATGGTCACGCCGGGTTCGGGAGAGGGGCGGCGGAAAAGGACCCAAGAGGCACCTCGCCGCCGTCCTATCTCAGCGCCCGTCTGGCATATCCTGGAGGACGACTTCGAGCTGACGCTCTGCAACGCGCGGCATGTCAGGAACGTTCCGGGTCGCAAGACTGACGTGTGTGACGCGCAGTGGCTGTGCCAGCTGATGGAGGCTGGGCTGTTGCGCGGCAGCTTCGTGGCACCCAAGCCGCAGCGTCGGCTGCGCGCTTTG
>NZ_JBKQQD010000211.1:0-13463 GCF_052144515.1 Mycobacterium sp. | reverse complement strand
ATAACAGGTGCCCGATCTGGTGTGCGATGGTCCAGCCCGGCGCGGGCGTCGGATCGGCCCAGCGGTCAGCTGGAAGTGATGCCACCAGCGCGTCGAGGTCGTCGCTTTCGGCACGCAGGTCAGCCACGATTGGTCCGGGTCCCGCCATCATTGCCTCGCGGGCTGTCGGCGGGTGACGGTGGCGTGAACCAGCAGTCCGATCAGGTAGAGCACCGACCCGAACACCACGAACGACGGCGCGTGGCCGTCGTCGGGAATCAATATCGCTGCCACGGTGATCGAGACGATGAACGAGACCCAGAACAGCGCATCCTGCACCGCGAAGACGTGTCCGCGAAGAGCGTCGTCGACGTCGATCTGGATCGCGGAGTCAGCGCACAGCTTGACCACCTGGCCGGACACGCCGAGGAAAAAGCTGCACGTCACCATGATCGGCAGCACCAGCCCGGCGGCGGCGACCTGAATGATCGCGGACGCCACCAACGCACCATTGGCCGTGGCATAGCGCCCCCACCGGCGCACCGAAGCTGGGGTCAGCACAGTGGCCAAGAAGGAGCCCAGCCCCGACGCACCGAAAAACAGCAGCGCGGTACCCAACCCGCCGATCGCCGGGTCTTTCAAATGGTGGACCAGCACCAGCAGCAGCAGCGAGTTGATGCCGACCACCATCCGGTGGGCGGCCAGGCCGGACAATGTCCCGGCGACCGTCGGGCGTTGCACCACCGTGCGCGCCCCGTGCAGCCAGCCCGTGATCACCGCGTAGACGGCCGATCCGTGGATCGCGCGACGGGAGTCGTCCGGGCCAAGGACGCGGGGGCCGAACCGCCACGACACCAGCAACGCAATCAACACCGGAACCGCGACCAAAAAGACGATGGCCGAGGCGCCCCGATCGCCGGGCCCGACAATCCAGCGCGGCACCAGCATGAAGTTGGCGCCCAGGAAGGCCATGACCGCGCCCGACGCGGTGGCCACCGAGTTCATGGTCACCACCTCTTCGCGCGGCACCACGTCAGGCAGCGCCGCCGACAGGCCGGACATGACAAAGCGCGACAGGCCGTTGGTCAGCAGCGCTGCAAACAGCAGCGGCACTTCGCCGGCTCCGAGGGCCAAAATCGCACCGATCCCCGCAACCAGGGCCAGGCGGCCCGCGTTCGCCCCGACGATCACCAGCCGTCGATCCCATCGGTCCATCAGCGCGCCGGCGAAAGGTCCCAGCAGCGAGTAGGGCAGGAACAGCACCGTGAAGGCGCGCGCGATCGCCATCGGGTCGGCGGCTCGGTCGGGATTGAAAAGCAGCGCTCCCGCCAGCCCGGCTTGAAAGAGCCCCTCACCGAACTGACTTGCCATACGTACCTGCAGCAGTCGCCAGAAATCGGGCATGCTGCGCACCGACCGCCACAGGTGGACGGGTGCGCGCGCGTGCATCCGGGATCCAGTCACACAACCAACTTCCAACGATCGGGCGCGCCTGGGGCTGCGCCGCCCCAACCACAGTACAAATGTTCGTGCGACGTCATCGTTTAACCCAGTGACGCCGCGTCGGGGTGCCATGATGGTGGGGTGTCCCCGCACGAAGACCCAGAGGACTATGTCGCACCCGCCGCGCAGCGGGTGCGCGCGGGTACGTTGCTGCTGGCCAACACCGATCTTCTCGAACCGACATTCCGGCGCAGTGTGATCTACATCGTCGAGCACAACGAAGGCGGCACTTTGGGTGTCGTGCTCAACCGCCCCAGCGAGACCGCGGTCTATAACGTGCTGCCGCAATGGGCCAAACTGTCGGCGAAGCCGAAGACGATGTTCATCGGCGGGCCGGTGAAGCGCGACGCGGCACTGTGTCTGGCCACACTGCGGGTGGGAGCAGATCCGGACGGCGTGCCGGGCTTGCGGCATGTGGCCGGCCGGATGGTGATGGTCGACCTGGACGCCGAACCCGATCTGATCGCGCCGCTGGTCGAGGGGGTGCGCATCTTCGCCGGGTACTCCGGTTGGACCATTGGTCTGCTGGAGGGCGAGATCGAGCGCGACGATTGGTTTGTGTTGTCGGCGTTGCCCTCTGACCTTCTGGTCGGGCCGCGGACCGACCTGTGGGGTCAGGTGTTGCGCCGGCAACCGCTGCCGCTTACGCTGCTTGCCACCCACCCGATCGACGTCAGCCGCAACTAGGGCCGCTCCTCCGCCACTGGGACTTCCTCGGCCTGTTGGCGCCCGAGCCTGCTGGCGATCACCGAGCACACGACCAGTTGGATCTGGTGAAAGAGCATCAGCGGCAACATGCTCAATCCGACTGTGGCGGAAGGAAACAGCACCAGCGCCATCGGAAGTCCGGACGCCAGGCTCTTTTTCGAGCCGCAGAACAGCAGCACGATCTTGTCGCCGCGGTCGAGCCGGGCCAGCTGGCCGACCACCCTGGTGAAAACCAGCACCACCGCGAGCAGCGCGGTGGCGACGACGGCAACCGTGACCAACTGCCACACATCGACGCTGACCCAAATTCCCTGGACCACGCCCATCGAGAAAGCCGTGTACACCACCAGCAGAATGGAGCCGCGGTCGATGACCTTGAGCAGTGCCGCGTACCGGGTCACCGCCGCGGCGACCCATGGCCGCGCCAGCTGTCCCGCAGCGAACGGCAGCAGTAGCTGCAGCACGATGTCGCGGATCGCGCTGCCGGTGACGGGAGGCGCACCGGCGGTGTTCATCAACAGCATGACCAGCAGCGGGGTCAGCACCACACCAAGGATGTTGGACAACGATGCGCTGACGATGGCCGCCGAGACGTGGCCGCGCGCGATCGACGTGAACGCGATAGAGGACTGCACTGTCGACGGGACGAGGCACAAAAACAGCAGCCCGTTATACAGGTCGATGGTCAGCACTGAGGGCACCAACGCCCGGCAGGCCAGCCCGAGGATCGGGAAGATCACGAACGTGGTGGTCAGCACTAGCAAGTGCAGTCGCCATTGCCGCACCCCGTGCCAGGCTTGCTGCGGCGATAACCGCGTGCCGTAGAGGAAAAACAGCAAGGCGATCGCCGCTTTGGCCGCCACGGACACGGCCTCGCCGGCGGACCCGTGGGCGGGCAGGAGGGCGGCAAGAGCCACCGTCACCGCCAACAGAAAGCCGTCGACGGGAATCGCCCTCAGCCGCTTCAGCACAACGCTAGGAGCAGGGAATTCAGCGGCAGGACAGGGTGCAGTCGGCGCAGTTGCCCTCGCAATCCTCCGCTATCGCCTCGCGGCGCAGTGCGAATCGCGCGCTCTGCCAGGAACCGGCGGCCAGCGTGCCCAAAGCACCGGCGACACAAACGATTACCACCACCAGAGCGGTATGCGGGGACGCGACCAGTGCTACCAACCCGCCGGCGGCCAGCATTATCGCGGCCGCCAACTGCGTCGGCGCCATCGCACGCAGCGCCAGTGCAGTCGTATCGACCGGACTTGGAACCGGGCCGTGGGAGAGCGACCAGGTCCCGAATCCGGCCGACACCACTGCTGCACACACGCACAGCACGCCCGCGATCAACATGGGCTCACAATACGAGTCCGTCGGTGGATCGGCATGCCGGGCTCCACAGGCGGCGCCCTAGCGGCGCCGAATCAGAATTAGCGAGGAGACCCCAGCAGGTTCAGGTGCAGGTTGGGCAGCGGAGGCAGCCCTGGCACCAGGGAAAGCAGGTTGGGCGTGGGCTGTTGGGCTGCCATGGGCGCCGGCCCGGACAGACTGGTTGCCGCAGGCGGCCCGGCCGGCGCCGCGGGGGGCGCCTGCGCGGGGAGCCCGACGGGCGCCGGCGTGGGCGTCGGGGCGGGAGCTGGCGTCGCTGCCCCTGGTGTGGTTACCCGGAAGCCGTTGATGATGGCGTCGGTCGCGGGACCATCGGCAACCGCTTGTGCAGCGTCGGTGGTCACCGCGAACGACACCAGGTACTTGTCAGACCCGGACGTGGCGATGACGTTGCGCCGCGAGGTGTTCAGCGTCATGTCGTTTTGGCGGTAAGTGCCCTCGATGATCGACGAGGGAAAGCCGCCGAAATCAGCCTGAGAGGCGTTGGTCGTCTGCCACGCGAGCAGTTGCTGGCTGTCGACGAAGCCGTGCGTCATGGCCTCCCGGGGATCGAAGTTACCGACCAGCTTGTACACCACCACCTGCGCGTTCGACGTATAAAGGCTGTTGCCGAGCCGGTCGGCGATCACCGCGAACGCATCGGGCACATTGGGATCCGGAACCCGGGTCCAGCGCGGCGGGACCGGCAGGGTGATGTCCAGCGCCTTGAACCCCTCGGGCTTCTGCGCCACCAGCTTGACGCCCTTGGACTGCAGGTAATCCCGCAGCGTGCCGGAAACCGGGGTGGTCACCGTCGGCGGCAGCGGCGCCGCGGCGGCTGCTCCGGGCGCCCCGGGTGCGGTAGCAGGAGCGGCTGAGGAGGCCGGATAGGACGCCGACGGGGGAGCGACGACGCTGTTCCCGTTAACGCCCCCGCCGCCGCCTCCGGGAAGGGTCGTGGCGTTTTGTACGGGTGCGGCCGGGGCCGCTGGGGCCACGGCCGGGACACCAGGCACAGCGGGCACGGGGGGTGCTGGAACCAGAGGATCCGCCGACGCGGTGGCGCCCGCGAAAGCGGTGACACCGATCACCCCGGCGACCAGACCCCCTCCGAGTACCCGCCACGTACGGGCAATCTCAATCATCTGCGTCGACCCTTCCGAATGTCCGGGCACCGGCGCCCGGCGCTAAAGGGTGACTGTAACCAGTGGTCAAACCGGCTGAACAGGCTTGAAATAGACCTGGGATGAAGCTCTGATCGGTGCGCAACGGAACCGAGATCAACCTGTGCCCGACGGCTGCGGCGCGTCGTCCTTATACCCTGTTTGACGTGACCGAATCTGCTCAGCCAGACTCCCCGGACTTCGAAGCGCCGCCCTACCGCTACACCGCGGAGCTGGCGAGCCGTATCGAAAGCAGCTGGCAGCAGAATTGGGCCCGGTTAGGGACGTTCAACGTGCCCAACCCGGTTGGCGACCTGGCTCCCACGGATGGCGCCGGGGTGCCCGACGACAAATTGTTCGTGCAGGACATGTTCCCCTACCCATCCGGCGACGGGCTCCACGTCGGACACCCGCTGGGCTACATCGCGACCGACGTCTACGCGCGGTATTACCGAATGAACGGCCGTAATGTGCTGCACGCGTTGGGATTCGACTCCTTTGGGCTGCCCGCCGAGCAATACGCCGTGCAAACCGGCACCCACCCGCGCACCAGGACCGACGCCAATATCGAAAACTTCCGCCGCCAACTGGGCCGGCTGGGTCTCGGCCACGACAGCCGACGAAGCTTCTCGACCACCGATGTCGAGTTCTACAAGTGGACCCAGTGGATCTTCCTGCAGATATACAACGCCTGGTTCGACACCGCGGCCAACAAGGCGCGCCCGATCGCCGAGCTGATCGCCGAATACGATTCCGGTGCACGCCATCTCGAGGACGGGCGGGGCTGGGCCACGCTGTCGGCGGGAGAGCGGGCCGACGTCATCGACAGCTGCCGGCTGGTGTATCGGGCGGACTCGATGGTGAACTGGTGCCCGGGCCTGGGCACGGTGCTGGCCAACGAAGAGGTCACCGCCGACGGCCGTAGCGACCGCGGCAACTTTCCGGTATTCCGGAAACGGTTGCGGCAGTGGATGATGCGCATCACCGCCTATTCCGACCGGCTGCTCGACGACCTCGACCTGCTGGACTGGCCGGACCAGGTCAAAACCATGCAGCGTAACTGGATCGGCCGCTCCACCGGCGCGACGGCGCTGTTCTCGGCGACCGCGACCCGCGGCGACGCCGCGGGCAGCACGATCGATATCGACGTCTTCACCACCCGGCCCGACACCCTGTTCGGTGCCAGCTACCTAGTGCTTGCCCCCGAGCACGACCTGGTCGACGACCTGGTCGCCACCGCTTGGCCAGATGGAACCGACCCCCACTGGACCTACGGCGCCGCCACACCAGGCGAGGCTGTCGCGGCCTACCGCCGCGCGATCGCGGCCAAGTCGGACCTCGAGCGGCAGGAGAGCAGGGAAAAGACCGGGGTCTTTCTGGGCAGTTACGCGACCAACCCGGCCAACGACAAACCCGTGCCGATCTTCATCGCCGACTACGTATTGGCCGGGTATGGCACCGGGGCGATCATGGCGGTCCCCGGCCATGACCAGCGGGACTGGGACTTCGCCCACGAGTTCCACCTGCCGGTTCTGGAAGTGATTGCCGGCGGAGACATTTCAGAGGCCGCGCACGCCGGCGACGGCGTGCTGGTGAACTCCGATTACCTCGACGGAATGAACGTCGCAGAGGCCAAGGAGGCCATCACCGCGCGCCTCGAGTCCGAAGGCCGCGGCCGGGCCCGCATCGAATTCAAGCTGCGCGACTGGCTTTTCGCGAGGCAGCGGTATTGGGGCGAACCGTTCCCCATCGTCTACGACAGCGACGAGCGCCCGCGTGCGCTTGACGAGGACGCACTGCCGGTTGAACTGCCCGATGTAGCGGACTATTCACCGGTGTTGTTCGACCCGAACGACGCCGACAGCGAACCGTCGCCGCCGCTGGCGAAGGCGACCGACTGGGTGCACGTGGAGCTGGACCTGGGCGACGGCTTGAAGCCCTACAGCCGCGACACCAACGTGATGCCACAGTGGGCCGGCAGCTCTTGGTATGAACTGCGTTACACCGACCCGCACAACTCAGAACGGTTCTGCGCCAAGGAAAACGAGGCCTACTGGATGGGCCCGCGGCCGGCCGAGCACGGCCCGAACGATCCCGGCGGCGTCGACCTTTACGTCGGCGGTGCCGAACACGCGGTGCTACATCTGCTGTATGCCCGGTTTTGGCACAAGGTCTTGTACGACCTCGGTCACGTCAGTTCCGCGGAGCCCTACCGCAGGCTGGTCAACCAGGGATACATTCAGGCCTTCGCCTACACCGATGCTCGCGGGTCGTATGTACCGGCCAATGAGGTGATCGAGCGCGGTGACCGGTTTGTGTACCCGGGACCCGACGGTGAAGTCGAAGTCTTTCAGGAATTCGGGAAAATCGGTAAGAGCCTGAAGAATTCGATATCACCCGACGAAATCTGCGATGACTACGGCGCGGACACGCTGCGGGTGTACGAGATGTCGATGGGCCCGTTGGAAGCCTCCCGCCCGTGGGCCACCAAGGACGTCGTGGGCGCGCACCGCTTTTTGCAGCGGGTATGGCGGTTGGTGGTCGACGAGCAGACCGGCCAAACCCGGGTGGCCGATGCACCAGGCCAACAGGAGCTGGACACCGACACCCTGCGGGCGCTGCACCGTACCATCGCCGGAGTCGCGGAAGACTATGCGGCACTGCGGAATAACACCGCAGCGGCCAAGTTGATCGAGTACACCAATCACCTCACCAAAAAGCACCGTGACTCGGTGCCGCGCGCGGCGGTCGAGCCGCTGGTGCTGATGATGGCGCCGCTGGCCCCGCATCTGGCCGAAGAGCTGTGGCTGCGGCTGGGTCACACGACATCGTTGGCGCACGGCCCTTTCCCGGAGTTCGATTCCGCGTATCTCGTCGACGACACCGTCGAATACCCGGTACAGGTCAACGGCAAGGTGCGGGGCCGGGTCATGGTGGCCGCCGACGCCGACGACGACGCCGTGAAAGCCGCCGCCCTGGCCGACGACAAGGTCCAGGCGTTCTTGGCGGGCGCCGCGCCGCGCAAGGTGATCGTGGTCGCCGGCCGGCTGGTCAACTTGGTTGTTTAGTGCCGGCCCGGCCGGATGACGACCTCGTGGACTTGACCGTCGGGTGGGGTAGCCACCACGTTGGCGACGGCCTGCGCGACAGTCTCGGGCCGCAAGAACTTGGTGGGGTCGTACTCGCCGCCCTCGAATGCGACCAGTTCACGCTGCATATCGGTATCGGTGCGGCCCGGATACACCGTGGTCACCCGCAGGTCGGGCTCGTCGCCGCGCAGGGAGTCGGCGAACGCGCGTAACGCGAACTTGCTCGCCGAATAAGAAGCCATGCCCGGCGAGACCGTGCGTCCTGACCCGGAGTTGATGAATACCACCTGACCGCTGGCACGTCGCAGCGCCGGGAGCAGCGCCAGCGTAAGTTCCACCGTTCCAAAGACATTGACGTTGAAGGTGGCGCGCCATTCGTCGACATGTGACTCGCCGACCCGGCCGGGGACCGACACCCCCGCGTTGTGCACCAGCACGTCGAGTTCGTCGACCACTTCGCAGCTGGCGTCGATGGTGCCGGTGTCCGTCAAATCCAGCGGAAAGGTGGTCGCCCCGAGCCGGTCCGCGACTGCGTCGAGCCGGGCGGAGGGCCGGCCGCCCAACAGCAGGGTGTGCGTCGGGGCCAGCGCCGTGGCGATGGCTGAACCGATACCGCCGGCAGCGCCGGTGATGAGTGCAGTTGGCATGCACGCCAGCTTACCGACGCGGTGAATCTTATTGGGTGGCAGAAGCTTTCAAGCCAGATAGCGGTTCACCGGAGCCCAGCCGTTCCAGCGGCGCCAGCGCCTTCATCAGGGTGTTCAGGTCGGATTCGGGTAGTTGACTGAGCATCGCGGCCAGCGCCGCGCGTCGGTTGGCCAGTGATTCGCCGTGCACCGCCCGCCCGCGCGGGGTGATATCGACCAGCACGGCGCGCAGGTCGGAGGGGTCGCGTGAGCGTTTCACCAGCCCGATCTTTTCCAGCCGGCGGATCGCCACGGTGGTGGTGGGAGTCCGCACCCGTTCGTGTGCGGCCAGGTCGGTCATCCGGATGGGGCCCTGATCGAGCAACGTAATCAGAATGGAAAGCTGCGCCAGCGTCAATTCACCGGCCGCGGCCCCGGTGGGGTCGCCGCGGCGCAGGATCGCGAACAGCTTGGACAGCGCACGGTGCAGCCCCTCCGCAAGCTCGGTCACCTCGCGCCCAGTTGATTCGCTGTCCGCCATAAGTCGGCAGTCTAACCCGACACGCGCGGCATTGAAGGGACCTATCGGGGCTAGTTTTAGATCGTCAAAGTACTTGGGACAAAAAACGCTGTAGCCGCTCGGTCTGCGGGGCCTCGAATATCTGCTCGGGAGGACCGGATTCCACGACCTTGCCGTGATCCATGAAAACGACGGTGTCTGATGCCGACCGGGCGAACCCCATTTCGTGGGTGACGACGATCATCGTCATCCCCTCGGTACCCAGGTCGGCAATGAGCTGCAGAACTTCCTTGACCAATTCGGGGTCCAGCGCCGAGGTCGCCTCGTCAAAGAACATCACCTGCGGCGCCATCGCCAGTGCACGGGCGATTGCGACCCGTTGTTGTTGGCCCCCGGACAGCATGCCGGGGCGGGCACCGGCCTTGTGCTTCAGGCCAACTCGGTCCAGCTGAGTCAGCGCCAGCTCCCGAGACGCCTCCGCGGACAGCCGCCGCAACTTTCGCGGCGCCAGCGTGATGTTGTCCAGCACACTGAGATGCGGGAACAGATTGAAATGCTGGAACACCATTCCGATGCGCTGGCGCAGCTGGTCAGGGTCGTCGCGCAGCACCGACCGGCCGTCCAGCAGAATGTCGCCGCTGTCGGGCTCGTGCAAGCGGTTCAGCGTGCGAAGCAGCGTTGATTTACCTGATCCAGATGGTCCGACGATAGCGGCGGTGCTGCCCGCGGCAACCTCGATATCGACGCCGCGCAGCACCAAGGTTCCACCGAGCGTTTGGTGAATACCTTTGGCGGCCAACGATACTGACGCGCGTTCCGCGGCGTCTGCCGTCATGGCTGTCATGCCATGCCCTGGCCGAACGTCGAGGTGAGCGTCTCGGCGGTTTCGTCCGGCTCAACCGACGCCCGGCCGCTGCGCAGTCGGGCGTCGATGTAGTTGACCAAATGCGTTAACGGAACAGTCAACATCAGATAGAACAGACCGGCGGCCACCAGCGGAGACAAGTTGCCGGTCTGTGCGTTGAGGTCGCGGCCCACCTGAAAAAGTTCCCGCTGTTCGGCGATAAGGCCCAGGAAATACACCAGCGCGGAGGCCTTCAACAGGGAGATAAATTGGTTGACTAATGCCGGCAGCACCCGCCGGATACCCTGCGGGATCACCACCAGCCGCATTGCCGCCGAGTAACTGAACCCGAGCGCGCGGGACGCTTCCAGCTGGCCCGGGTCCACGCTCTGGATGCCGGCGCGCAGAATCTCGCCGATGTACGCGGCGGCCATGCACCCCAATGCCGCAATGCCCAGCGGGAAGGGATTGTTGTGTGTCAGCCCGCCCACTAGGGGCCCGATGCCCATACCGATGATGAGGATGATGACCACCTCGGGGAGACCGCGGAAGATGTCGGTGTATACCCGCGCTGGCCAGCGCAGCCAGCGCGAGTGCGAGATTCCCGCGATTGCCAGCGCCATGCCGAGAATCAGCCCGATGACGATGGCGCTGTTCGTCAGGATCAGCGTGTTCGGCAGGCCGACGGTGAACAGAACGGGAAGGGCGTCTCGGTACAAATCCCAATCGAAGAAGGAATCGCGCAACTGCGCCAAAGTGGACTTGGGCGCGGACGGGCCCGCCGGTTCGTGGTGGTGGCTTGCGGCGATCGCGGCGAAGTCCGGCAGTGCCGGCGCAGGGGCAGCAAGGGACCCGGGTTTCCAGCCACGCGGCAGGGTTCGCGGCACCCACTCGGAGTACAGGTGCGCCCAGGTGCCGTCGGCGATGACGGCGTCCAGCCCGGAGTTCAGTGCATCAACCAGCGGCTGGTTGTCCGGGGCAACCGCATAGGCGACGAAGTTGCCCAGGCTGAAGGTGTTCGCGACAACCACCGCCGGATCACCCGGCCGGATCACGTTGGCCGCCAACGTTCCCGGCGCTACCCAGGCGTCGATCTGGCGCGTCTTGAGACTGGCATACACGGTGGCGAAGCCGGGATATTTCACCGGTTGCAGGTGCAGGGTGTCGACAACGTAGGACTCCTCGACGGTGCCCTGCACGACGCCGATACGCTGCCCGGCGGTCAGATCGGTGAATTTGGTGATCGCCGAGCTGGGCGGCACCACCAGCGAGTAGTAGCCAAAGTCGTAGCCGTTTGTGAACGCGACGGTGTGCCGCCTCGCGTCGGTAGCCTTCACCGCCGCCGAGCCGACGTCGAAGCGCCGGGACGCCACTTCGGCGAGCAGCGCCGAAAAATCCGTGCTGGCAAAGCGGACTTGCAGGCCTAGCTTGCCGGCGATGGCGAGTAGGAGCTGATTGTCGAAGCCGCTGAATTGGCCGGTGGGGTTGACGCAGATGTTCGGCGGGGCGTCCGACAGGGTGCCAACGGTCAGCACGCCTGGCGTGTCCAGTCCCAGTGCGCGGATGTTCACGGAGCTCAGCGGCTCGACGGTGGCTGTCGTGTGCTCGTCGTCGTGGCCCATGCCGCCGGATTCGGTGAGGTTTTTCGGCAAGACGGTCGCGCTGTCCAATCCGGCCGGCGCGCATTGGTTGCGGTCGGCGGCCGCGGGTGCAGCCAACGCGGCCGACCCCAGGCCGAACACGATGAGGACCGTCGCGGCTACTGCCAGTAGCTGGCTACGGCGCGTAGCGCGCGAGCCCACGCACGAACTCATCACCGCTTACGGTATCGAGCCGTCGTCAAACCCGCTTATTCAGAGCGCGATCGACGGCTCGGGGAGGGCCGCATCGGCCGCGGCGGGCGCCTGAAACGGGCCGGGAATTTCAATCTTTGGGGTCTCGGCGGGGGTGAACACTCTGCGCCGAAACAGTTCGGCCAGCATCATTTCCGCCATCCGGCGAGAGCGGCCGACGCAGGCGGCCCGCGCGCCTTCCGGGTCATGACGGTGGATCGCGGAGTTCTCTTCTTCGTAGAACGGCAACATATCGTCGCGGCTGTTTTGGTACGTCATCCAGAACATGCGGGGGATGAGGTTTTGCGATGCGCGGATCGTGGCGTGCAGGCGCGGTCCGGCGTACTCGTCGTTGACGGTGCACCGGTATTCCGACGCGATGTCGACAAAGGCCCGTAACTCCCTTGCGTTGCGCAGCGATCGCATGAGTGCATCGAGCTGCCCCAGAATCCGCGGCGTGGGATTGGTGGCCGCGCGCGCCGAGGCAATCCCATTGAGCAGACCGTCGAGTTCGTGATGTTCGAGGACGGTGGCTTCGTCGAACCGCTCGACGAACGCGCCCCGGTGATAGCGGGTGGACACGATCCCGTCGTGCTCCAGTTGGACCAGCGCCTCTTGAATGGGGACGCGGCTTACACCCAGACCGTGCGCGATCTCGTTGCGGTCGACGCGGTCGCCGCTGCGCAGCTTGCCGGTCAGCACCAGGTTGAGGATGTGGGACACAACCTGGTCTTTTTCTTTGACTCCGTATTTCTTCGGCATCAGTTTCTTCGAGTCTCTTGCAAGTCGTTGTTGGCCCGCACCGGCCACTCAGCGCTGGCAAGTTTCTCATGAATGCGCGCCCCCGTTCAGGTGTTTGACGGATGAATCGGAGGCGAACGTGAACCGACAGCCTTCAGCGCTTATCGCGCCAGCGGCACAGCGCCTCGGCGGCGGTGAGGTCGTAATCCGGGCCGTTGCAGCCGACGGTCAGCAGCGTGACGCCGAGGGCCGTGAGGCCCTCGGCGTTGGCGATCAGCCCGTCGATGCCTTCACCACGCCGGACGCCGCTGTTGTCCTCCACCCCGGCGGAGCGTTCGACGGCGGCCGGGTCCCGGCCGACGGCGGCGCAGTGCTTGTCCAGCACGCCCGCCGCCGCGGGGTAGGTGTCGGCGGTGGTGAAGCCATGCCAGATGTCGGCGTACTGGGCGACCAGGCGCAGGGTCTTGCGGGGGCCCTTGCCGCCGATCAACAACGGGATCTCGCGGGTGGGTGCCGGGTTGAGTTTGGCTAGGCGCGACTTGATCCGGGGTAGCGCGGCCGCCAGGTCGTCGAGGCGGCTGCCGGCGGTGCCGAACTCGTAGCCGTATTCGAAGTAGTCCTTGTCTTTCCAGCCGGATCCGATCCCCAGGATGAGCCGCCCGCCGGAAATGTGATCGACGGTGCGGGCCATGTCAGCCAGCAGCTCCGGATTGCGGTAGGAGTTGCACGTCACCAGCGCGCCGATCTCGAGGCGAGACGTCTGCTCGGCCCAGGCCCCGAGAACGGTCCAGCATTCGAAGTGGGGGCCGTCGGGATCGCCGTAGAGCGGAAAGAAGTGATCCCACGTGAAAGCGATGTCGACGCCGATGTCCTCGCAGCGTCGAACGGCGTCTCGGATGTTGCCGTAATGCGGGGCGTGCTGAGGTTGCAACTGCACACCGATGCGGACGGGGAGATCAGGGCGCGCGAGCGAGGTCATGAGTTTCTCCTATGTCAAGCCGCTGCCGGTTGGCAAGGCTGAGTTCGGTTGTTTTGGTCGGTGTGTAGGTGGCCGAAGACGACGCGGGCGAGGCGTCGTTTGAGGCAGCGAAGGGCTTCGGTT
>NZ_JBKQQD010000210.1:0-3550 GCF_052144515.1 Mycobacterium sp. | reverse complement strand
CATGACTCCTCCAACGCAGTTGGCAATCGGGCCGTATTTCGCCCTCCGAGTCGGTTTCGGCGCTGCCGTCGGTCCTGCTGCTCGCGTTGTGCCGTACCGGGATGGAGTGGCGGATTGTGATCTTGTCGGGGCCGACGAGCACGTCCTTGACGAGCAGGCGCAGGACCCGCTGGCGTTCGGTGACGGTCGCGGTGATGGTCTTGTCGCGCAGCCCGGTGAGGAAGTCTTCGAGGTTGTCGGCGAGCTTGAGGTAGACCTCCCGGTCGGCGAGTTGGCTTTCGAGCGCGTCGACCTGGTGGCGCAGGCCGGTCTGGCGGGCGCGCAGCTCGGGTATGCGGGTCCGCAGCTCGTCGAGGGAGATCAACTCCTCCTGGTAGGCGCCGATGAGCCGACTGATCGCCGTGGTGGCCTGGGCCAATCCGATGTCGAGGCGTCGGCGCTGGGCGGTGGCGGGGTCGACGGTGCGGTGTTGCTCGAGCCGCTTGTTGATCTCGCTGCGGATCAGGGTGGGGTCGGCAAGCAGGGCGGTGATGTGGTCCCAGACGACGGTGTCGAGATAGTCTGCGCGCACCGGCTTGTTGGCGCAGACCCGGCCGTGCTCGTAGCGGTAGTCATCCGAGCCGAGGCAGCGGTAGTAGTAGATCTTCTTGTTGGTGGTGCGTGTCGAGGTGCGGTAGTAGGCGTAGCCGCAGCTGCTGCAGGCGCAAATGCCTTGCAGCAGAGAGGGATTGCTGCTGTTGCGGGCGGCGTAGCGCTTGTTGTCGGCCAGCCGCCGCTGGACCCGCTGCCAGGTGTCCTCGTCGACGAGCGCCGGCACCGGGATCTGCAGCCAATCTTCGCGGCCTCGGTCGGTGACCGTGTAGTGGCGGGGTGTGGCGCGCCCGGCCAGGCGGGCGGTGCGGTTGAGCGCTGCGGCCTGATCGGTGCGCATCGTTTTGCCGAAGCAGGCCCGCCCGGCGTAGGCGGGGTTGCGCAGCATGCCCCAGACCGTGGAGCGGTCCCAGCGCGGTTTGCCGGTGCGGGTCACCACACCCAGCCCGCTTAGCCAGCGGGCCAGCTCGCCGATTGCGACCCCACCGTCGGCGTAGCGGGCGAACAGTTCGGCTACGACCGCCGCCTCGTGCGCCACGACCTTGTAGCGGGCATCGGCATGCTCGCTCTTGCGGACGTACCGGTAGCCGAACGGGGCGCCCGAGAGCACGTTGATCGTGCCGCTCTTGGCCCGATGCGCCTTGCCGCGGCGGGTCCGCTCCAGGATCTGGGCGCGCTCGTACTCGGCGATCATGCCCTGGAACTGCACCAGCAGTGCGTCTTCGGGGCTGTCGCTGCGCGGGCCCTTGACGAACATCACGGTCGTGCCCGCCTTGGCGAACTCCTCGATCAGCAGAGCCTGATAGGCGTACTTGCGAGCCAGCCGATCCGGCGAGTAGACCAGCAGCACGTCCACCGGGACCTGGCAGACCAGGTCGCGCAGCCGCTCCAGCGCCGGCCGGACCAGACTCGCCCCGGAATGGCCGTCGTCTTCGAACACCCACGGTTCAGGCACGTCCAGGCCCAGCTGTTCGGCGTGCGCACGCAACGCTGCGGTCTGGGATCGGATCGTCTCCTGCTCCTTCTGCCGGGCCGAGGAAACCCGGGCATAGATTGCTGCGTTGCTCATCGGCACAGCTCGCTTCCTGACCGGCGCGCACGCTGCGCGAGGGTCGTTCGGGGACAAGAATGCGGTAGGCCGCCGACAATTCCGCGGCCTGCAGGCGATCGAAGACGAACTCGGTCTCGACCACCCGCTCGCTCACCGGCGCGGAGGCTCTCGATGCGCCCGCGCCAAGAACTCCTCCAGGGCCTGCGCGACCACGGCGGACAGCGTCCGCCCCGACGCGGCGGCATACGTCCGGACCCGCGCGATGAGCGGCACCGGCAGCTTGACGGTGAACACCGCGGCCGGTGCCGGTACCGCGACATGCCCGGACCGACTCGCGCGCTGCACGTAGCGGTGCGCCTGCCGCGGCGAACAGCCGAACCGGCTGGCCAGCTCTCGCGCGGCATCCGCCGCTCGCACACCCGTATCCAGCAGGTCCGCAGCAGCGTTGACCCGCTCCGCGAACACGTCACCACGAGCGCGCCCACCGTCGGCAGAACGAGACATGTCATTAATGTACTACTCAACATGTCACACCGTCTCACTGACGCGCCGCGGCCGTTCGACACGCCGATAGCTCAGCGACACCTCAAAGCAGAAGTTGCCAACTGCGTTGGAGGAGTCATTTCCCCGTTGCTGGCCAACATCTATCTGCACGTGCTCGACACCGAACTAACTCGACGGGATGTGGGTGAGTTGGTGCGTTACGCCGATGACGGTGTGGTGCTGTGCCGTACGCGGGCACAAGCCGAGCACGCTTTGGTGGCGGTGGGAGAAATCCTGGCGTCGTTGGGGTTGCGGCTGCATCCGGATAAGACGAAGGTAGTCGACCTGCGAGACGGGCGGGAGGGCCTGGATTTTCTGGGTTGTCATTTCCGGGCGCGCATGTCGGGGCGGTTGTGGGAACAGAAGCGGATCGTGCGCTACTACCTGCACCGTTGGCCCAGTCAAACGGCGATGGCACGGTTGCGGGCCAAGGTCCGTGACCGCACCGGGCGCAATCGGGTCGGGATCGATATTCGTGAGGTGATCGCGGAGCTCACTCCGATCTTGCGTGGCTGGGGTAACTATTTTCGTACCGGCAATGCCGCCGATAAGTTCCGCCAGGTCGACCGGTATGTGTGCTGGCGGCTGTTCCGCTTGATGGTTAAGAAGCGGGGCCGCAATCTGCGTGCCGGTCAAGCTGATCAGTGGACTGAGGAGTGGTTTAACGGGCACGGCCTGCATCGCCTGCGCGGCACCATCCGCTACCCGAAGGCAGCGTAACCATGTCTAGAAGATCATCGGTAAGCCGTGTGCGGGAAAACCGCACGCACGGATTGAAAGGGGGATGGGGAAACGGATCCGCACTGCGGACACCGCGCCCTTGACTACCAATGGGTTCGAGCACGCGCGAGGAGATCGTCGAGGTCTTCGACGCGCTCGACGCGGACGTGGACCGCTTGTGTGAGTTGGTTTTTGACGTGTTCACCACCCCGGAACGGTTGCGGGCGTTGGAGCGCCTGGAACGGGTGGCGCGCCGGTTGCGGGCCCCCGGCCACACATTGATCAACCAGCTCGACGCGCAGGCGGGCGAGGAGGAGTTGGGCGCCACGCTGTGTTCGGCGCTGGCCGATAGGTTGCGTGTCACCAAGGCTGAGGCCGGCCGGCGTATCGCCGAAGCCAAGGATCTCGGGCAACGTTGGGCGTTGACCGGTGAGCCGTTGGCGCCGCAGTTGAGCGCGACCGCGACCGCCCAACGTGACGGTCTGATCGGGGATGGGCATGTGGCGGTGATCCGTAGCTTTTTCGCCCATCTGCCCGTTGAGGTCGATGTGTGTACCCGGGAGGCCGCCGAAGCCGACCTGGCCGGCAAGGCCGGCGGGTATCGCCCCGATGAGTTGGCCAAATACGCCCAGCGGATCATGGACT
>NZ_JBKQQD010000209.1:0-3450 GCF_052144515.1 Mycobacterium sp. | reverse complement strand
GTGATAGACCCCGACCTCATCCGCGACCACGACCTCCGCGCGATTCCGCCGTGCCATGCTCAGATGCTCCACATCGGCTCGCGATACCTTGGCCCGGTCGGGCGTCGACCCGGCCAGCCTCATGATGATCAAACGTACCAAGTGCGGATTCGTCTGTCCAGTAGCCAGAGGAAATTATGGGTGGCCCCAATGTGGGCACTTTCTCCCCCTTTCTTCTCCCCCGTCCCGCAATTGGGGAGCGTTCCTACCATTCCAGCTCGGGCAGCTCCCGGAACACTTTGCGTACGCCCTCGCTCCAGTTTGCGCTCAGTGCCGTGAAATAAGCGTCGCCCTCGTCGAAGCGGCGCCGCATGCGGATCTCCAGGCTGTCCCGTTCGTAGCACACCAGATCGATGGGCATGCCCACAGACAAGTTGCTGCGCATGGTCGAATCGAATGAAACGAGAATGCATTTGGCGGCGTCCGAGAGCGTGGTGGTGGGCGTGATCACCCGATCGAGGATCGGCTTTCCGTATTTGGCTTCGCCAGTTTGTAGAAACGGCGTATCCTCTCCGGCTTCGATGAAGTTGCCCTCTGCGTAGATGCGAAATAGCCGCGGCGGCTCGCCCTTGATCTGTCCACCGACGACGAAAGAGGCGTTGAACCGAATGGGACCGCTTTCCAGGAACGGCGCGTCGCGACGCTCGATGTCGCGCACGGCATCCGAAACGAGGACTACCACATCGAACATGGTGCGCGCAGTCCATAGATTGGGCGGTCCATCCGTGACATCATTGCGCTGCTTCAGCACGCTGATCACGGCTTGCGTCCCAGCCAAGCTGCCGGAGCTCAGCAAGACGAGCACACGATCGCCGGCCCGCTCGAACACGGTCATTTTGCAGAACTTGGCGAAGTTATCCACGCTGGCGTGCGTGCGCGAGTCCGACGCGAGGACGATCCCATCCTTGAGCAAGATGCCGACACAGTACGTCATGCCCTGCCTTTCTCGGCTGGCGGAACTCGACTTCGACTGGCCCGTACGGCGCACTTCAGTTCGCACTGATCTCATCCGTCCACACCTTGAGGCTTTCCAGCGTCGACGGCCCGAAGCTGGTTGTGAGCGCGACATCCGCCGCGTCTCTGCCTCGGGCGATCAGGATGCGCCCGATGCGGGGCGTATTGTTGCGAGCATCGAAGGTGTACCAAGCGTCGCCGAGATAGGCCTCGAACCAGGCCGCAAAGTCCATGGGCGAATCGGCTGGAGGCCTGCCGATATCGCCGAGATAGCCAGTGCAGTAACGCGCCGGGATATTCATGCAACGGCAGAGCGTGACGGCGAGATGGGCAAAGTCGCGACACACGCCCTTGCGATCCTGAAAAACTTGAAAAGCGGACTTCGTTGGGCTCGAAAGGCCGTAGCCGAACTGAATGTGTTGATGCACGAAATCGCAGATGGCCTGGACGCGCTTCCAGCCAGTCGGCGCCGCATTGAATAAGCGCCATGCAGTCTCAGACAACAGGTCGGTCTCGCAATACCGGCTACCGAGCAGGAAGAGCAAGGTCTCTTCGGGGAGTGCCTCCACGGGCCGCTGCTCGAGCCAAGGCGCTACCAGGTCGGGGTTGCCGGTGTCGGATACGACAGCATCGCTGCTCAGCCGGAGCTGTCCCGGGAGTGCCACGATGCGGCTGCACCAGTTGCCGAAAGAGTCCCGATAGGCCGTGACCGGAATGGACGGAGTTAGCACCAGGTGATCGGCCTTGATGAGGTCCGAGACGCGGCTGTAGTGTATACTCAACGTGACGATCATCGGTGTGGGTTGCGGGCACCGAAAGACCAGTTCGTAGCCGACTTGAATCTGCACGGGTAACAGCTCTCTCTCGCTGTATGAAGTTCTCCTATCTGATCCTAGCACTCTGCGTGCCTGGCGAGAAGGCTGGCCGCGAAACTGATCACCTTGGAAACAGGTGCGGCACCGCCTCCTCCAGAACGCCTCCAAGGCGCTCGGCCCAACTCTGCACGTCGGATTCGCTTGCGAGCAGGTCCTGCCGGATCTCGAGCTCCACATGCGGAACGCCGCGCTGCTCATCCCACCCGAATCGAATTGTCCGTCGCCGCATTCGGTCGGTCAAGGGAATCGCGCCGTGGACAGCCGCACCAAGGCCCCGCGCAAAGTCGGACCCGCCCCCGGGCCGCGGCGGGCGAGCCGGCGGCGCCGGGAGCCGTCCCCGCGGCGTCGGGCTCGGGAAAAACGGCGGGGTCGCCTGGTGGTTGCTCGATGGTGAGGGTGATCGCCCCCCTCCCTCCCCACCGGGATCGCTTGCCATGTCCGATGCCCGGCCGCCGCTCAGCCCCCGGAAGCTGGCCGCCAACCGGGCCAAAGCCCGCAAGTCCACCGGCCCGCGGACCGCGGCGGGCAAGGCGGCCTCGGCCTGCAACGCCTACCAGCATGGCCTGACCGGCGAATCACTTGCCCTGCCGCCCGATCTGGCCGACGCGGTTCAGGCCAAGGAGGCCGCCTACGAGGCAACGCTCCGGCCCCGCAACGAGGTCGAGCGCGACCTGGCCCGCGCCATGCACGACCACGCCGAGCGCCGTGCCGCTGCCGTCATCGAGCTCGCCGGGCGACTCCCGGGTAAAACCCAACACAGGAACATTTTGTTTCATAGGATGAGCTAACAGCGCGCAGCGCTTAGGTTTCGGTCTTGCTCAAGCCGCGATGGGAAAGAGGAACACTGTCGTCAACGAGTTGTGCGTTGAAGCTAGGCGTCACCCGGACCGCCCTCTAACGAGCCACGTCGGGCCGACTGGAGGGCTGAGAAAGAACGGCAAGCGAGTCCTGTGGCGGCAACTTCGTTCTATGAAACAAAATGTTCCTTTGTTGGGTTGTACCCAGTTCGCGGGAGTCATGAGCGGACCCCACCTGTAGGGGTAGACCCAACAGTGACACTGGTGGCGAATTCGATGGAGACGGTGAAGGCAGCCGATTTCCCCTTCGCGGGCTCACTCATTTTGCCAAAACTTAGGCCGAGCGACGTCCCTCGGGAATTCGCCACCAGTGTCAGTGTTGGGTTAAGGCCATCTTATGAATCAGTGCCGAACCGCAACGAATTTGAAGAGCAAAGCTTGCTCCGTCTCTCATTTCCGTCCCAAACCAGGTTAAGAGGCAACGAGCTATCAGCTTAGCGTACAATAGTGCGCAAATTCTGAAGTAACCCCAGGTGCCGTCATTGATACCACAGTCCTGATCGGATCTTCGTCCCAGAGGAGGTCGTCGACAATGAACGTGCTCGATGTGCTGATCGCAAGCGCGGGCCAATGGGCCGGCAAGAACAGGCTCATGGACCCCCACACCAATTCAGTGGATGAATCGCCTGGGACGGCGATCGTCACGCCGGGGCTGGGGGATCGGTCCGTCCGCATCGACTACACCTGGGCATACCACGGCAGCCCGCAAGAAGGGTCACTCCTGA
>NZ_JBKQQD010000208.1:0-5680 GCF_052144515.1 Mycobacterium sp. | reverse complement strand
TACGCTGGCGAAAGCGGGTGCCGCGGGAACGGGCATTCTCGACGCCGAAATCGACATCTTGCGGGTATACCTCGACACCTCGCGATACCAGCTGTTGGCTCAGTATCCCGACGTTGATCCCGGGTTGTTGTTGAATTGCCTACTGCTGGCTGCCACCGAAGGTTTGGCCACCAAGAACCCGGTCAACGCGAATTACCACTTCGCGTGGTTTCAAATGCTGAGTGCGCCGTGGGCCAGCGGGTGGAAGGCCGACCCTTGATAACTGGCGGCAGCAGACAGTCACGACGTGCGCCACAGGCGCCAACGACATTGACTGCACCTGCCATCGCCGTTAAACCGCTTCGAAAACATCATCCGGCCGTGAATGCCGGCGACCGTCGAGCCACGCCTACCACTTTAATTCAGCTGGTTTTGAACCCCTGACGCCTGCTCTGGGCTCTACGAAGCCGTCGAGTCGGTCAGCGGAACCGCATGCTGTCGACCGATCCTTAACTCGCTAACGCGCCAGCTGTTGGAAAGCCGCCGGCAAGTTCAGCAGCCAGCTCCATGAGCGCCAACTGAGTACGCCGTCGGAGTGCCGGGAAATCCAGCGTGACTGCATCCCGCAGATGTGCATCCCACGGGATTGTCTTCACCGAATGCACTCGCCGTCCCAGTGTCTGACCGACATGATCGATGAAATCCTTATTCGCCGACCGGTAGCAGTCGTTGAGGACTACTACCGAACGCTTCAGCAGCTCATGCCCATTGCGGGCCGCAAGCCAATCGATCGTTGTCTCGACTGCCAGCCCGCCTTCGACACTGCATGACCCGACGATCATTAACGCATCCGACGCCGACAAGACCGCAGGAATCACCGGGTGTTCGATCTCTGCGCCGCAATCTATCAGCGCAAGCTGATAGAACCGCCGCGCCCGGCTCAGGGCATCGGTAAAGGTGCGTGCTTCCAGCGCCAAGGGGTTGGCTACATTTTGGTTCCCAGCCAACACCTCAAGGCCCTGCATATTCTGTCCGGTGTAGTACCGCGCCCTGGGGTAGTCGATAAGATCTTCTGCGGCCAAGAAATCTCGCACGGAGGTCTGGATTCTAGGATCGATCAACCGACCCAGCCCACCGTAGGTCGGGTTCGCGTCGATAGCGATTACTGGCTGCTTGCGTAGCTCGGCGAACACTGATCCCACCCCGGCGGTGACGCGCGTCTTTCCGACACCGCCTTTCACCGATATGGCAGTAATTTGATAATTCCCCGGGATGTTGGCCACAATCCGCGCCTTCCAGCCGAGCAGACGGCGCTCCGCCGGACCCGCACCCAGGTTGAGCAGGTGCCCCGTAGATAGGTAGACAGCTTTGCGCCAACCCATCTCGGCTGGTTGGCGCCGCTGCTTAACTACCGCCTCCAATTGAATGTGCCGACCAGCCGGCGAACCGGCCGTCCCCGGAACCGCCCGCGGTGCCCACCGTTCTGCGGGGTCCACCCGAGCCCACCCGCGAGGCAACGGCGGCGCGGTGCCCTCATCAAAACGCGGCTTAAACGATGTCGGCGACGGCTGCTCCGAAGCCGGAACGCGCGGAGACTCACTTGGCGCAGACCGCGGCCCGGCCGGTGGCCCACCCCCGATTTGCGGCTGGGGACCGGTGTCGGCCTCAGTCAGCCACCCCTCAAAGCTTGCGTGGGAACCCGCGTCTCCGTCCAAGTGCCCCGGATCTGTCACGCCATCCTCATGGCCGCCCATGGTGGCCAGCAGTCCAGGCGGTTGGTGCTCGGCAGGTTTGAGCGTCTCGGGCTCTACGGCCTTCACGTTTTGGTCGTCGGCTGGTTCATCGCCGACCGGCGGCGCGGCCAGGTGCTCTAGGCGATCGTCGTCGTCCGATGGCAGATAACGCGCCACGAAATCTGAATTTTCAGTCACTTATGTCCCTAACTGGATCGGCATTTTTGGCAGGGTGTGGGCGCGGCAATTTAAGCGTCCGCCGACTCCGAGAGAAGTTCTTGCACGCGAGGATCAGCCAACATACGCCCCACCGTTCGAAGGACCTCGACGTCTGGGCTGTTGCTTCGGTCACGCAAATGCTTGGCCGCCGAACCGATCCGGCGAAGAAAAGCCTGGCAAGCTACTGAAGCCGCCTTGGCGTAGTCCGCGGCCGCCTCGACCTGCGAATCTACGCTGAACCGGGCCGGTAGCTCGACAAATTCCTGTTGCAGATCCTGGGCCTCCCTCTGCACCGCCCGGGCCAGGCGCGCCACCAACTCAGCATCCAGAGGGATTTCGGCTTCGACTTCTTCCGCCATTCCCACCTCGAGGATGTAATTGATTTGATGCATCGCGGTCAGCGCGTTCTCGATGCGCCTCGTTGCAGGTCGCACCTCCCATCCGGGGATGGGAACAGTCAAACCTCGTCCACTGGGCGCCGATGCGCTCTGGGCCTGAGCGCGGTAAATATCGGCGACGGACTCAGCCTCCGCACGCGCCTGTATTGCAGCATCGACCTGCTGCTGAGTTTCAGCACGAATCCGCGCGACCATCTGGTCACTGTCTTGTCGGGCCGTGGCGATCGCAAGCACTGCCTGTTCACGGGCCGTCTGGACCTCGTCGGCGGCGTGAGTGCGCGCGCGTTCGAAGTGGGCTTGAAGCTCCTCGATCGTTTGTCGGGCTTCCGCTTGAGCGGCCGCGCGTTCTGACATCCGCTGGAGGGCTCGATTTTCTGCCGCTTTAGTCCGCTCTAGGGCAGCGGCGATTTCGGTTTCAGCATCGCTTCGGATCCGCACGATTTCGCCGCGTAACCTCTCCACTTCCGCCTGAGCTTCGCGCCGATCTGCGGCGCGCTCAGCGAGTCGTTCCTCGGCACGCTGATCCGCGGCACTTGCGTGCTCGACAGCTGCCGCGATCTGGGCCGCGTTGTCGGCGCGGACCTGATCCAGCTCGTTCCGCATCTTCTCCTCGGACGCGCGGGATTCTTTAAGGGCCGTCTCGACTTTGCGCTGCGCGCCCGCCAACTGCGCCCCCTGTCGCGCAAATTTGTCGAGCGCGGCGACTTCATGTTTCTTCGCCGCCTCGGCAGCGGCTGCCGACTCCTGCGCATCAGCGCGTGCGGCCGTCTCGAAGGCGCCTGCTTGCGCCAACTCGTTGCGCAAGCTTTCCAACTTCTCCAGGGCGTCGTGCTGTTCAGCCGTGCGCTCCTGCTCCATACGCCACAGCTCCTCGGTGACCGCACGAGTGCGGTCGCGCGCTTCTTCGGCGGCCGCCGCGCACTGCTGCGCCTCAACGCGTGCGGCTGCCGCGTCGGCAATCGCGTCTTTTTTATCTTGTTCGGCACCTTGAACCCGCTGCTCAGCCAGCGCACGTAGATGCTCGGCTTCGATAAGCCGCATCCTCACCGTTGGTGGCCTGCGTTTGGAGTGCCAGATGTTCTTATGACGGGCATCGATGAGTTCGGTTTCACTCATCTTGGCCACCGCCACCAAGAGCTCGGGAGGCTCTTGACCTGCCTGCTCAGCCGCAGCGATCGCTCGTTCGGCAGTACGCTTCGTCAACGCGGCCCATGTCGGCAGGTCGAGATTTTCGATGTGTTGGCCCAGTGTGGTCACTTCTGGTGCCCTTTACTTGTGCTCGTCGCGGTGGTGGCGGAATTTGTTTCATCGTCTTGCCCCGACACGATGCCGCCACTTCTGCCTTCCGTTGCAAGCTCCAGATGTCCATTGGATGGAGGAAGCACATCAGGTAACGACCCGATGTGCTGTCCTAGCACCAACCCGTATTGGCTGAGGTACACCGCGACAGCCTGAGTCAGGGTATTGTCGCCCAGCTTTTTTGCATCGCGTTGGAGGCCCTGCAGAATCGCGAGCGTCAGTTCTGGTCCAAGTCCAAGACTCGCTTCGTCAGCGTCAACTGCCGAAGGATCGATGCCTGCCGTTTTGACCAACCACACCAGCCTTTCCCAGCAGCGCTCGATCGCTTCGCGGCGCCACCTGTCCGCACGACCTTGTTGATGGTGCCGATCTTGTTGTTCAAGTTGCCTGTCGAGCCGTAGAGCCCCGCGTCGAGAAGCCAAGAGCGCGGAGAGGAGCACAATCACCGCCGCCAGCAACACCAGCACTCCACCGAAACCTGCAGAAATCACGAAGTCGCGCAAGGGTGGCAGCTGGGGAGACCAGCCTCTGCGAAAGGGCACAGTGTCCTCCTCTAATGGCCTTGGCGGAAGCCGGCGTTAGCTTGCGAAAACCATAGCCCTTTGATTACGTCGCTTACGGGCCACAACGCAACTGACCTCCGGTAGTTCCTAGACGCAGTGATGTTCGGCAAGTGTCTGAGACCGTGTATGAGGGTTGAGATCGGGTTCCAAAAGACCACCACAAAACTGCCGAGGCCCCTGCATTGCAGATGGTCGAATTAATCGTAGCGGCGCGAAGCCCCGGCCCGCGATCAAAGATTATGGTCGTGGATTCTATATTCGGAAAGGCGGCAGCGCTCACTGAGAAAGTCAACCCTCGTCCAAGCATCGCCAGTCAAGATCAACCCTGCCTAAGCTACCGCAAACGGCGAGGTGGCGGGGCATTTAATCCCACAGAAGAGGGTATTTGCAACCCCGTATGGCATGAATCGCCCGCCGAGTCTGCCGCGACCGGTAGGCCCCAGCCGTGCCTACGGGAAACTTGTCGCGACCGCAGCCGTGACCCCGCGCAAACCGAGATTCTGAGTTGCGAGATAGTCAGAGACACATCTCGAAGTCGCAACGACCTGTCGAGGTCGTCGTTGAGCGTCAGCGCATCCTTGGTGGAACGCCACCACGACGGACTACCGGACATGATCGGCATGGAGGCGGTCAACCAGCTGCTGGTGGCATTGGAGGGGCATTGGAGGTGCATCGGTTCGACTTCTGTTTCACCGGCGCCGGATACGAGAAGGAAGTCGACGAATTCCTCACCGTGAACCCAGGTTTGGCGGGCTGATTCAACCGCAAGCTGCGGTTTGTGTCCTACGCTCCCGACGAGTTGGTGGAGATCGCGGTCCGCTACGGCCAACCGCGCGCGACCATCATCGAGCCCGCCGCACGCGAAGCGCTGAACATGGCCTGCAAGACGCTGCGGGCCTAACGCGTCAAGCCGACGCAAGACGGCGCGCTTTGCCCGGCTCAGATTGTTATCGCTGATGTACTCATCGCGTTCGGCGGCCTCGGCCGCCCTACCTCGGTTCCGCTCGCGACGCTGTTCGTCCATTGCCCGGCGCACATATCGGCGCGCGACATCACTGCGTGCCATGACAGTGGTGGCCAGTTTCCAGTCAAAGTCGCTGATTTGTGAGCGGCCATCGAGCACCATGAGTGCGGCCGCCACCTTGAGCCTGGTCAGCAGGCAACGTCGTCGAGCGCGCCGAACGGCTGCGGGATTCTCGGGTGGCCGCCCAGAACCGCACCGACCGGGGCTCGGTGACCATCGAGGACCTGGAGACGTTGCGCACCCAGGACATCATCGCGGCGGTGACCGACGCATGCGCGGAAAAGCATGTGCCGGTCCAGCTTTGAGGCGAACTCAGCCCGTTAAACCGGCGTGTCCGGGTCGAATCGGAACACAGCGATCCGGCCGGCCAGCGCCTCGAATTCGTCAGGCGTGCCGTCGATGACCATTCCGGAGCGTTTGGCGAAGGCCACCCCGACCGGCACTTCGACCGGGAATGCCCGCAGC
>NZ_JBKQQD010000207.1:0-2993 GCF_052144515.1 Mycobacterium sp. | reverse complement strand
CGTCTCATTCCGAGGCCTCTGGTCCCACTAGCACTGTGCGGGTTTCGGGTATTTCGAGACTCTTCCGCAATATCACCCGGAAACCTGGGGGCAGCCTGAACTTTGTGACCTTTGAAAATGCGCCGTGCACCTCCCGAATGGCGTGCTGGGCGCGCAGTATTTCCTCTTCAAGTTCGTCTCGTCCCTTGAAGTCGAGCGCGTCCAGATCCACAAGGCTGGCGCTGAGCGCGTCGTCAATCGCCGCAGCCTGCTCTGCCGACCGACGAGCAGTGTCGAGCACAGCGCGCAGTATGTAAGCCAGGTCATGCCTGATGCCGCGGCCAAGGAGCGCGTCGACGGACACTCCAAAAAGGTCGGCCAACGCCGCAGCTTCGTCGATGCGGACTGCCCGCTCACCGCTTTCTATCTTGGCGACTGTCGTGGGGTAGATATGCTCTAATCCCCTGCGCTGCAGCAATTTTGACAGGTCTGCTTGCGACCAGTCGTTACGATCCCGCTCACGTTTCACCCGATCCCGAAAACCGGTCTCTACGGGGGACTGCTTACCCATGATCGGGAATATACCCCTTTTCGGTTGACCAATGCAACCAACGCGGTAACACTGACTCTTGTTCCGGAAATCGGGACTGCACCGACCATAGGAAGGCATAGGCTGGTGGACAACGAGATCTATTTATCAGCTCCCGAACTCGAGCAGATGACGGGTACACCGGCGTCGACTTGGCGATACTGGGCTCATATCGGCAGTGGCCCCGCGAGTTTCAAGCTGGGCAGGCGCCGGGTCTGGAAGAAATCAGTGGTGCTGGCGTGGCTCGAAAGCCAGGAGATGGCCTCGGCATGAGCCCGGCACGAAAAAGACCGGCCCCACCACAGAACCGGCCAATTCGTAACAACACCAATACCGCCGATATTACCCGCTGCCTGCGCTGTCGGCGACGGTTACGCGCGGTGCTGTCAGTGTCGCGCCGCCGCGGCCCCGTGTGCTGGCGTAAATCCCGGACGGCCGGGGCGGTGGCAGCATGAGCGATCTTGCTTCGTCGCAACAGGTGAGCTGGTGGGCCGCCGACCTGATCAACACCGCGAACGCGATCCGCGAACTGGGCGCCACCGTCATCGACGCCACAGACATCGGCGTGCACGCGGTCGAGGCCGCGATAAACCATTGGGCCGTGTTCCCCTGCCACGGCAAGGCACCAGCGATAAAGGGCGGACGCGGGGTCCTCGACGCAACAACTGACGTCGATCAGGTCGTCTCTTGGTGGTCTGGTCGCTACCGCGGCGCGAACATCGGCGCCCGCGTGCCCGCGAGCATGTTCGTCCTCGACGTGGACGGCCCCCACCGGCGACCCCACCCCGGTAAAGGACTGCAGGCCCTCGCCGAACTCGAAAACCGCTATGGCCCACTGCCGGCCACCTTCACCCAGATCACCGGATCCGGTGGACTGCACCTGTTCTTCTATCGGCCGCCGGGCAAGCTGTCCAAGGCTGGGTTACCGGCCGGGCTGGAGTACAAGGACCACGGCGGGTATGTATTGCTCGCGCCGTCGATCCACCCCGATAGCGGTGAGCGGTATGTGCGTTGCGATCACCCGGTGATCGTGCCGCCGGCATGGCTGGTCGATCTGATCGCCGAGCGTCCCCGCGTCGGACCGCCGAGAAAACCCCTCCGATCGCAACGTTTTTCCGGCCCGTCGATCGCCGACGAATTCACCGCGGCAACATCCTGGGCGGACGTCCTCATGCCGCACGGCTGGGCATGCCGCGACGGTGATCCTGATGGTGACGGCAGCCGGTGGCTGCACCCCACCGCGACGTCGAACTGCTCGGCCACTATCAGCCACGGCTGCCTGTTCGTGTACTCCCCGAACACCCCGTTCGACGTCACTGAAGCATCACAACCCAAGGGCTACACCAAGTTCCGCGCTTACGCGGTCCTCAACCACAACGGCGATATGAAGGCCGCCGCCCGAGCTTTGAGAGGGGTCGTGTGATGATTCCCAACGCCGACAACGCCAACCCGATGCCCGACACCGACGAGGATCTGTTCGACGGTGACCCGATCCCCTTGACGCAGAGCACGCCGATACCGGCGTTCCCGGTCGACATGTTGCCCGGCCCGATCGCCGAAATGGTGCACGCCGTAGCTGAAGCCACCCAAACCGATCCGGCGATGCCCGCCACCTCGGTGCTGTCCGCCCTGGCGGCCTGCACCGGCGGTCACGCCGAGATCGAGATCCGCGGCGGCTGGCGCGAACCGCTCAACCTGTACACCGCGACGATCGCGGCCCCCGGTGAACGTAAGTCGGCGGTGCAGCTGGCGATGGTCCGGCCCCTACTGGACGCCGAGCAACTACTCGCCGACACCGGTGTGGCCACCCGTCTGGAGTCCGAGACCCGTAAGCAGGTCGCCGAGAAGGCCGCGGAGAAGCTCAAGCATGAGGCAGCCAAGGCGGCCAGCACCGACAATTGGGATACGGCGATGGCCGAGGCGATCGGCGCGGCCCAGATCGCCGCCTCGATCGAGGTTCCGGCGGTGCCGCGGTTGGTCGCCGACGACATCACCCCCGAGGCCGCCGCGAGTGTGCTCGCCGAGCAGGGCGGACGGCTGGCGATCATCACCGCCGAGGGCGGCATCTTCGACATCATCGCCGGCCGCTACAGCAACAACATCCCCAACATGGACGTGTGGCTCAAAGGCCACTCCGGAGATCCGATGAAAGTCGACCGCAAAGGCCGACCGCCCGAATACATTCGCCGGCCCGCGCTCACGCTCGGGTTGATGCTGCAGCCCGCCGTGCTCAACGCGATCGCCGCCAACCGCCAGTTCCGGGGTCGCGGGCTGCTCGCCCGGATCCTCTACGCCTACCCGGTGTCGAAGGTCGGGTATCGGGCGATCGCCCCCGCATCACCGGACCAGACGACCATCGAGGGCTACGAGGCGGTGATGAAAGGTCTCGCGGCGGGCATGGCCGGATGGCAGAGCGACCCCGCGG